>NZ_BDCR01000001.1:666123-999185 GCF_001618385.1 Paludibacter jiangxiensis | reverse complement strand
AGTCTTTCCGGAGATGGTGACAAAGGGCGCTGACGGCTTCCTGAAAGTGGACTACACGCAATTAACCGCCGTACTTATCCAGGCAGTGAAAGAGCAACAGGAGCAAATAAACGAACTGAAGAACAGGCTTGACAGACAACAGGAACAGATCAATGCCATTCTGAAAAAACTGGATAAATAACAAGGAAAAAATTGGGTTGAAAAGACTTATCTACATATCGGTTTTCAGGATTGTATTACTGCTTGCTGGTTTCAGCATGGCTTACGGGCAGAACTATTTCAGGGTGATCGGAGGAATTCCGCATCTTCCTGTAATTAATCCGTCGTCTATTTCGTCTCCCGAAAACGGGATGCTTATCTTCAGCAGCACCGACTCTCAACCGCTTATTTACACCGGTACAGGATGGGAAACTTTATGTACCAATAATATAACCGCATCAACTGCGCAGGATTATTTTGTAGTCAAAAACGGAATTCCTTTCCTGCCGTCGTTGAGTGATGCTCCTCTAAACCCGCAATCCGGTTCTGTTTACTACTCTACGATTACCAAATCGGTGATGGTGTATAACGGCACTACCTGGTCGAAAATGACCGACTTATTAATGGGCAGCATCTCTGACAATAACAGTTTCATTTCCGGTTCGGCCGTAAAAACATACAAACTGCCTGTAATCAGCAACAATCCTGCACCCACAGGACTCTCTGCCGGAGCTTTCTATGTCAATTCAACATCCAAAACCATACGCTTTTATAACGGTACCGACTGGCAGGACGTTATGTGCCACCCGATCGTCATCACGGCTATTCCTACGAATATAACCGCTTATACGGCAACCGGAGGTGGAAACGTTTTATCGAATGGCGGAGCTAACATTTGGCTCACAGGTGTCTGCTGGAGTCCGAATATCAACCCGGACACGCTGCTTACTTCAAAAACACGGCAACCGGTAACAGGTTCCGGATTAGGATTGTTTGCCAGCAATATTACAGGATTGCTTCCGAATACCACCTATCACGTTCGTGCCTATGCAGTAAATTCACAAGGTGTTGAATACGGCGAAGACCGGTTATTCATTACCCCGATATCAACGCCCTCCATCATCACTTTGGATGCCAAAAATATTACCAGCATTTCAGCCGAAAGTGGCGGCGACATCACTGCCGACGGAGGCGCTTCCGTTACTCATCGCGGCATCATTTGGAGTGCTTTGGGAGATCCTCTTTCCGATCCATCGCACATAATAACAGACGACGGTTCAGGTGTTGGACAATATCCAAGTACGCTCGACGGACTGTTAGGCAATACAGTTTACTATGTCCGTGCATATGCCGTAAACAGTGCAGGTAAAGCTTATGGCAACCTGGTACAGTTTACTACACCGGCACCGGTTCCTCCGGTACTGAACCCTATCGTGACGGTTAAGAATGTAACAGGCTCGTCGGCCACATGCACCAGCACTATCCAAAACAATGGCGGCGCATTGGTAACCGAACGTGGTATCTGTTACACAACCGATCATTTAACCTATAGTTACATACCATCGTCTACTGTTACTCCTACTGACATCGGCACCTTTATCACTGACCTGACTGGCCTTGATCAGGGAACTACCTACTACATCAAAGGTTACGCGAAAAACAGTGCCGGTACAGGTTACAGCAGCGAAACAAGCTTCTGTACAGCAGCGCTGGTACATATCACCACCATTCCTCCAAGCAATGTAACAGGTTCCACGGCATTAAGCGGAGGAACGATTGCTGACGTCGGATACTCGGTAATTACCGTGCGAGGTGTTTGTTGGGATACTATCCCCAATCCTACAACCGATTTGGCAACCAAAACGGTTCAACCTGTCAGCGACAGCGGAATAGGCAACTATTACAGTTCGATGACCGGTCTGAAACCAGGTAAAAAATATTATGTGCGCGCTTATGCTGTAAATGGCGCAGGTACTGCTTATGGGAATCTGGATAGCCTCACCACACTGAACTATCCTAAAGTTCGTACTATTGATGCAGCAGCATTCAATAATGATACCGGTGTAGGCGGTGGTGAAGTACTTTCGGACGGAGGTGCCGAAGTGGTTGAAAGAGGTGTATGCTGGGATACGGCTGAAAATCCGACTGTCAATTCCTACCATACAATCAATGGCTCGGGACTGGGCTTATTCTACAGTACCTTAACCGGACTGACGGCCAATGTGACCTATCACATGAGAGCATACGCCCGCAACAGTGTCGGCGTTGCATACGGTGATGATATGACATTTATCATTATCCCCGAAGCACCTACAATTATTACGCTCGACATTACAGATATTACAAGTATTTCGGCAATAAGTGGCGGTGATATTACCAGCAATGGCGGAGCCTCTATCACCAAACGAGGCATCGTATGGAGCACCAAGGGAGATCCGTTGTCCGATCCTTCGCACGTAATTACCGACGACGGTTCGGGTGTTGGACTGTTCCCTAGTACCCTCGACGGCTTGTTAGGTAACTCCACCTACTATGTTCGTGCCTATGCAGTGAACAGTTATGGCAAATCGTATGGTAATCTGCTGATGTTTACCACACCGCCTCCTGTTCCACCGGCACTTAACTCTGCTGCTATTCACATCACCGATGTTACATCCGAATCGGCTAAAGGAAGCATGACTATCCTCAACAATGGCGGAGCACCGGTAACAGCGCGTGGTATCTGCTGGAGTACCGACCGTATTCATTATGAATATGTTCCTTCCACAACCGTAACCGGATCTGATGTCGGAACATTCTATGCCAATATAACAGGTCTCACCTCCGGTGTTACTTACTACGCCAAAGGATATGCCACCAATAGTGCGGGTACCTCTTATACCAGCGAAGTGAGCTTTATTACCGCATCACTGGCTACAATAACCACCACGCACCCGTCCAATATTGCAGGAGCAACGGCTCAAAGCGGTGGATTCATTTCCGATCCTGGTAATGCGGTCATTACGGCAAGAGGAGTATGCTGGAGCACTAGCAAAAATCCAACAACAACCGACAGCCACACAACAAACGGCGCCGACGTGGGAACATTCAGCAGCGTACTGACAGGATTGACCCCCGGAACGAAATATTATATACGGGCGTATGCCGTAAACGTTGCAGGTACAGCCTACGGCGAACTGGACAGTCTGACAACGCTGAATTATCCGGTAGTAACAACCCTTTCGGTTTCTTCGTTTGTAAACAATACAGCAACCGGAGGTGGTAATGTCCTTTCGGATGGAGGTTCGCCCGTTACTACACGTGGTGTATGCTGGAGTACAACCGCAAACCCAACCGTTTATTCATCAGCTGTAGCATCAGGTTCAGGATTGGGCCTGTATTCGGCCACACTGACAGGACTCGAACCCAATGTGACTTACCACGTTCGTGCTTATGCGTACAACGGCGTAGGCTACGCGTATGGCGAGGACAAAACGTTCATGATAATTCCGGGTGCTCCAAGCGTGACTACCCTACAGGTTCATGATGTGACCAGCATGACCGCCATCGGAGGCGGAGATATTACCGACAACGGAGCTTCTCCGATCACATCAAGAGGTATTATTATAAGCAAAAAAGGTGAACCTATTGACGATCCTTCGGCAATAAAAACCAACGACGGTACAGGGAATGGTATCTTTACAAGCAACATCACCGGATTGTGGGGCGACACCATCTATTACGTCAGAGCTTATGCTGTCAACAGTTACGGAACATCATACGGCGACATTATTCAGTTTGTGACACCTCCGGCAATTCCTCCGGCACTCAATCTTCCTTTGGTTCGAGTAATGAATATTACCGGCACCACAGGAACCGGTTACAGCAGTATTCTCAATAATGGAGGTGCGCCTGTCACTTCGCGCGGTATTTGTATTACTACCGACAGAATTCACTATGACTATATTCCGTCGGCTACTGTTAATCTCAATGATCTGGGAGAATTTTCGACCGACATTACAGGTCTCTCTCCGGGTGTAACCTACTATGCAAAAGGATATGCAACCAACACAGGCGGTACCGGATATACCAACGAAATCAGCTTTATAACGGCTGCATTCGTGCCAATTACAACCATTGCTCCGAATAACATCGGCTACACAACCGCTCAAAGCGGAGGGGTTATCAGCAATACAGGAAACTCTGTGATTACATCCCGTGGTATATGCTGGAGCCTTGGCAAGAATCCGACCACCGCTCTTTCTACCAAGACATCGGAAGCCTTAGGAAGCGATGGCACCGGATCGTTTACCAGTTCGATCACAGGATTGATTCCTGCCGTAAAATATTATGTAAGGGCTTATGCCGTGAATGCCGCCGGAGTATCGTATGGTAATCTGGATAGCTTGGTTACCGTATCTCCGGGCGCTCCTGCTGTGGTTACAGCTGCAATTGATTCAATTAACGGAGTATCGGCTCGTCTTTCAGGACAGGTAATGGATGAAGGTGGTTCGTCAGTAACCGAACGCGGGGTATGTTGGAGCACAACCGCCAACCCGACAATTTCGGATTCGTACCAAAGTAACGGTATCGGATTAGGCCTCTATTACGTCAAAGCTACCAGTTTGACAGCAGGCACAACGTACCATGTGAGAGCGTATGCTACAAACAGTGCGGGTACAACCTACGGTGAAGATAAAACATTTATCACCAATGTTGTTCCCACACTTACTACCATTGCCCCGACAAATGTGACCAACTCGTCGGTTACCACCGGAGGTATTATCACCAGCGACGGTGGCGATCCTGTGACAACACGCGGCGTATGTTGGAGTGTTGCTCCTAATCCTACTCTGACGAGCGAATACATCACCAATGGTTCAGGAATCGGAACTTTTGCCAGCTCTATAACCGGACTGTATGGAAGTACACGCTACTATGTTCGTGCGTATGCAATGAACACTGCCGGTGTGGCTTACGGTAATGAAGTAAGCTTCGTGACTGCCTCTGCATTAGTGCCTACGGTTACAACGGTAGATGCTATTAATATTGGAGGAACCACTGCCGAAGTACGCGGTAACGTAACGGCAAACGGAGGTGCTGATGTTACTGAAAGAGGTATCTGCTGGAATACAAGCGCTTCTCCGACAATTGATATAAATCACGTTGCAAATGGAGCGGGTGTTGGTACCTTCTCAGGTGTATTAACCGGTCTGACCCCAAAAACAAAATATTATGCCCGTGCTTATGCTATCAACAGTGTAGGTATAGCGTACGGATCCGACATCACGTTTACTACAGTTACTCCGGCTACCATCACTACCTCTGCTGTAACTGCAACTACCGGAGCAACAGCCAAAGGCGGAGGATCAATTACAAGTGACGGAGGCGCACCTGTCACAACAAGCGGTTTGTGCTGGAGTACCACCAATTCTCCAACCATTGCAGATCCTCATACAACAGGTACTATCGGTATCGGAGACTTCATTCATACAATGACCGGCCTGATGGGTAACACCATTTATTACGTTCGCGCCTATGCTATCAACAGTGCAGGAATTGCTTACGGTGATCCTGTAATGTTTATGACCGGAGCTCCCGAACTGGCCACACTGACTACAGTTAATGGCACCAGTGGCAGCGACGGAAGAAGTATCACTTCGGGTGGTAATGTTTCGAGCAACGGTGGCTCTGTTATTACAACAGGTGGTATGTGTTGGAGCACCGTTTCCGGATTTAAACCCGACACCGTGGTAGCTAACAGAAACTCACTTTCGACGACAGGAAGCTTTACTTCTGTCATTTCAGGATTGAAAAAAGGAACCACATACTACATCCGGGCTTATGTAACTAATGGTATCGGAACCTCTTACGGTAACGAAGTAAGTGTCTCGACTCTTGAAGTGCCCATGGTACAAACAACAGCACCCAACCCGGGCACAATCACAAATGTCTCTGCTATCAGTGGAGGAACTATTTTAACGAATGGAGGATCGTCGGTTACATCAAGCGGAGTTTGCTGGAGTACAAGCCACAACCCGACAACTGACAATGACCATACAACCAACGGTCCGGGAGAAGCTGCCTTTACGAGCAACATTACCAACCTGTTGGGAAGTACGACGTATTATGTCAGAGCTTATGCTGTCAATGGCGTCGGCCTTGCTTACGGAAACGAAATCAGCTTTACAACAAAACCGCCTACAATAGCCACTATTGTAACGGATAAGGTCACCCTGAAATCGGCAAGTTCTGCTACAGGCGGTGGTACAATTGTGACTAACGGTGGCGCTGTGGTAACTACCCGTGGATTGTTCTGGTGTACAGTTCCGAACTTCAATACAGATACGATAATTCATAATAAGACGGCTGAAACCGGTTATTTCGTAGGAAGCTTCACTCATTCGATGGATGGCCTGAAGCCCAATACCACGTACTATGTAAAGGCTTACGTAATCAACAGTGCAGGAATTGCTTACGGCGATGAAGTCAGCTTTACAACACCGGCAGTACCGAGCCTGACCACTGCTTATGCTACAGCAACCGGAAGCACAAAAGCTTCGAGCGGTGGTGACATTGCCAACGACGGAGGTTCATATGTTACATCTCGTGGTGTAGTTTGGAGCACAATTGCGTCGTTCAACCCCGACACGGTAACCGTCCATAAAACATACAACGGAGGAGGTATCGGCTCGTTTATCAGTAACATTACAGGTTTGAAAGGCAACACTACCTATTACATAATGGCTTATGCTACCAACGTTGCAGGAACAGCATATGGAAATCTGCTTAGCTTCATTACCGATCCGGCTACCCTTGCCAAGCTCACTACGCGCGATGCATGGTCTATCGGAGGAACAACAGCATACAGCGGAGGCTACATTTCTGACGACGGAGGTGAACCTGTTACCACCCGTGGTATGATGTGGAGCACTGTTTCAGGATTCCGTGCCGATACCGTAGTTGTCAACAAAGTATCCCAAACAGGTACCGGCAATGGTTACTTCACCACGGCATTGAGCAGCCTGAAGCCGGGTACGACTTACTATATCAGAGCGTTTGCTATCAATAAAGTCGGCGTGGCTTACGGAAACGAACTAAGCTTCACAACATTGACAGTTCCGACAGTAACAACCGACAGTATAGCTGCTTCGGCCAACGGTATCTCGGCAAGCGGTGGCGGAGAGATTATTGCCGATGGCGGAGCCGGGGTCACCAATCAGGGTGTCTGCTGGAGTATAGGCCATAATCCGACAATCAGTCTTTCAACCAAAACGACCTATGATCCTCGTACAGGTAATTCGTTCGATAGTAAGCTTACCGGTCTGAAACCGGCTACCACGTATTACGTACGTGCTTATGCAACAAACAACCAAGGTACAGGGTATGGACAGGAAAGGGCATTCACCACTCCGGCCATTGCTCCAACGATTACAACTACCTATACCACGATCATTTCAAAAACATCGGTGGTAACCGGTGGAAATATTACAGACAATGGAGGTGCAGCTGTTACCGCCCGGGGTGTACTCTGGAGTACAAACGCAAACTTTATCCCTGATACGGTAAGCGTCAACAAAACAAGTGATGGAACGGGCAGCGGGTCGTTCACCAGCACAATCACCGGTATGAGCATGAGCCTTACATACTACGTAAGAGCTTACGCAACCAATAGTGCAGGAACAGCATACGGCAACCAGGTAAGCGTCACTATATTCCCGACAGCTCCCCGCCTCCTCACGAAAGATATTACTCAGGTAGGTGGTTATACAGCCAAGAGCGGTGGCGACATTACCAGCGACGGCGGTGCTCCGGTTACGCTGAAAGGGCTCTGCTGGGCTACCCATACCAACCCGACCGTGGATGATATTCGCACATACGACGGGTCAGGTACCGACAGCTATGTAAGTTCGATTACCGGCTTATCCCCCAATACGCTTTACTACGTTCGGGCTTACGCAGTAAACAAAATCGGTACGGCATACGGTATAGAAAAAACGATACTAACGGATGCCCTTCCCACATTAACAGCAACCAAGCCGGTTACTAATATCATTGCAACCACTGCTACCAGTGGAGGCGAGATCACCGACGACGGGCGTTCTCCGATTCTGGCTCGTGGTCTTTGCTGGAGTACTTACAGTAATCCGACTATTGCGCTTGACACTAAAACAGTAGACAACACCACTACCGGCATTGGAGAGTTCTTCGCAAACATGACGGGATTGAAGCCGGAAACCGTTTACTACCTGAGAGCTTACGCAACCAATGCTGTAGGTACTTCTTACGGAAGTCAGGTGATGTTCAAAACACATCCTGTAGAATTACCGACTGTAACTACAACACCTCATACTTACGTTGACAGTACGTTGGCTATAAGCGGAGGTACCATTCTGAATGACGGTGGTATGCCTGTAAATGAACGCGGAGTCTGCTGGAGTCTTACTCCGAACCCCACGACGTCTCTAAGCTCCAAACTATTTGCCAGCACGGGAGGAACAGGAAGCTTCACCAGCTCAATAACCGGTTTGTTGCCAGGCAAGAAATACTACATCCGTGCATTCGGAACAAATAGTCTGGGAACTGCTTATGGTTTGCAGGATAGTGTCGTGACTTATCCGGTTCGTCCTACGGTAAGCATCCCCGTTATGTCAAACATCAAAATGACAACGGCAGATGCAGTTGCTTCGGTAATTACCGACGGCGGATCGCCAATCATGGACAAAGGCGTTTACTGGAACACTACAGGTATCAAGCCTACCGGCATTAATCCGGGTGACAGTCTCGTATCGAATGGTGCGGGCGGTACCGCTATCAGCGGCACAGTGATAAACCTGACACCAAATACAACATACTATATCTGGTCGTATGCAACCAACAGCGTTGGTATCAGATTCAGCACGTCTCCGGTTAAATTTACCACACCGACATTGCCTACTGTTATAACGTTAAAAGCAAAATCGGTATGGCAGTTTACGGCTGTGAGTGGCGGTAACATTACCAGCGATGGCGGTGCACCGATAACCGGACGCGGTGTTTGCTACAGTTACGCCGGAATACCAACCATCGACAGCCTGCACGAGGCACACTCAACGGCAAGCACCGGAACTTATTCGCTGGCTCTTGACAGTCTGAAAGAAGGTACCACCTACTACGTGAGAGCTTATGCTATCAACACAATGGGTATCAACTATGGGAATGTCGATACCTTAACCACACTGACCACTCCGACTGTAATTACCGCTAAAGCCGACTCAATCTGGAGTACCGGAATAATTTCAGGAGGTAAAGTACTTACGGATGGTGGTATGCCGGTAACGGTAAGAGGTGTTTGCTGGAGCAGCACGGTAGTTCCGTCAATTTCCCTGATAACAAAGACAGTGAATGGCAACGGACTTGGAAGCTTCACCAGTACCATAAAAGGGCTCGAACACGACAGCGTATACTTTATCAGAGCCTATGCAACCAATAGTTTAGGCACAACATATGGCAAAACAGATACGGTACGAACGCTGCCGATACCGCCAATAGTAGGTGAAGCTAAATTCTCGTCAATTACCGATACTTCGGTTGTTACTACCGCCGAAATTATTGACGACGGTGGCGCTGCGGTGACCAAACGTGGTATTTGCTGGAACACTACCGGTAATCCGACGATGGCCGACAATGTAATCATTGACAGCGGCATTGGTATAGGTATATTCAAAGACAGCATCTCTGGTCTGAAAGAAGGCCCGAGCTACTATGTGCGTGCTTTTGCCGTGAACAGTGCAGGGGTAGGCTATGGTCCTGACGGAAGCAGCTTCAAGAGTTGTCCGTCTACATTTACGGCTATTCACGTCGCCGGATTCAACGGTGCACCTGTTTCCAAAACGGTATTGTACCATTCTGTAAGTACTAAGATTACGGGAGCGCTCCGATGCTGGCTGACACAAAACCTGGGTGCCGACACACTGGCAAAAGCACTGACGGAATCGGCTGAAAGAAGCGCCGGATGGTACTGGCAATTTAACCGTCTGCAAGGGTATAAGCACGACGGTTCTACCCTGACTCCATCCAATGCATGGACACCGTGGGTAAGCAGTATTTCCGAAAGTAGCGGCTGGAGTGCATCGAACGATCCTTGTAACATGCTGTTGGGTCTCGGATGGCGTATTCCTACAAAAACAGAATGGAGTGCTGCCGCGGGAGCTCCTCAAAACTGGGCAAGTTCTAACGATGCATGGAAATCAGTACTTAAACTTCATTATTCAGGATTGTTGGCATATAATAGTGGCGCATTACAGAACCGTGGTAGCTACAGCTATTTCTGGGCAAGCACACAATACAATACTAGTTACGGAGACTACATATACAATGGGTATTCTATATCATATTTAGATAAAGCTTACGCTGCTCCTTTGCGTTGTATCCGTGATACCATTGCCCGCGGCATTCCGATGGTAAGTAATATCACATTACCGGATAGCTCGCGTACAACAACGTCAGCTCTTGGTATTGCTGTTGTTGTATCCGATGGCGGAGCTTCTGTAACTGCTCGTGGATTATGTTACAACACGACGGGTACTCCGACAATAGCCGATAACATTGTTAGCGGAGGGTCAGGTACAGGATCGTTCCAGGGAACCATGGATGATCTGGTTGAAGGTACCACCTATTATGTGCGTGCTTATGCAACCAATAAATACGGAACGGCTTATAGTCCTTCGGTAACAACAATTATCAGTTGTCCGACCAAATTTGATGTCATACATACAGCCGGTACCAATGGGGCTCCAGTAACACGAACCGTTACCTACCACTCTATTGCCGCAGATTTATCAGGAAAAACGGCATGCTGGCTAACTCAAAATCTGGGAGCTTATAAAGCACCAACATCGGTAACCGATGCCAACGATTCAACCATCGGCTGGTACTTCCAGTTCAACCGTTCGCAAGGGTATATTCCTAACGGAACCTCAAGCTACCTGCCCAAAAATGCATGGGAAACGTGGCCAAGCATATCCGAAAACGCTAACTGGACACCCGCTAACGATCCCTGTAATCTGTTGCTTGGTACAGGATGGCGTATACCGACATATAATGAATGGCTGAATGCCGATGCTCCTCCTCAAAACTGGACCAGTCCGACTGACGCATTTAAATCGGTGCTTAAACTACACGTAACCGGATACCTTAGTGGTGGTGCAATTACCAACAAAGGATCTTATGGATGGTATTGGTCTAGTACGCAATATGGTACGGATAACGGCTATATGATGTATCTGTATCCGGGGGCAAGTGTGGTTACATATGGTGGAAAAACAATTGGCGCTCCACTACGTTGTATACGTCAATCATTGACGCCAACGATTCCTTCTGTTAGTGCAGTGGTGATTCCGGATTCAACTCTCACGTCTACAACTGCAGACGGTATTGCCACTGTAGTTCTTGACGGAGGTGCTGCGGTTACCAGCAGAGGACTATGCTGGAATACAAAAGGAAATCCGACGCTATCGGATAATACTATCTCAGGTGGGAACGGAACAGGAACGTTTACCATTTCACTTGCTGACCTTGAAGAAGGGCCAACCTATTATGTACGTGCGTATGCCACAAACAGCAAGGGAACTGCCTACAGCCCTGTTGTAACCAGTTTCAAAATATGTCCAAGGTCATTTGATGTGATACATACCGCCGGGCTGAATGGTGCTCCGGTAACTAAAACTGTTACTTACCATTCGATCAACACCACCCTATCGGGTAGTGCTGCCTGCTGGCTAACACAAAACCTGGGAGCTGATCATCAGGCTACTTCTTTGACCGATGCTTCGGAAGCTTCGGCCGGCTGGTACTGGCAGTTCAACCGCTCACAAGGGTACAAACACGACGGTTCTACCCTGACTCCGTCAAATGCCTGGACTCCTTGGGTATCAAGCATCTCGGAAAGTAGCGTATGGGTTACAACCAACGACCCATGTAACCTGTTGCTTGGTCTCGGTTGGCGTATCCCGACCAAGACTGAATGGACTGCAGCTGTTTCTCCTCCTCAATACTGGACCAGTGCAACAGCGGCATGGAATTCTGTCATAAAACTGCATCATTCCGGACTTTTGGCTTATAACAGCGGTGCTTTGCAGAACCGTGGTAGCTACAGTTATTTCTGGGCTAGTACACAATACAATACAAGTTACGGAGATGATATCTATCTGGGTTCTTCCATTTCATATCTCGATAAGGCTTATGCTGCTCCATTGCGCTGTATCCGTGATGCTGTTACCATAACAGCTCCTTCTGTAAGTAACATCGTATTCCCAACGTCAGGAATGACGGCTACTACAGCAACAGGAACTGCTACAGTGGCTTCCGATGGAGGAGCGACCGTAACCGAACGTGGATTGTGCTGGAATACATCATCGACAACTGCACCAACCGTATCTAATCACGTAATCAAAGATGCAGATGCGTCTATAGGTACATTTACGTTAAAGATAGAGGATTTATCGGAAGATTCGACTTACTACGTCCGTGCATACGCAATCAACAATAAGGGAACAGCTTATAGTCCTACTGTAACCAGCTTTAAGATATGTCCGCAAGAATTTACTATAATTCATACTGCAGGAGCAAATGGAGCTCCGGTTACCAAAACCGTCACTTACCACTCTATCAGTTCGAGTATAGCAGGCAGTCCGGCTTGCTGGCTGACACAGAACCTGGGAGCTGATAAACAGGCTTCAGCTTCTAATGACGGATCAGATGCTGCTCTTGGCTGGTACTGGCAGTTCAACCGTTTGAAAGGGTATATACCAAACGGTACATCCAGCTGGTTGCCGAAAAATGCATGGGAAACATGGCCAAGCATATCCGAAAACGCTAACTGGGCACCCGCTAACGATCCCTGTAATCTGCTACTGGGTACAGGATGGCGTATACCGACATATAACGAATGGCTGAACGCCGATGCTCCTCCTCAAAACTGGGGCACCCCGGCTGACGCATTCAATTCTGTGCTTAAACTGCACATGACAGGTTACCTGAGTGGCGGAGCAATTACCAACAAAGGAACTTATGGTTGGTACTGGTCCAACACACAATATGGTACGGACAACGGATATATGATGTATCTGTATTCCGGTGCAAGTATAATTACATATGGTGGCAAAACGATTGCTGCTCCGGTACGTTGTATACGTCAGGGAGTAATGCTTTCTGTTCCTATGGTCAGCAATGTTGTCATTCCTGATTCGACCATAACAACGACAAAAGCAGCCGGCATAGCAACAGTAGCAACAGATGGAGGTGCAAAAGTTACGGAAAGAGGTGTTTGTTGGAATACCACAGGTTCAACGCCTGTAATAACTGATAACAAGATCGCTGTAGGAGAAGGACTTGGAGTATACACAGCAACCCTTGGTGGACTATCTGAGGGTCCAACTTACTATGTACGTGCTTATGCTATCAATAGCAAAGGTGTCGCTTATAGCCCTGCTGTAACCAGTTTCAAAATATGTCCGAGGGCATTTGACGTGATACATACCGCCGGGCTGAATGGTGCTCCGGTAACTAAGACTGTGACCTATCATTCTATTAATACAACCATATCGGGTAGTGCCGCCTGCTGGCTAACGCAAAACCTGGGAGCTGACCATCAGGCGACAGCTTTGAACGATGCTTCGGAAGCTTCTGCCGGCTGGTACTGGCAGTTCAACCGCTCACAAGGGTACAAGCACGATGGATCTACCCTGACTCCGTCAAATGCATGGACTCCGTGGATAAGCAGTATATCTGAAAGTAGCGTGTGGGTTCCAGCCAACGATCCCTGTAACCTATTGCTTGGCCTCGGTTGGCGTATACCGACCAAAACGGAATGGACTGCAGCCGTATCGCCACCTCAATACTGGACCAGCGCCAACGATGCATGGAACTCTGTTATCAAACTCCATCATTCAGGTCTTTTGGCATACAACAGTGGTGCTTTGCAAAACCGTGGTAGTTACAGTTATTTCTGGGCTAGTACACAGTACAATACCAGCAATGGAGATGATATTTATCTGGGGTCTTCCATTTCATATCTCGACAAGGCATATGCAGCTCCTTTGCGTTGTCTTCGTGACGCTGTTGTCATATCGGCTCCTTCTGTAAGTAACATCACCTTCCCAACTTCGGGAATGACGGCTACTACGGCAGACGGAACTGCAACCGTGGCTTCTGATGGAGGTTCTGCTATCACAGCACGTGGACTTTGTTGGAATAATTCATCGACAATAGCTCCTACTCTGTCGGACAATGTAATTACTGATGGAGATATCGATCTTGGAAACTTTACCCTGACAATGTCCGGTTTGTCGGAATCTCAAACGTATTATGTCAGAGCCTATGCTACAAATAGCAAAGGAACAACATACAGTCCGGCTGTAACCAGCTTCAAGTTATGTCCGCAAACATTCTCGGTCATCCATACAGCTGGTGTAAACGGAGCTCCGGTAAGCAAGACAGTGACATACCATTCTGTAAGCTCGAGTATTTCAGGCAGTCCGGCTTGCTGGCTGACACAGAATTTAGGTGCTTCCAAGCAGGCTACCTCATTCTCAGATGCCAATGACTCTACAATCGGTTGGTACTGGCAGTTCAACCGTTTGAAAGGGTATATCCCCAATGGTACATCCAGCTGGTTGCCGAAAAATGCATGGGAAACGTGGCCAAGCATATCCGAAAACACTAACTGGACTCCCGCTAACGACCCATGTAATCTGTTGCTGGGTACAGGATGGCGTATACCGACATATAACGAATGGCTGAACGCCGATGCTCCTCCTCAAAACTGGGGCACCCCGGCTGACGCATTCAACTCGGTACTTAAACTGCACATGACCGGTTACCTGAGTGGCGGTGCAATTACCAACAAAGGATCTTACGGTTGGTACTGGTCCAACACACAATATGGTACGGACAACGGGTATATGATGTACCTGTATTCCGGTGCAAGTATGATTACATATGGTGGCAAATCGATTGCTGCTCCGGTACGTTGTATACGTCAGGGAGTAACGCTTTCTGTTCCTATGGTCAGCAATGTATCTATACCTGATTCAACAATGAGCGCCGCCAAGACTATCTGCTCTGCAGTCGTTACAACCGACGGAGGAGCAACCGTTACTTCGCGTGGGTTCTGTTGGAATACAACGGGAACTCCAACTACTGCGGATAGCTTAATTGTTGGTGGATCAGGGTTAGGTTCATTTGCCGGTAGTATGACTAATTTAGTTGAAGGCCCGACATACTATGTTCGTGCTTATGCGACCAACAGTCAGGGAACGGCATACAGTCCTGTTGTGACCAGTTTCAAAATATGCCCAAGATTGTTCAATGTTATTCATACAGCCGGCTTGAATGGTGCTCCGGTAAGTAAGACCGTGACCTATCACTCTATTAATACAACCATATCGGGTAGCGCTGCCTGCTGGCTAACGCAAAACCTGGGCTCTGATCATCAGGCTACAGCTTTGAACGATGCTTCGGAAGCCTCTGCCGGCTGGTACTGGCAGTACAACCGCTTACAAGGTTACAAACATGATGGATCTACACTGACTCCGTCAAATGCCTGGACTGCATGGATCTCAAGCATCTCGGAAAGCAGTGGTTGGATTACTGCCAATGATCCCTGTAACCTATTGCTTGGCCTTGGTTGGCGTATACCGACCAAGACGGAATGGACTGCGGCTGTTTCTCCGCCTCAATACTGGACTAGTGCCAATGATGCATGGAACTCTGTGATCAAACTCCATCATTCCGGACTTTTAGCTTATAACAGTGGTGCGTTGCAAAACCGTGGTAGCTACAGTTATTTCTGGGCTAATACGCAATACAATACAAGTAACGGAGATGATATCTATCTGGGATCTTCCATTTCATATCTCGACAAGGCATATGCTGCTCCTTTACGGTGTATCCGGGATGCTGTTGTCATATCGGCTCCGTCTGTAAGTAATATCACTTTCCCAACTTCGGGAATGACGGCTAATACAGCAGCAGGAACGGCGACAGTGGCTTCGGATGGAGGGGCTACGGTGACCGAAAGAGGCTTATGCTGGAATACCACCGGTGCCACCCCGACATTGACTGATAATGTCATAAAAGTTGGTAGTGGAATTGGTAATTTCACAGGCGTTATGGGCAGTTTGTCGGAAGGGCCAGTCTATTATGTCCGTGCTTATGCAACCAACAGTAAAGGAACAACATACAGTCCTACGGTAACCAGCTTCAAGATTTGCCCGCAAGAATTTACTGTAATTCATACTGCTGGAACAAACGGAGCTCCGGTAAGCAAAACGGTGACATATCATTCTATCAGTTCCAGTATTTCAGGTAGTCCGGCTTGCTGGCTGACACAAAACCTTGGTGCTGATCAACAGGCTTCAGCCACTAATGACGGATCAGATGCCGCACTTGGCTGGTACTGGCAATTCAACCGTTCAAAAGGGTATATTCCCAACGGAACATCCAGCTGGTTGCCGAAGAATGCATGGGAAACGTGGCCAAGCATATCCGAAAACGCTAACTGGGCACCCGCTAATGATCCCTGTAGTCTGCTGCTGGGTACAGGATGGCGTATACCGACATATAACGAATGGCTGAATGCCGATGCTCCTCCTCAAAACTGGGGTAGCCCGGCAGATGCATTCAACTCGGTACTTAAACTACACATGACAGGTTACCTGAGTGGCGGTGCAATTACCAATAAAGGGACTTATGGCTGGTACTGGTCCAACACACAATATGGTACGGATAACGGTTATATGATGTATTTATACTCCGGTGCAAGTGTGGTTACATATAGTGGCAAATCGATTGCGGCTCCACTGCGTTGTATACGTCAGGCAGTAAGCGCTGCAGTTCCAATGGTAAGCAATGTTTCTATACCAGATGCAACAATAAAGACAACAACGGCAGATTGTTCGGCAACCGTACCTACTGACGGGGGATCTCCTGTAAGTGAACGGGGTATCTGTTGGAACACGACAGGAAATCCAACAACATCTGATAATAAAATTGTTTCCGGAAGTGGTGTCGGCACTTTCTCTGCAACTATGACCGGTTTAACGGAAGGTCCGACTTATTATGTACGTGCTTATGCCATAAATAGTCAGGGAACCGGATACAGTCCTGTTGTGACCAGTTTCAAAATATGTCCGAGGGCATTTGATGTGATTCATACTGCCGGCCTGAATGGAGCTCCGGTAACCAAGACCGTTACCTATCACTCTATCAACACCACCATATCGGGTAGTGCGGCCTGCTGGCTAACACAAAACCTGGGGGCTGACCATCAGGCTACTGCTTTGACCGATGCTTCGGAAGCTTCTGCCGGCTGGTACTGGCAATTCAACCGTTCACAAGGGTACAAGCATGATGGATCTACCCTCACGCCGTCCAACGCCTGGACTGCTTGGACATCAAGCATCTCGGAAAGTAGTGGTTGGGTTACTGCCAATGACCCTTGTAACCTGTTGCTTGGCCTCGGTTGGCGTATACCGACCAAGACGGAATGGACGGCTGCCGTTTCTCCGCCTCAATACTGGACCAGTGCCAACGATGCATGGAACTCTGTGATCAAACTCCATCATTCCGGAATGTTGGCTTATAACAGTGGTGCTTTGCAAAACCGTGGTAGCTACAGTTATTTCTGGGCTAATACACAATACAATACAAGTAACGGAGATGATATATATCTGGGTTCTTCCATTTCATATCTCGACAAGGCATATGCTGCTCCTTTACGGTGTATCCGTGATGCTGTGGTCATATCGGCTCCTTCTGTAAGTAACATCACTTTCCCAACTTCGGGAATGACCGCCAACTCGGCTGATGGAACTGCAACTGTAGCTTCGGATGGAGGCTCTGCTATCACAGCACGTGGACTTTGCTGGAATAATTCATCAACAATAGCGCCTACGCTTTCGGACAATGTAATAACAGACTCAGGTACCGACCTTGGAATCTTTACCCTTACAATGCCTGCTTTATCGGAATCTCAAACTTATTACGTCAGAGCGTATGCTACAAACGGTAAAGGCACAACATACAGTCCTACCGTGACCAGCTTTAAGATATGCCCACAAACATTCACTGTGATTCATAATGCAGGGACAAACGGAGCTCCGGTAACCAAGACTGTGACTTACCATTCTATCAGTTCCAGTATATCAGGTAGCCCGGCTTGCTGGCTGACACAGAACCTTGGTGCTGATCAACAGGCTTCAGCCACTAATGACGGATCAGATGCCGCACTCGGTTGGTACTGGCAGTTCAACCGTTCGCAAGGGTATATTCCCAACGGTACATCCAGCTGGTTGCCGAAAAATGCATGGGAAACGTGGCCAAGCATATCCGAAAACGCTAATTGGGCACCCGCGAACGATCCTTGTAGTCTGCTGCTGGGCACAGGATGGCGTATACCAACATACAACGAATGGCTGAATGCCGATGCTCCTCCTCAAAACTGGACCAACCCGGCAGATGCCTTCAACTCGGTACTTAAACTACACATGACAGGTTACCTGAGTGGAGGTTCAATTACCAACAAAGGAACTTATGGTTGGTACTGGTCCAACACACAATATGGTACGGATAACGGATATATGATGTATCTGTATTCCGGTTCAAGTGTGGTTACATATAGTGGCAAATCGATTGCTGCTCCGCTGCGTTGTATACGTCAGGGAGTAACTACTGCAATTCCAATGGTAAGCAATGTTTCTATACCAGATGCAACAATAAAGCCAACAACGGCAGATTGTACGGCAACCATCACTATCGATGGTGGAGCAACTGTGAGCGAACGGGGTATCTGCTGGAACACAACCGGAACTCCGACAACATCTGACAATAAAATTACCTCCGGAAGCGATGTTGGTTCATTCACTGCAACTATGACCGGCTTAACAGAAGGTCCGACTTATTATGTGCGTGCTTATGCTATAAACAGCACAGGTGTTGCCTACAGCCCTGTCGTTACCAGTTTCAAAATATGCCCGAGGGCATTTGATGTGATTCATACTGCCGGCCTGAATGGAGCTCCGGTAACCAAGACCGTTACCTATCACTCTATCAATACAACCATATCGGGTAGTGCTGCCTGCTGGCTAACACAAAACCTGGGTGCTGACCATCAGGCTACTGCTTTGACCGATGCTTCGGAAGCTTCTGCCGGCTGGTACTGGCAGTTTAACCGTTCGCAAGGGTACAAGCATGACGGTTCTACCCTCACGCCATCTAATGCATGGACGCCATGGGTATCAAGCATCTCGGAAAGTAGTGGATGGAGTACTGCCAATGACCCCTGTAACCTATTGCTTGGCCTTGGTTGGCGTATACCAACCAAGACGGAATGGACTGCAGCTGTTTCGCCACCTCAATACTGGACAAGTGCCAACGATGGCTGGAATTCTGTGATCAAACTTCATCATACAGGTCTTTTGGCTTATAACAGTGGTGCTTTGCAAAACCGTGGTAGCTACAGTTATTTCTGGGCTAGTACGCAATACAATACAAGTAACGGAGATGACATCTATCTGGGTTCTTCCATTTCATATCTCGACAAGGCATATGCTGCTCCTTTGCGCTGTCTCCGCGATGCAGTTACCATATCGGCTCCTTCTGTAAGTAACATCACGTTCCCAACTGCGGGAATGACGGCTACTACGGCTGACGGAACTGCAACTGTAGCTTTGGATGGAGGTGCTAATGTATCAGAACGAGGTATTTGTTGGAACACGACTGGTACTCCTACTACTTCTGACAATAAGATTGCTAATGGTAGTGGTACCGGCATATTTACAACAACCATCTCCGGCTTAAGTGAAGGTCCTACCTACTATGTTCGTGCTTATGCAACCAACAGCAAAGGAACAACATATAGTCCAACCGTAACCAGTTTCAAAATGTGTCCGCAGTCATTCTCTGTAACGCATACGGCAGGAGTTAACGGAGCCCCGGTAAGTAAAACTGTGACATACCATTCCATCAGCTCGAGCATTTCGGGAAGTCCTGCTTGCTGGCTGACACAGAATCTGGGAGCTGATCAACAGGCATCATCCGCTGGCGACGTAACGGAAGCATCCGCTGGTTGGTATTGGCAATTCAACCGCTCGCAAGGATACAAACATGACGGATCTACAAGAACTCCGGCAAGTGCATGGAACGGAAGTATATCAGAATCGGCGAACTGGGGCCCTGCAAACGATCCCTGTAGTTTATTGCTTGGTGGAAGTTGGCGGATTCCTACCTATAACGAATGGCTTAATGCCGATGCTCCTCCTCAAAACTGGACCAGCCCGGCAGAAGCATTCAACTCGGTGCTAAAATTACATCTGGCCGGATACCTGAGTGGTGGTTCAATGACCAATAAAGGAGCTTATGGCTGGTACTGGTCTAGCGCACAATATGGAACTGATAACGGATATATGATGTATCTGTATTCCGGAGCAAGTTACGTTACGTATAGCGGTAAGTCAATTGGTGCATCTTTACGCTGTATTCGCCCGTAACAATTATTATCACTATCCATGGATATCTACAAAGAAAAACGTTTTATTTTTGCACACGTTTTTCTTTGTAGATAAATCCATTTATTTTATCTGCGCCCAAAATAAATTTTGCATGAACAGTAAACTTTTTCTTTTCATTCTGTTTGGATCTGTATTGTCCATTTCTAACATAGACGCTCAAACTCTAAAATTAAAAATTCATCTTGGAGGGGTATATTCCAGTAAGGTGAGTGTTATTGCCATGGCGGGCCCTAAGGCTTTGAAGCCGGTTATCGAGAGCCCGGCTATCAAAAATGGAGAAAGCACGACGCTGGAATTTACCAAAGACATGGTGCCCAGCCAATTTGTTCTTCGCTTCGATTATCAGGAAAAGGAAACCAGTACCCCATATCCTTCCGAAAAGCTAATATTTGTCAGCAATCAAAATCTGGAACTATGGGTTAACCCCAGAGCCTTACAAAAAAAGGATAGTACCTACTTCCAACCGGGAGAAAAGGAAAATGCCATGTACGAGGTATTCATGAAAGAGAACATGAAAAAACGCGAACAGATTGGTTTACTTCAGAATTTTCTCCTAAGTTACGACCAGCCCCAATCATCGTTTTTTACCATGGGAGTCAAAGAATTTGAGAAGCGGCGAACTGAATATAATCAATGGATCGACAGAGAAACGAATCAGTATAAAGATTTGTTTATTTCCAAAACATTTCAGTTTCAAAAATTACAGAGTATCGACTGGCATGGCAACGAGCAGGAACGGCTCAACAGCCTCATATCACACTATTTCGACGATGCCAATTTCAAAGATCCGTTGATGATCCGCACAGCGGAACTCAAAGACTGGATGAGCAAATATGTCAATCTTTACGGTTCGATGTCTACAACAGTAGCTTTGCGGGATTCGTTATTCACTCTGGCCGGAAACCGTGCTATCGAGAAGGCCAAACTGGGAGACCCGATCGTTTATGGCTGGATGGTTGATTACTTTTATCAGGGATATGAGGCGTTCAATATTACAAAAGGACTTAAAATGCTGGAACCTTATATGAATGATCCCTTGTGCATGACCAGTAAACGACAAGCCATCGAATCCAGAATAAAAGGAATAGAGACTCTGGTGGCAGGAGCCGTTGCTCCCGATTTTGCATGGAAGTTGAGTTCCGGAAAAACGATTCAGTTCCATGACTTTAAGACGGAAGCAAAATACAAGCTGGTTTTGTTTTGGTCGGCCGACTGCCAGCACTGCAGAGAGGTTTTGGAAAAACTGTATCCCTGGTACGATATGCCGGCACACCGGGAATTGATCGATGTGTTTGCTATCAGCTTAGACGAAACGCCAACCGAGATTCCTTTATGGGAAAAAGCGGTCTTGAAGTATCCGGCATTTAAGCACAAAAGAGCCGAACAGGGCGTAAGAAGTCCCGAGGCTAGTGCCTATTTCGTATTGTCAACGCCGACCATGGTACTGGTCGATGCCAAAACAAACAAAATAGTGGCGTTGCCGAATAACGCCGATGATATGGAAAAAGCAATTGCTCAATAATACAAAAAAAGGCTCCTGATCGGGAGCCTTTATCATGTTAGTCTAAACTCATGTAATCGTAATGGATAAAAGGCTTATGCCCCTTTTTACCGACGAGCTTTCGCGCTGAAGCAGAGTCGTATTGAACCTTCCCTACCCCAATTGTGCGACCGCTTTCACCAATGATCTTGACAATGTCGCCTTCTTCAAATTCACCTTCTATGCGGGAAATTCCTACAGGCAAAAGGCTGCTGGCTTTCGATTCATCAAGCAATGCCTCTTCTGCTCCGGCATTGACGTAAACAACACCTTTGGCGAAGTCTTCGCTGTGTGCAATCCACTTCTTCACACTCGAAATCTCTTTTTCACTGGGTACAAACAAAGTACATATAGTAGTCTCCGACTTCTTAAGCAAGTCGAGCAGAATATTCTCTTTCTTTCCGTTGGCAATCATTACCGCAATACCTTCGGCGGCTACCTTTTGAGCAATGGCACATTTGGTATGCATTCCGCCCCGCCCGAGCGTCGATTTTTGGTCGGAGATGTAATCGTCCATATCCTGCTGGCCGGGAAGTATTTGCCGGATAACATGAGAGGCCGGATCGGATGGATTGCCGTTGTAAATACCGTCTACATTGCTGAGTATAATCAACGCATCCACATCCATCATGGTTGCCATCAATCCCGATAATTCGTCATTATCGGTAAACATCAGTTCGGTGATAGAGGTTGTATCGTTTTCATTTACAATAGGAATCACCTTGTTTTCGAGCATCACGCTGATGCAGTTTTTCTGGTTAAGGTACAGCGACCTGCTTCCGAAATTCTCCTTTGTGGTAAGAATCTGCCCGCAGGCAATGCCCTGTTCGCGGAAAAGTTCATAATAACGGTTGATCAGTTTGGCCTGTCCTACTGCAGAAAACAGCTGTCGTGCCGAAACGGCATCCAGTTTTTTGTGCGGCTTAATCTCACTTCGCCCCGAAGCCACAGCACCGGAAGATATCAAAATTATCTCTGCACCGGCTTTATGCAATACAGAAATCTGATCGACAATGGCAGAAACCCGCGTAACATCCAACCGCCCATCGGGACGAGTCAACACGTTACTGCCTACTTTTACCGCTATACGTTTGTACTTTATCATATTGTTTGCTCTTTAAGGGATCTGAGTAAACTTTGTATTCTGATTTATTCTGCAAAGTAACAAAATATTACGTCAACTCCGAAATCAGAGAAACGCTTTTCGGCAGATTGTATGTATCTTTGCAACCGCAAAACAAACAAGTTGTTTTGTATTATCCGCCTTAATTTCTACCATAAAATTTCTCTTATTTATCCTTTTAATTTTAGACTTATGGCAGGGATTTTCATTCTTTTGTTCTACTATTTTCTGGGGACATTGGTTGCCTATCTCATCGGTAATTTTATCCCGGGAAGCATCATGGGTATGTTGCTGCTTTTCCTTTCGCTGGTTTTTAAGATTATAAAGCCGGAGCAAGTGCGCAAGTCAGCCACTTTTTTTCTGGACAACATGATGCTGTTTTTCATTCCACTTGGGGTTGGCCTGATAGCATCTTATGCCCTGATTGGCAAATTCTTAACTGCAATTACCATTGCGTCGGCCGTCAGCACTGTGCTGGTGCTTGTCGTTGTGGCACTGATCGCTCAAAAGATGGAGGGAAAGAAAGATGCATAACCTCATTCATTCCCAACTATTTTTGCTGACATTTACCATTGGTGTCTATGTGGTTGCATTGTGGGGATACCGCAAAACAAAGATAATGCTGCTGCATCCGCTGATTACTTCCTTACTGGTTATCATTGCCGGAATCAAAACCGCAGATATTCCTTATCAGGAGTATGCCGAAGCAACCAAAATCATTGACTTTATGCTTGGTCTTTCAGTAGTTGCGTTAGGCTATCTGCTTTACGAACAAATGACTCACATGAAAGGTAACATCACCGCCATGGTGACGGCCATTCTGATAGGAAGCGTGGTAGGGATCGTAAGCGTCATACTCATTGCCAAAGCTTTAGGTGCAGACCCTCGCATTGTTGCCTCTCTCGAACCGAAATCAATAACGACCCCGATTGCGGTTACCGTTTGTGCGCATTCGGGCGGCATTCCCGCACTGACAGCCATTGTTGTAATTCTTGTTGGCATTTTCGGGGCTGTGATTGGTCCGTTTATTCTTAAAAAACTGGGCATTGAAAGTAAACTGGCACGCGGACTGGCACTTGGTTCGGCCGCACATGCCGTAGGAACCGCCCGCGCCATGGAGCTTGGTGCTGTGGAAGGCGCCATCAGCGGACTGGCCATCGGATTGATGGGAGTAGTCACTGCCGTGATGGTTCCCGTTATTGAAGCCATCATGCGGTTTTTCGAATAAATGTTTGTATTTTTGTGCTTTATGTACTAAACACAAAGAGCTTTGTGTCCTTTGTGGTTAACCCAACTCATTCCCACTTTTTGAAGACTATACTTGAGAATACAAACCAAAGACTCTATGAATAAAATCACCATACTTGGAACAGCTTATCCCTACCGTGGAGGAATAGCTTCGTTCAACGAAATGCTGGCTCGTACATTCCTAAAAAAAGGGAAACAACTGAACATAAAAACTTTTACTGTACAGTATCCTAATTTTCTATTCCCCGGCAAAACACAATACTCCGAATCGGCAGCACCCGAAGGCATCGACATCGAACGGTGTGTAAATTCGGTCAACCCGTTCAACTGGATACGTATGGGTCTGCGCATTCGTAAAGAGCGTCCCGATATGGTACTGGTGAAATACTGGACTCCTTTTCTGGCCCCCTGCCTCGGAACTATCTGTTACCTTGCAAAAAGCAACAAACATACCCGCATCTTTTCGCAACTCGACAACGTGGTGCCTCACGAAGCTCACTTTTTCGATTCGTGGCTGACACACTATTTTGTCCGTTCCGTCGACGGGTTTGTCTACATGTCGCAGCAGGTGAAACAGGATCTCGATAAATTCACAACCTCCAAACCGGCACTTTTCTCTCCGCACCCGGTATTTGCCAACTTCGGGGAACGCATAGAGCGCAAAGAAGCCATTGCTCATCTCAATTTATCGGAAGATACACAATACCTGCTTTTCTTCGGTATTATCCGCGACTACAAGGGACTCGACTTGTTGATTGACGCATGGAAACTATTGAAAGATAAAGGGCTGACAAAAGGAAAGAAAGTGATTGTTGCCGGCGAATACTACAATAACAAAGAAAAATATACCACTCAAATTGAATCACTTGGACTTCAGGATGATATTCTGGTACACGATTCCTTTATCCGCGACGACGAAGTAAAATATTACTTCTCGGCTGTTGATGTGGTGGTACAACCGTATAAAGATGCCACCCAAAGCGGTGTAACGCAGATTGCCTACCAGTTCTCGGTCCCGATGATTGTTACCAACGTGGGCGGACTGGCCGAAATCGTTTCCGACGGGCGTTCTGGTTTTGTTGCCGAATCTTCACCCGAAAGCATTGCCGCAGCAATCGAGAAGTTCTATACCATCGGGGGAGCTCCGCACTTTGCAGAAACGATTGCCGAAGAACGCAAGCGTTTTACCTGGGAAGCCATGACCGAACAATTTGAAGTACTGTACAAACAACTCGAGACAAAAGATTAAAGAACCAAGAATCAAGATCAAAGCTGTTTCCAGTTTAGCAGTTGTCTTGATTCTATTATCTTGGCTACTGACTCTATAATCGCCAATGAATAACCTGTATATAACCTTATGCTACTGAAAATCTACCCTGAAAATCCCAACCCAAAAGCCGTGGAACAAGCCGTGGAGGTCTTGAGAAATGGCGGCGTTATTATCTACCCTACCGATACCGTGTATGCCTTCGGATGCGATATTTTCCAGGCCCGGGCGGTAGAAAAAATCTGCAAATTTCGTGGTATCGATCCGGCAAAAGCGCACCTATCGATTGTTTGCTCCGATCTGAGCCACCTCAGCGAATTTGCCAAGGTCGACAACAATACCTTCAAACTGATGAAACGTTTGCTGCCCGGCCCGTTCACTTTTATTCTGAACCGCAGCAACAAACTGCCGAAGCTGTTCAAAGAACGGTCGGAAGTCGGCATCCGTGTACCGGACAACAATATCACAATAGAACTGGTAAAGGCTTTGGGCAACCCGATCCTTTCGGCCTCGCTTCGTGATGACGACGATGATGTGCTCGAATATCTTACCGATCCCGAACTGATGTGCGAAAAATACATTTATGAAGTGGATATGGTTATCGACGGCGGCTTCGGAAACATCAAGCCTTCTACCGTTATCGACTGTACAGGCGAAGAACCAGAAATTGTCCGTCAGGGAAAAGGAAAAGTGGAGCTTTAAAGAGAACAAAGATCAAAGAATAAAGAACAAAGACTGGAGTTTGATTGTGTCTTGTCATCCTCAAATTTCCAAATCTTCAAATCCCCAAATTGACATGCTGCTTTTCGGATTAATAGGCCACCCGCTGGGTCATTCGTTTTCAAAGAAATATTTCACCGAAAAATTTGAACGCGAAGGCATCGATGCCGCCTACGAATTGTTCGATATCGACGATATTGCCCTGTTGCCTGAGGTGTTGAAGGACGAACGCCTCATCGGCCTCAATGTAACTATTCCCTACAAGGAGCAAGTAATTCCATACCTAGACGCGCTCGACGAACGGGCAGCCGAGATCGGGGCAGTGAACGTGATCCGCATCGTACGCGATGGAGAACACATCCTGCTCACCGGTAGCAACTCCGACGTGGTAGGGTTTCGCGAATCGATCCGCCCCATGCTCAAACCGCATCACAAAAAAGCACTCGTACTGGGAACCGGAGGCGCTTCCAAAGCTGTTATTTACGGATTGAAAGAGCTGAACATCACATCGACGCTGGTTTCACGTTCTCCCCTCAAGGATGGCCTGACATACGACCAATTGAACGAAGAAATTCTGAAAGAGTACACGGTGATTGTCAACGCCTCACCGGTAGGAACCTTCCCGCACGACGACGAAGCTCCGGCTATTCCGTACGAGTTTGTTACTCCCGATCATCTATTGTACGACCTGGTTTACAACCCTCCCCGCACCCGCTTTTTAGCCCTGGGACAAGAGAAAGGAGCTGCCATCAAAAACGGACTGGAAATGCTGGAAGGACAGGCTGTGGAGGCTTGGAAAATCTGGAACCGGTGAAAATAAAAAACTCCCACAGATACGATTTTAATCTGCGGGAGTTAACCTATGAGTAAAGATACATGCTAAACCAACCCTGAGTGCATCACGCGTTAGAACCAGTTTGTGTGCTATCTACAAATACACGGGCAGCCAGTTCTTTGTCGAGAGAGTAAATGGCATAACCGTTGTCTTTTACCAGCTTCAGAGTATCGACAATGGCTTTCACATTTGCTTCTTCTTCTACCTGCTCGTCAATAAACCAACGCAGCATACTCTGTGTGGCATGGTCTTTTTCTGCTACAGCGGTATCTGCCAGATGGTTGATACGAGCGGTCACTTTCTGTTCGTGTTCCATCGTTTCTTCAAAAACGCCCAACACCGAATCCCAGTTTGTCGGAACCGCCTTAATAGGTTGAACCTCTGCCTTACCTCCACGTTCAATCACGTAGTTGAAAAATTTAATGGCATGGGTGGTTTCTTCCTGATACTGAATATACATCCAGTGGGCAAATCCCGGCAATCCCAAATCGGAAAAATGAGCCGACATGGAGAGATAGAGTTGAGCTGACCAGAATTCGTAATTAATCTGGTCGTTGATTTCCTTTTCTAACAGTTTGCTAAGCATAATTCGTTGGTTTTTATCGGTTGAAAGTTAATACCTCTTTTCTACCACCGACCAGTCGACCAGTTCCCAGAAGGTAGCCACAAAATCAGCGCGGCGATTCTGATAGTCAACATAGTATGAGTGTTCCCACACGTCGCAGGTAAGTACCGGAACGAGTCCTTTCTTCAGCGGATTGCCGGCATTGCTTTCCTGTACGATTCCGAGCGAACCGTCTTCTTTTTTTACCAGCCATGCCCATCCGGAACCAAACAAGGTAACAGCTGCTTTTGTAAATTGTTCTTTGAAGGCATCAAACGATCCAAAGCTCTTATCTATTGCGGCTGCCAAAGCTCCCGAAGGTTTCGATGCGGCAGGTTTCGGTGCGAATTGCCAGAAAAAGAAAGTATGGTTCCATACCTGAGCTCCGTTGTTGAAGATCGGACCTTCGGCTTTCTTTACAATTTCTTCGAGTGAAGCATCTTCAAACGGCGTGCCCGGAATCAACCCGTTCAGGTTGTTGATATATGTCTGCACGTGTTTTCCCCAGTGGAGGTTAACAGTTGTTTCACTCATTTTTGGTGCTAATGCGTCTGCTGCATACGGCAGTGCCTGTAATTCGTATTTCATCGTTGAAAATATTAATAGTTAGTAATTTATAACCTAATCAACTGTTCAAAATTCGTTGAACTTCAATCGGTCTGTCTTTTCTTTTTCTATATCAGTTGCGTGTTAAAATCTGATTGTGATTGCAAATATAATGCGGAAATCTTCGGATTATACTTTTACAGAAATAAATATGGCTATTGATAAAATCTATAAGAAACTTGGTTCTTTCTGCATTTAACAATAATAACAATTGATGCGCTATGAATCATTACTATTTTTTCGGATTGAAAAGAAACAAAATAAAGACCTTTTCCTTTCGCTATATAAACAACATTTCGATTGTTTATAAGAGTATGTATCTATTTTACTGTAAATTAAAGCACCTGTTCCCTTTTTTAGAACTTTTTTATTGCTTTTTATATTTGCCTTTTGAATTTTCGATTATTTGTTATTACTTTTGCATTTAGTGAAAAACGAAAACAAGTAACTATGTCTAACGTAACAGAGGCTGTAATCAATCGTCTACAATTACAGTCCGAACAAATCAGAAAACGGTTGGTGGAGATTGTGTACGCATCTAAATCCGGCCACATTGGAGGCTCGCTTTCTTCCGTGGAAATAGAGACCGCTCTCTATTTTCATGTCATGAATATTGACCCGAAAAATCCCAAAAAAGAAGACCGTGATCGCTTCATTCTCAGCAAGGGACACAGCGTGGAAGCTCTCTATTCCGTGTTGGCCGCTGCCGGATTTATTGACGATTCTTTACTCGAAACATACGGTAAGTTCAAATCTCTTTTGGCCGGTCACCCGACAAAAAAGACTCCTGGAGTAGAACTCAACAGCGGGGCATTGGGCCATGGATTGGCAGTGGGTGTCGGTATGGCAATCGCCGCAAAAATGGACAAGAAATCATACAAAACATACGTTTTGATGGGTGACGGCGAACAGGGCGAAGGCTCTATCTACGAAGCTGCTATGTCGGCCAGTCATTATAAATTGGATAATCTGGTTGCTATCATTGACCGCAACTGCCTGCAAATAAGTGGGAAAACAGAAGACGTCATGGCACTCGAACCCATGCGTCAACGCTGGGAAGCTTTTGGGTGGGAAGTTTTCGATGTCGATGGCAATGACATTGCCGATGTGACAAATACCTTTGTAAATATGGCTCCCAACAATAAACCCAAACTGATGATTGCTCACACCACAAAAGGATGTGGCATCTCTTTCATGGAAAAAGTGGCCAAATGGCACCACGGAATACCCAACGACGAGCAATATGCCGAAGCCATTGCCGAAATTGAAGAACGCATTCAAGAATATGCCAATGCGTCAATCCGATAATTTGTAAATAATATATGACAAATACGATTCCATGCCGTAAAATGTTCACCGACACACTGGTTGAACTGGCAAAACAAGATAAAGATATCATTGCCGTCACCACCGATGCACGAGGTTCCGTAACTTTGGATACCTTTGCAAACGAGCTACCGGCTCAGTTTGTAGAGCTTGGCATTGCCGAACAAAATGCCGTTGGAGTTGCGGCCGGACTGGTATCGGCCGGAAAAAAAGCTTTCGTGTGTGGTCCGGCATGTTTCTACGTTGCACGCAGTCTCGAACAAGTAAAAGTGGATGTGGCTTATTCTGCCAATCCGGTAAAAATTCTGGGTGTAAGCGGCGGTGTAAGCTATGGAGCTCTCGGTTTTTCACACCACAGCCTGCACGATATTGCCGTGTTGCGTACGTTCCCGGGAATGCACATTGTTTTGCCCTGCGATATTTATCAAACGAAAAAACTGGTAGAAGAATTGATCGACTACCCTTATCCTGTTTATATCCGTGTAGGCAGGAATGCAGTTCCCAACGTTTACGAATCGAAAAATGTGGAATTCAAAATAGGGAAAGCCAATCAGCTTACCGATGGTGATGATTTGACTATTATCGGAACCGGAGAAACGGTTTATCACTGTCTGGAAGCCTCTAAGATATTGAAAGAAAAAGGAATCAATGCCCGCGTAATCGATATGCACACGCTGAAACCTTTCGATAAAGAAATCGTTGAAAAAGCGGCTGCCGAAACCGGACGCATTATAACCGTGGAAGAACACAGTATCTTTGGAGGACTGGGAAGTGCTGTGACCGAAATCGTGTCGCAGACTCATCCTGTACCGGTAAAAATTCTCGGCATTCCCGACGAATTCGCGATTCATGGCAAACCCCTGGAAATTTTCCATCATTACGGGATCGATACAGACGGGATTGTCAATGCCGCTCTGACCTGACTTGTAGAATACCTTTAATTTATAACTACCATGAAGATCAAAACTGTCTTATTCTTATCATTTTTATGTATTGGTTCCGTTTTTGGTCAGACAACCATCGAAAAATGGAAAATATTCGAAGTAAAATTGAATGGGCCAACCAACGGGAATCCGTTTACAGACATCCGGCTGCAAGGTAAATTCATTCAGAATAACGATACAGTGACAGTCTCCGGATTTTACGATGGAGCCGGAATTTACAAGATCAGGTTTATGCCCCAAAAGGAGGGCAAATGGAGCTATATCACCGCCAGCAATTCAAAAAAACTCGATAAGAAAAAAGGGAATTTTCTGTGCACAGCAGCTCTCAAAGGAAATTTCGGACCGGTGGTTGTAGCTGACACCTTCCACTTTGCATACGCCAATGGCAAACCATACTATCCGTTCGGCACCACCTGTTATGCCTGGGTGCATCAAGGAGATAGCCTTGCGGAAGTAACCCTCAAAACATTATCAAAAGGTTATTTCAACAAAATGCGCATGTGCATTTTCCCAAAAGATTATGACTGGAACAAAAAAGAGCCTTTCTTGTATCCTTTCGAAGGGAAACCTTTAACCGATTGGGATTACACAAAATTCAATCCTGCCTATTTCAGAAATATTGAAAAAAGGATTGCTCAACTGGATTCACTGGGCATTGAAGCTGACCTGATTGTATTTCATCCCTACGACCGTTGGGGCTTCAAGAAGATGGATCGGAAAACGGATGATCGTTACATCAATTACATTATAGCACGATTTGCCGCTTACAAGAATGTTTGGTGGAGCATGGCCAATGAATACGATTTCATGGCAGAAAAGAAAAAGGAAGATTGGGATCATTACATCCAGCTTTTTGCGGCCAACGATCCATACAACCACCTTCGTAGCATCCATCATGGTTCCGTCATGTATGACCACACCAATCCCTTACTGACGCACGCCAGCATTCAAAATGAAGATACCTATCGGGCAAAAGAACTGAGAAATAAATTCAAGAAACCGATCATTTACGATGAATGCCGATACGAAGGCAATATCAATTGGTCGTGGGGAAATCTCACAGCAGAAGAGATGGTGAACAAGTTCTGGCGAGGAGTTACCAATGGGGGGTACGTTGGGCATGGAGAAACCTACCTTACCGAAAACCCTGTTCAATTCGGATACAAGTCGGATGCCGAAATGTGGTGGTCCAAGGGCGGAGTACTCAGAGGAAAAAGCCAGGAACGAATTAAGTTCTTAAAAACAATCATTGAAAGCGCTCCCGGATATTTGACCCCGGTTGTCAATTATGAGTATTGGATGCCATACTCGGCTGTTGCCTATAAAGATGAGTATTTCCTGAATTATTACAACATGGATCAGCCGCGCAGCCAAATAGTAAACTTACCGAAAAATGCACAATACAAAGTTGAAATCATCAATGGCTGGGACATGACCATCACTCCTGTTGAAGGTGAATATAGCGGAAAAACCTTGATTCAGCTTCCGCAAAAACCTTTTACGGCAATACGTTGTACAAAAGAAAAGTAATCTGTCATTGAATTCTATATTTTATTGTAAACTTTAGCGCTACATCGATTCTCATTTTTTTCGAGCATGAAATACACCTTAACCATCGACCAGAGCACATCGGCGACCAAAGCCATGTTGTTTGACGAAAACGCAGCTCTTGTTACCCGCGCATCCGTCGATCACAAACAGTACTATCCTCAACCGGGTTGGGTAGAGCACGATGCCGAAGAGATTTTGCAAAATGCTTACAAAGCTGCTGAGCAGGTTCTGCAAAGAAGTGGTATCGCACCGTCATCGGTACAAGCCGTCGCCATCACCAACCAGCGCGAAACCGTGGTAGTATGGGATAAACGCACCGGCAAACCGGTCTACAATGCAGTGGTATGGCAATGCAATCGTGGCGCTGCCATTTGCGACCAACTGATCGCTCAGGGTCACGAGCCGATGGTTACCGAAAAAACAGGTTTGATTATCAATCCTTATTTTTCGGCAAGTGGTGTCAAGTGGATTCTAGACAATGTGAAGGGTGCCCGCGAAAATGCGGAAGCCGGTCATCTGTTGATGGGCACCATCGACGCATGGCTAATCTGGAACTTCACAAACGGGGCAAAACATGCCACCGACTATACGAATGCTTCACGCACGTTGTTGTTCAACATCCACACACTGGACTGGGACAACGATCTTCTCAACATATTTACCATTCCAGCAACGATGATGCCCGAGGCACTTCCCTGCGATGCGCAATACGGCTCCACTACCCTTAACGGACTGCTCGCCGAAACTCCAATAGCTGGTGTTTTAGGCGATTCGCACGGAGCGTTGGCCGGACAAATGTGTTTTGCAAGCGGAATGGGAAAAGCAACCTACGGCACCGGTTCGTCTATCATGGTCAATATCGGCGAAAAAGCGCTGACTGCACCTAAAGGATTGGTGACTTCTGTAGGCTTTGCCGCCAATGGCAAAGTTTATTATGCCTTCGAAGGAAATATTCACTGCACCGGAGCCACTATCAAATGGCTGCAGGACGACCTGCAACTAATACAATCAGCAGCCGAAACCGAAGCGCTGGCCACATCCGTAGAAAGTACCGATGGCGTCTACTTCGTACCGGCTTTTGCAGGCCTGGGCGCTCCCTGGTGGAACAACGAAGCAAAAGCCCTTATTTGCGGCATGAACCGCGGCACTAACAAAGCACACATTGTTCGCGCTGCTCTCGAATCGATTGCTTATCAGGTAAAAGACCTGATGTCGCTCATACAGGAGTCGGGCGTAGCACTGAAAGAACTGCGGGTAGACGGCGGTCCGGTAAAAAATAACTTTCTGATGCAATTTCAGGCCGATATGCTTCAGGCAAAAATCAACCGCAGTCCGATTGAAGAGGCATCTGCTTTAGGTGCAGTGTTGATGAGCGGCCTGGCCATGAATCAATGGACATCTGAAGAAGAGATTATTGCTCTTAGAAAAGAGAATGACTATATTGTGCCCACAATGCCATCGGATAAAGTCAATTCTTTGTACAGGGAATGGCAAAAGGCAGTGAAAAGAACGTTGATGTAAATTTATAAACCTAATACTTAAATCACTCTCTCAATGGCTTACAAACAACAACTTACATTTGGTATCATTATCGGTACCAGAGCGTATTTCAATTCGGCATTAGCAGCCGACGTACGCGCTACGGTTTTAAAAGAAATAAAAGCTCAGGGTCACGACTACGTAATTCTGGACGAATCGGAAACTCCTACAGGTAGCATCGAAACTTACGACGACGCAAAAAAATGCGCTGCACTGTTCCGTGCCAACCGCGACAAAATAGACGGTATCATCGTTTCGTTGCCGAACTTCGGCTATGAAGTAGGTATTGTCAACTCTATCAGTTTGTCAGAACTCAACGTTCCGGTGCTGGTGCAGGCATGCGACGACGAAAATGACAAAGTATCACTGGACAAACGCCGTGACGCTTTCTGCGGTAAGCTTTCGGTTTGCAACAATCTGTATCAGTACAACATTCCGTTTACGGACACATCACTCCATACCTATTCCATCCACAGCAAAGAGTTCAAAAAAGACGTGGATAAATTCGCCCGTATTTGCCGCGTGGTGAACAGCTTGCGTAAGGCTCGCATCGGTCAGATCGGTTGCCGTCCTATCGGCTTCCAAACCTGCCGTGCCAGCGAAAAACTGTTGCAAAACAGCGGTATCACCGTTGTGCCGGTTGATTTATCGGAAATACTTGCGGCTGCCAACAAAATGGACAAAGAATCGGCTGTTATCAAAAGCCGTATCGAGCAAATGAAAGCTTATGCCAGTGTACCTAAAGAGCTGGAAGACAAATTGCTGCTTCAGGCACAATTCGGTCAGGCAGTGGATAACTGGATTGCAGAAAATGAAATCGACGCTTCGGCTATTCAGTGCTGGGATTCGCTGGAAAAAAATTACGGTTGCGCCACCTGCCTCAACATGAGCATGATGAGCGACCGTCTCTTCCCGAGTGCCTGCGAATCGGATATTGCCGGTGCTGTTTCTATGTACGCGTTGATGCAGGCATCGGGTGTTCCTGCCGTGTTGGCCGACTGGAACAACAACTTCGCCGAAGACCGTAACAAATGCGTTTGTACACACTGCGGCAACTTTGCCAAAGGTTTCACGAAAGCCCCAATGGCCGTGAGTTCTCTGGGCGTATTAGGCAACGTGTTGGGCCGGGTTAATACTGTGGGCGCTATTCTCAGCAAAGTATCCGAAGGCGACTTCACCTTCTTCCGTATCTCTACAGACGATAATTACGGTGTAATAAAATCGTACCTCGGAGAAGGAAAAATTACCAACGATCCTTACGGAATGGATGGATGTATCGCCGTTACAGAAGTAAACAACCTTCAGAAACTGATGAAATTTATGTGCAAAAACGGCTTCGAACACCATGTGGCACTCACCCGTGGTAATGTTGCCGAAGTGTTGCAGGAATCAATCGAAACGTATCTCGGTTGGGATCTGTACAATCACGAATAACAACAAGACAATTAGTGGTTAGTGATCGACTTTTCATCACTGACCACTAATTATTTCCATTTCAACCTTATCTCAATCTAATTAAACCAAACACACAATGACACTAATCCAGAACTACGTACCGGCTATTATCTTTTTGATATTTAGCATGATATGTTGGGGTTCATGGGCGAATACCCAGAAAATGGCTGCCAAAACCTGGCGCTACGAATTATTCTACTTTGACTTCGTGTGGGGCCTTCTCCTCACTGCCGTTGTTGCTGCTTTCACTCTCGGAAGTTTCGGCTCCGATGGACGTCCTTTCCTGGAAGATATTGCAAAAGCTGACGGAACAAGTATTCTATATGCTTTAGCCGGCGGTATTGTTTGGAATTTAGGAACATTTTTGCTGGTTGCGGCAATGGCTATTGCCGGTATGGCTGTCGGTTTTCCCATCGGTGGAGGACTGGCCTGGGTACTCGGCATCATTGTCAACTTTATCATTGCCGGATCACAGGGAAATAACGTCGCACTATTATTTACCGGCGTCGCACTGATTGTAGTCGCTATTTTCTGCTGCATGGCTGCCTATAAGAAACTGGTAGCCGGCAAACAACAAACCACTACCAAAGGGATTGTCGTTTCGTTGCTGGCCGGTCTGACCATCGCCTTTTTCTACGGGCTGGTAGTAAAATCGCTCGATCCGGCTTACGTAAGCGGCGGCTCGGGAAATCTAACTCCTTTTACCGGCGTATTTTTCTTCACCATCGGTGCGGTCATCAGCACCCCGATATTCAACCTTTTTGTAATGCGTCACCCGGTCGAAGGCGAGAAACTCACTCTCCGCGACTATTTCAAAGGCGACCTGAAAACTCACCTAATCGGAGTTTTGGGAGGCATTATCTGGATGTCGGGTATGGTTATCAGTTTTATGGCCGTTCCGAAAGCAGGCCCAACCATTTCGTATGCACTAACCAACGGAGCTCCCGTTGTGGCCATGTTTTGGGGTGTTTTTGTATGGAAAGAATTTAAGTCTGCACCCAAAAGCACCAACATTCTCCTTACAGCCATGTTCTCTCTGTTTATCATCGGCCTGGTATTGATCACGCTTTCAAAAGCATAAACAGTTGCCATGAACAAAGGAAAAGCAGTTATCGGACTGGTAATGAAATCGCTGCAAGCCGAATTTTTTCAGGAAATGCAGAAAGGAGCTCTGGCATTTGCCGCCACACGCAATGATTTTGAACTTATTACTGTCGGAACTAACACTCAGACAGAAATAGAGCTTCAGATAGAACTGATCGACAACCTGATACAACAAAAGGTCGATGCACTGGTGGTTGTTCCCATCGATTCGAAAGCATTGGTTCCAGCTGTTGTAAAAGCAGTAAAGGCCGGAATAAAAGTCATCAACATAGACATTCGACTGGACGATGACTTATTGACACAAAACGGTATCGAATTGACCTATGTCGGCCCCGACAATGCTACTGCCGCTAAAGCCGTTGGTGATGTTCTGGCCGCTAAAATAGGCAAAGGTGCCAAAGTTATCCTTATCGAAGGCCTTGCGGTTGCCGAAAATGCACAACAACGTAAAGCCGGATTTCTGCAATCAATCGAAGAAAATAAGCTTCAACTGGTTGCTTCGGAAGCCGCCGACTGGGAAACCGACAAAGCAGAAGAAGTATTTGCCCGTTTATATGCTCAGCATCCCGACATTGACGGAGTAATGTGCAGTAACGATGCGATGGCTCTGGGAGTAATTAAAGTGCTGGATAAAAGCGACAAGGCTGGAAAGATTGCGGTTGTGGGTTTCGACAACGATCCATCCGTTCAACCGCTGTTAGAAAACGGACAAATGCAGGCAACAATAGATGCTTTCGGATCACAAATGGCTGTTGAAGGGATACAATACACGCTGAAAGTTGTCGGAGGCTTGGAAAACAGAGGTTCTTTCACTACCCCGTTCACTTTAGTCAGCAGAAAAAACGATGCAATTTGATATAAAATAAGCTATTATACTCTCCAAAAAGCAATTTGGACGACGACAAGAAATCGGGTTTTTGCAAATAAAACTGTATCTTTGCATACCAAACCCAAGACTAAAAAAGGACTCACATGTCATTGCAACTGAATACGGTAGAAGAGGCTATAGAAGATATAAAACAAGGTAAAATTGTGTTGGTTTTTGATGATGTTGCCCGCGAAAATGAAGGTGACTTTATTGCAGCAGCTGAGTTGGCAACTCCGGAAATCATCAATTTTATGGCCAAATACGGAAGAGGCCTTATATGTGCCGCCCTCACAGAAGAACGCTGTAACGAATTACAACTGGAGCGAATGGTGCAAAGCAACACGGCTTTAATGACCACCAATTTTACAGTTTCAGTAGACCTGAAAGGACATGGCTGCACTACCGGCATTTCGGCTTCCGACCGCTCCAAAACGGCAAAAGCACTTGTGGATGCCAACACCAAGCCCGAAGATTTGGCTCGTCCGGGACATATTTTCCCGCTCATTGCTCATGCTGATGGCGTGTTAGGACGAATGGGGCACACCGAAGCTTCGGTGGATTTACCCCGTCTTGCCGGTTTGAAACCCGCCGGTGTATTGGTCGAAGTAATGAACGACGATGGCACAATGGCACGCTGGGACGACCTTGTTGAAGTTGCTAAGCAACACTCCGTAAAACTGATATCTATTACCCAAATCAAAGAATATAGAAAACACATTCAAAAATAACGATTATGCTCCCAAACCAACGACGCGAAAAAATCCTGGAACTGATCCGGGAAGACGGCCACGCTAAAGTGATGGATCTGAGCCGTATCTTCAAAGTGACAGAAGTAACCATACGTCAGGACCTTGAACGAATTGAGAAAGAAGGTCTTATTGTTCGCGAACATGGTGGAGCCTACCTGAAAGATATTGATTCGAATGTCAGGAATTTCAGCCTGCAAAATCAGGAAAATATTGCCGAGAAAATAGCCATTGCCCGCAAAGCTGTAGAGTTCATTACCGACGGCGATACTATCATCCTTGATTCGGGATCAACCACAACTGAAATCGCCAAGTTGTTAACCAACTACCGCAATCTCACCGTCATTACCAATGCCCTGAACATTGCTCTCATCCTTGGAGCTCAAATGGGTATTACCGTGATTGTTACCGGCGGAGAATTCAAAGCACCTACCCTTTCGTTGACAGGTCAGAAAGCTGCTGATTTCTTCCAGAGCCTGCATGTCGACAAGCTATTTTTAGCCACTGCGGGCATCGCCCTGAAGTCGGGGTTAACTTATCCGGGCATCAGCGATATTTGTGTAAAAAGAGCCATGATCGAATCGGCCAACGAAACGTTTCTGGTTGCCGACTCTACCAAAATCGGCAAAAGTTCATTTGCCAGTCTGGGTGCGTTATCATTAATCAACTACCTGATCACCGATTCTAAAATTACGGCAGATGACATCAAATGGTTGAAGAACTATGATGTTCAGTTCGTGATTGCCGAAGCAACGGAATAATTGCTTCAGGTATAAACTTTAACGGGAGCTCCGCGCAATACGGCCAGTCCGTTCATTGCCAGAGCTTCCATTTCATCTTCGCCCGGAAAAACCTTCACAGGAGCTATAAACGAAACCCGACGGGTGATATTGTCTACGATATAACCGCAATAGGCAATTCCCCCGGTCAACAGGATAGCATCTACTTTCCCCTCAAGAACCGTTGCCATAGCTCCAATTTCCTTTGCCACATTATACGCCATTGCATCCATCACCAACTTTGCCTTTGGGTCATTTTCCTGCATTGCTAAACGTTCTACCTTACGCATATCACTGGTTCCCATCAGCGACATCACACCGCCTTTACCGTTAATCATCTGCTTAATATCGTCGAGCGTATATTCGCCGCTAAAACAAAGTTTTGCAACATCCACTGCCGGTAGCTGACCTGAGCGGTTGGACGAAAATGGCCCTGAACCGCTAATGCCATCATTTACATCGATAACCCGCCCGCATTGATGAGCTCCCACCGTTACTCCGCCTCCCAAATGGGCAACCACCAGATTCAGCTCTTCATACGGTTTATCCACCGATTTGGCATACAAGCGACTGATTGCTTTGTGATTCAAGGCATGAAACAACGATTTGCGGCAAAACAGCGCATGTCCCGAAACCCGAGCAACATCCGTCATTTCATCCACCACCACCGGATCGGCAATAAAGGCACGGGCTCCCGGAATGTCAGCAACCATTGCTTCAGCCAACAAGCCTCCGAGACTACTGGCATGTTCTCCCTGAATACCTAGCACCAGATCTTCATGCAGGCGGGCATTCATTTCATAAACCCCCGATTCTACAGGTTTTACCATACCGCCCCGCCCCACTATCGCATCCAGCGATTGCAGGTCGAAACCGGCCTTTCCAAGCGCATTCAGTATCAGATTTTTCCTGAATTCGAACTGGTCGGTTACTTTTTTGAAGGGCTTTAGCTCCTCGGATCTATGATCGATGTTTAACGTGAAAACGCAATGCTCGTCCTGGTAGAGCGCAATTTTGGTGGAAGTTGATCCAGGATTGAGAGATAAAATATTGTACGACATAATTAATTGAATATCAATTAATATATTCGTCCACAAAGAGAAGAAAATTTGCACAAAAGTTCTCTTTTGTACGCCTATATTAAGGTTAACTTTTGTGCAAATATAATAAATTTTCCTTATCTTGAAACACGTCCTGAGCCGTCGCCTTTCATCAAACCTTCCACTTCAGCAACCGATATCAGATTAAAGTCGCCCTGAATGGTATTTTTCAGTGTGGATGCTGCCTGAGCAAAGTCTAAAGCTTTCTGGTCGTCGTCCGGATAAGCAATCATACCGTAAATCATTCCTCCCACAAATGCATCGCCAACCCCCACACAATCAACCACGTGAGTAATGTCGTAAACGCGGGTGTGTTTCAAAGTTCCGTTGGAATACAGAACACTGGCAAGCGTGTTGTGATTGGCGTTGATCGTATTACGGAATTCGATAAATACTTTCTTGCAGCGGGGAAATTTTGCCACCATCTCTTTGGCTGCTTTTTCGTAACTGGCAAGATCCATTTCGTAGCTGGTATCTACCGCCTTGAAGTCGGCCATTGATATGCCTAAAACCTTGAGATATTCGTCATGACTGCCGAAAACAGCATCGCTGTAAGCCACCATTTCGGGTAATACCTCCGGAGCTGTTTTTCCATAGTTCCAAAGATTCTTCCGGAAGTTAAGATCACATGATATGGTCAGTCCTAGCCGATCAGCTGCATGAATAGCTTCGCGGCACACATCGGCAGCCTCAGGTGATAAAGCGGCCGCCACACCCGACCAGTGAAACCAGGAGGCATCGGCAAACACTTTTTCCCAGTCGATCATTCCCGAAGCAATGGTGGCAAAAGCCGAATCGGCACGGTCGTAAACCACCTTCGATCCACGTGATATGGATGCATTTTCAAGGAAATAGATACCCAACCGTTTACCTCCGTAAGCAATGTGCTGTGTGCCCACATTGTAGGAGCGAAGCTGGCTAAGACAGCTTTGCGCTATTTCATTTTGCGGCAAACGTGTTACAAACTCAGTATCAACGCCAAAATTGGCAAGTGAAACAGCAACATTAGCTTCACTTCCACCGAATGTAGCCACATACTCCTTTGCCTGGGCAAAACGAAGGTATCCCGGAGCTGTAAGCCTCAACAGTATCTCTCCAAACGTAACAACCTTATTTTTCATTATAAATCAGTTTTAGATAAATGATGTCATGAATTTCCAACGCTTTTGCATCGCTCCACAAAACAATAAATCTATCCTTCATTGAAAAGAAGGAGAAAAGAGCCTTTCTTTCGGGTCTTTTTCTTCTCACGTCAATGCCGGATAGAAACCAATACATTGTTTATCTGCACATAGCAAAAACAATGGTTCCACTATTAATATATAAGCGAAGTTAGTAGTTTTCTTTCAAAATGTAATGCCGACACGGTGAATATTCTAACACAATGACAGAAAATAAAAAAGCCATTCCGTTATTCGAAATGGCTTTAATTTACTGTGATTATGTTGTTTGCGGTTCCGGATGATCAATATGAGCAGCGAGTTTTTCCTCTTCGGTATTCACAATCATTGTAACTGTGTCACCGGGAGCAATCGTTGCCCTCATAATTATATCAACCATCTCATCTTCAACATATTTCTGAATGGCCCGTTTTAATGGACGTGCGCCAAACTGAACATCGTATCCCTTGTTGGCAACAAACTCTTTTGCTTCGTCAGTCAGCACCAGGCGATATCCAAGGCTCTCGATCCGGTTGTAAAGACCCTGCAATTCAAGATCAACAATCTTCAGAATCGATTCTTTGCTCAACTGATCGAACATAATCACGTCATCCACACGATTGAGGAATTCAGGCGCGAAGGTTCTGTTCAACGCTTTCTGAATCACGCTCCGTGAACGTTCCGACGCAGTCGTCAAATCGTTTTCTTCCAGACGGAAACCAACACCGGCTCCAAATTCTTTCAACTGGCGTGTTCCCACGTTGGAGGTCATGATGATAATCGTATTCTTAAAGTCAATACGACGTCCAAGGCCGTCAGTCAAATGCCCTTCGTCAAACACCTGCAACAGGATGTTGAAAATATCAGGGTGAGCCTTTTCTATTTCGTCCAACAGGATGATCGAATAAGGTTTTCTTCTCACCTTCTCGGTCAGCTGACCACCTTCTTCGTAACCCACATAACCCGGAGGCGCTCCGATAAGCCGCGAAACGGTGTATTTATCCATATATTCGCTCATATCCACCCGGATCAACGAATCGTCGGAACCGAACATGAACTGAGCCAGTTGTTTGGCAAGGTGCGTTTTTCCGACACCCGTAGGTCCGAGGAAAATAAATGCACCAATCGGTTTATTCGGGTTTTTCAGCCCGACTCTGTTCCGCTGAATAGCCTTCACTACTTTCTCTACGGCTGCCGTTTGACCAATCACCTTTTTGTTGATGCTTTCCTGCATTTCAATCAGTCGTTCGTTTTCAGCCTGCGCAATACGCTGCATTGGCACGCCCGACATCATGGCGACAGTTTCTGCTACCTTATCGGCATCCACAACCTGACGCTGTTCTTTGGTCGATTCTTCCCAACGCAAAGTGGCTTCTTCCAGCCGTTCATGACACTTCTTTTCGTGATCTCTGTATTCGGCTGCAAGTTCAAATTGCTGATTTTCTACCGCTTTTTGCTTGGCCTGTTTAGCCTCTTCGAGTTCTTTCTCAAGAGTTTCGATCTCCTTCGGAACTACAATATTGGAAATATGTACCCTCGATCCCGATTCATCCAAGGCATCAATTGCTTTATCCGGGAAACAACGTTCGGTAATATAGCGGTCTGTCAATTTGACACAAGCGGCAATTGCTTCGGGAGTATATATCACACGGTGATGATCTTCGTACCGTGATTTTATATTGTTCAAAATTTCCAGTGTTTCCTCAGGCGTAGTCGGTTCCACCACAATTTTCTGGAAGCGGCGTTCCAAAGCCCCGTCTTTTTCTATGCTCTGACGATATTCATCCAGCGTGGTTGCTCCGATGCACTGTATTTCTCCACGGGCCAAAACCGGTTTCAAAATATTCGCCGCATCCAACGAACCGGCAGCTCCGCCAGCCCCCACAATAGTGTGTATTTCGTCGATAAACAGGATGATCTGAGGATTCTTCTTCAATTCATTCAGAATGGCGATGAGACGTTCTTCAAACTGTCCGCGGTATTTTGTCCCGGCCACAATAGAAGCCATATCCAGCGCAATAATACGCTTTTCGAAGAGCGTACGGGGAACTTTTCGCTGAACGATACGCATGGCAAGTCCCTCAACAATAGCCGATTTACCCACACCAGGATCGCCAATCAGAACCGGATTGTTCTTTTTGCGGCGACTCAAAATCTGAGCAACACGTTCTATTTCGCTCTGACGTCCCACAACCGGGTCAAGCAGATTTTCACGTGCAGCTTTGGTCAGGTCGCTCCCAAAATTGTTGAGTACAGGAGTATCTCCAACCTCTTTAGTGCCGGGTTTATCCGATTTCTGATTTGACAATTTCGAACCGCTAAGTTCTTCATCATCATCCTCATCATTAGGAAATCCACCACCCATATGAATGTCTTTTTTCTCTTCTATCAACCCACGTACATTGTCATAATTCACATCCTCACCTCCAAGAAGCTGAGCAGGTAAATTATCCTTTTCCTTCAATATTGCAAGCAGAAGATGCTCTGTGTCTGCAATACTTTTGTTCAACGAACGAGCTTCAAGATACAAGATCTTAAGTATCCGTTCTGTGTTTCTTGGAACTGTCAAATCGCTGGCTGATACAACATTATCTGTTTTAACCTGATCTTCAATCTTCTTTTTTAATTGAGACAGATCGGTATGCAGCGAATTGAGGGCTTCGATGGCCTTTCCTTCGCCATCGCGTATCAGCCCAAGCATCAGGTGCTCCGGTCCTATATAGCTGTTACCCAACCGTTCCGCCTCTTCGCGGCTATAGCTGAGCACATCTCTTAATTTATCCGAAAATCGGTTTTCCATTATTATTCCCTTTCTTGTTTATACCACAAATATAACTAATCCTTTTGCCTTTTGCCAATGCTTTGCCCATTTTATCGGCAAAGTTGGCCTTTTTTTATTCCGATAAGATAGCTGTTGAATCTTCTTACCGAAATAGATACTACTACAATCAAAGCCTGTGCCACAAAAAAAAACGGCAATTTTGGCAGATTTACTTCCTGCGGAAAGAAAATAAGTGCTATTTTTGCATCTGACAGAAAAATGATGAGACGAAAAAAGAAATACCACCTACACCTCTTTATATTACTAAGTTTGCTGTTGATTGCAATAGTAATAGCAGCCCTTTTCATACGACCTTACCTGCAACCACGTATGTTTCGTGTTCATACCTGCACCTGCGACTTCTGCAAAGATGCCGCTGCGCCGATTAGTTCGTCCGAATTACTGGACGACCTCAACGATGTGCAACTGGAACATGCTCAGGTAGGAGGACTAAAACAAACATTCGATACGGACAGTGATTTTTTGAAAGCCGCCGATGTGCTGGTTAAAAAAGACATATTGGTTCATCTGGTTGATTGTAAGTTCTTCCATATAGATGAGTTAAGGCACTCTCATCCGTATCTGGTTCCGGAAGCCGTTAACTTACTGAAAGATATAGGCGTGGAGTTTCAGAAGAGACTGAAAGAAAATGGCTTGAAGGATTTCCGTTTTGTTGTAACGTCTGTTTTGCGGACTGACGAAAGTCAGCATAAACTGGGCAAACACAACGGCAACGCCAGCAATAATTCGGCGCATCGGTACGGCACTACCTTCGACATCACTTACAACAAATTCATGGATGGAGATACGGTTGCCTATCCGGCCAAAGTTCCTCATATCTTTGCCGAGACCCTCATTGATATGCGCCGTCAATGCCGCTTCCTGATAAAAAAAGAGCGCCATCAAAGCTGTTATCATATTACGGTAGCAATATGCAAGGAAAGCCTTGCCAACAGACCCGAGCAATAATGAGTCATCTTTTATTAAAAAAAACGCCATAAAAACAGGCAAAAGTCAATATTTTATTTTACCTTTGCAGCCCGAAATGACTCCGTAGCTCAGTTGGTAGAGCAATTGACTCTTAATCAATGGGTCGAGGGTTCGAGCCCCTCCGGGGTCACTAGAAAGCACTTAAATTCAACAATTTAGGTGCTTTTTTATTTTCACAAAATCTCATTTCCATCCTTCTTTTTGGTTCGTTTTACACAGAAAGGTAAACCCTGACGTAAACCACAACCATCGACCCTTCCTCCAATTCCAAAACCATCTTCCCCGATTCCGCTCAAATTACTCGTATGGGCAAGCCAATCGGCAACAACGCTTGAGAAAGTATAGCCGAACAATAACTTAATAAGCTGTCGCTTTTTTGTTTATAAGAAATATCGCTACATTTGATAGGCATTTGGAAAGCAGGAGCTTTCCTTTTAACAACGACGTAGGCCTCTGATGGCGCAAGTTTGACAGATTGACTGGCTCAAGATTGAGCGCAGTGGTATCTTGCGCTAAACATCAGACAAACTTGGAACAAGAGGAGCCAACAAAACTAAAAAAGAAGTAGTTTTATTTGATCATTCACATACCAATGGCAGTTCTAATCCATCTGAAGATGATATGAATACTGTTAAGTACATAAAACAAACTTCGCCTAATGTAAAATGTGGAATTTTTACTCCTGAATATACTAAAGCATTTTTTATTCGAACTCCATATGACGAAAATGGAACCCGGACATATGATATTAACAATTTTATTGAAAGAAAATAATTTATGAAATTCAAATGTGTTTTTATAGTCTTGTTTTTTTGTTTGACCTTTACTCCTAGCTTTTGTAAGAAAGTCAAAATATCGAACTATAAGGAAATACCTGTTTTAACAATTAAAGATACAGCTACAAACTCTATCTTTGACTTAGTTATTGCTTGCTGTAAAAAGTGCCCGTATTATATACCTGAACGTCAATTTATATTTTTTCGTTACGAGAGTTTTTTTGATGAATATATTCTTGAAGCTGTTTTGTTAAACAATGTAAGTGTCTCTAATATTAGAGGTGGATATTTGGAGTATAAAAAAAATAATATTATTATTAATGATTCGGTTTTGATTGACAATTTTTTTACAAGAACGAACAAAATTAAAAATGTGCCATACAATTCTGATTATGAACCATTACCGTATGAACCCACAAGCTTTTCATTTGTTTATATTGACAATAAATTTAAATTGAAATTTAAATATTGCATATGCCATTAAGGGAGTTTTCTCGTACCTCACCTTAATGGCACAAGCATGTAGAGACCCCAGATTCTCGTTCAAGCTTAACAACGTGTAGCTTGGATGCAAAATAGAATCAGTTTGTAACTGATTAGCTTCACTGAAAGTTGTTTGTGGTTACAAACCACTCTGGTTTCCAGCACAAGATACCGCTTCGCTCAAACTTGCGCTAAACATCAGGCAAACTTGGAACAAGAGGAGCACATGTAGATCATAAAACATCAAAAGCAAATGGTGGTAGTGGAACACCTGATAATGGTCAGGTACTATGTAGAGACTGCAACTTAAAAAAGGGGACGAATTGACATGAAAAAGCAAGAACGAGTTTTTTTTGTGCAAAAAAATCATGAAGGTGATTTTGAAACAGAATCAATTTGGTGTACCAGGGTTGATAATGGTTTTCAAATTGATAATATTCCAATAGTTGCAAAACGAATATCTTTAGGTGATATTATTACAGCGGAATATGATAATGATGATAAAGTTTATTATTTTGATGATTTTGTTTCTGTTTCTGGGAACACAACAGTGCGTTTATTTTTTAAAGATGCATGTTTGATGGAAAATGTTCGTCAGATTCTTAATAAATTTGGCTGTGAATCAGAGGTTTTAGTTCAAAGAAAAATTGTAGCAGTCAACATCCCTCAAAATGTTGAATATAAAAATATCAAACATTTTTTAGACAAAGGTGAGAATGAAAACAAATGGGTATATGAAGAGTCATGTCTATGTCATGAATATTAACCCTTAATGGCGCAAGCATGGCAAATTGACTGGTTCAAGATGAGCGAAGCGGTATCTTGGACTGAACATTCGGCAAACAAGATCGCTCCCATAAAAAACTGCCGTAAAAAGCCCTTTATAAAAGCTTTTACGGCAGATTCGGAAAATCGATCAATGCTTATTTTCCGGCTTCAATTGAAACTTTACGAAACTCTTTCAGCATCTTATCAAGCTCCAAAGAAGCTTTGCGGGCACGGGTACCTGCTGCCTTGTTGCCATTTGCCACTTGACTGTCTGCATTTTCAACAAAAATGTTTACTTGTTCTTTGATTTTGTTTACCAGTTCTTCCATGAGTTTATTTTATTGGATTTTACAAGGCAAAGATAATAGTTTATCGCCAACATCCTAAAGTATCATACAATAAGACACTGTTGTGATACTCTATCCTCCCCCTGATAGCGCGGATATATAAGATTCGCTCGTGCGGGTCTCATGACCCGTGTGCAAAGAAAGGATCAAATAGCAGACGGAACTAAACAGCAAAGAGCAGACTTGCGGATGGGATGATAACCTATTGGTGTTCAAAATAAAATTGAGATTCTGTATTTTGAGAAGCAGGTAATTTTGCCTGCTTTTCCTTTTTTAAAAGCTCCCGTCGCATCCGGCTTTCCTCTTGTAGCAAAGCCATCTTTCGCGTCATTTCTGTTTAGCAAGGCAGAAATTATTTATCAATTTTTACTAACACGTACCACATATATGGTATGAAAATACCACACAGAAGGGATTTTGGGAGAGCAATAAAACCCCGAATTTTGTGCTGTAAAACATATTTATAGCACCTAACGTTCTCTCACTACATTTTGAAGGTTGCTAATTGCTAATAGGTAAGACAATTATACGTTTTGAATAAATTTTAGAAAAAGAACTTATGCATCCAAAAATGAACATGATGGCCCGAATGTCCATGTGTGGCTGTAGCCACAATATGAGATAATCAAGAAACAATCCCGGAGGCCTGCACCGGAGAAGTTACATCATGAAATCATTTTGCTTTTGTCTGCAACAAGTTTTTTAGTCTGACAACCGCTTTCTTCAACAGCAACTTCTCAGGTATATCTCCTCCCGGATGAATGAACCCTGATCCTGCCCGCCGGGCTGCCCAACAAGATTCAAATTTAAACTCATTTATTTATGCAAAAGATAATTATCAACATATTGTCGGCAGCATTTCTGTTTACTGCCACACTTACAGCTCAAACTAACATATCCGGTCAGACAGTGAAAAATGCCCGCTTTACCTATCCGTTGATTGAACGATGGATTGCCGAGTACACAAAAGAAAATCCTGAATTTCAGGCAAGCAAAGAACTACAAGCGCTTACCGGGAAAGAGAGTTCGTTAACTATCATCACATCGCAACCAGCGGACTCTGATTTAACCATCAGTCAACAAATTACTTATGTAGGCCGCTATGCTCTGGTACCGGTTACCAACCGGAAGAATCCTATTTTGGAAAGAATTCCGAAAAGCGGATTGTCTAAAAAGCAGCTTAAAAAGATTTTCTTCGAAGAGGCCGATGAGTTGGCAGAAGACAATAATGAGGCAAAAAGCAAATTTGCCGCTACGGTTTATTCCCGCGACAACAACACCCCTTCTTCCATTGCCCTCGCAAAGTATTTCGGAGCAAAACCAGAAGAGTTGAAAGGGAAAAAGGTATTAGGCGATGATATTTACCTGTTAAGCGCAATCAGAAAAGATACCACCGGAATTACCTTCAATAATCTCAGTTATGTTTTCGATACTCAAAGCAGGAAACTCAGTAACGGCATTGCCCTGATACCGCTCAATGTAAAGACACAACAAAGAGAGGTTCTGAGCTTGCCGGATCTGGACAATACCTTATCGCTACTGGAACACAGCAGTGTAGATAATATTCCGGTAGAAAAAATCGGGTTCGTTCTTTCGCAGGAACAACGCGAAAACAAAACCGTTACCGCTTTTATCAAATGGATTCTGACGAAAGGACAGGCATTCAATCATGCAGCCGGGTTCCTGCAACTCGACGAAGCGACGCTTGCCTTTCAAAAAGAACATATCGATGAAAAATTGCTATCCACCATTCAATAACTAACCATTAATCTGTAACAAAAAAGCGCCCCTTTTATCCGACTGCAATTGGCATTAAGGGCGCTTTGTCTAAACAAGTTAGAGTATGACAAAATTATTCCAAATTATCAGATCTTGTGTGCAATCCACCAGAAAGCACCTCCGGTTTTATGCTTTTTTGGCACTACTTCCCGGTTCGGCCTTTCTGCTTCATGCGCAACAAAACATCTCTCTGCACGGGCAGATAATTGATTCAAAGAAAGTTCCTGTCATTGGTGCTACCATCACAATCGCAGGAACAACAAACGGAACGGTATCCGAAGCGGATGGTTCTTTCCGTTTCTCTATCAAACATGCTCTGCCGGTGACCCTCCAGGTAAGAGCTGTCGGATACAAGACTCAGGAAGTAGATGTATATGAAAACGAGGCGGTAACCATCTCGTTAAAAGATCAGTCGAATACTCTTGATGAAGTGGTGGTGACTGCATTGGGTATCACCAAAGAGAAAAAATCGCTGGGGTATACCGTTCAGGCGTTACAGAACAAAGACCTGGAGAATACCAAAGAGACCAACCTTCTCAATAACCTTACCGGGAAACTGGCCGGGGTTCGTATTACCAATTCGCAGGGAGATATGGGATCGTCGCGTATTGTTATTCGTGGAGAGACCTCCATTGCCGGTAACAACCAACCTCTGTTTGTAGTAGATGGCGTGCCGGTGGATAACTCACAGCTGAATTCGGGAGGAGCTACCCGCGACTTCCGTAATGCCATTGCCGACCTCAACCCCGAGGATATCGAATCGCTCAATGTGCTGAAAGGGCCGAATGCAGCTGCTCTTTACGGATCACGTGCCGCCCATGGTGTGATTCTCATCACTACCAAATCGGGTAAAGGTCAGAAGGGCTTAGGAATTACCCTCACTTCCGGCGTTACCCTTGCGAATGTTGCTACATTGCCCGAATATCAGAATGTTTTCGGACAGGGCTCGAATGGCAAATTCAGTTATGTGGACGGAAAAGGGGGCGGCGTAAACGACGGTGTGGACGAAAGCTGGGGCCCGAAACTGGATGGCCGGCTTATTCCTCAGTTCTTTTCCAACGGAGTGGCTGTACCTTTTGTGGCGCATCCCGATAACGTGAAAGATTTCTTTGAAACCGGAGTGACACTCGACAACGGAATTTCCATTGCCGGGTCGGACAAAAAATACGATTTCCGCCTCGGAGTGAACAACCAGCGGCAGAAAGGGACGGTGCCCAATTCGGAAATCAAGAAAACCAATTTCAGCATCAACTCCAATTACCAGTTGACCAAAGATATAAAGATAGGTGCAACGGCCGATTATATCGTTACCAATGCGCCTGCCCTGCCGGGTGGCCCTTCGGGTGGCCGTGCTGCCGGTGTTATGCTACAGTTTTTGTGGTTCGGTCGTCAGGTAGATATCAACGAGCTGAAAAAAAACTGGAACAACAACTGGAACAATAGTTACTACAACAACCCGTACTGGAATGCTTATTACAACACTACCACTCAGGATAAAAACCGGCTCATTGGCGACATTCACCTCGAAGCGAAGATTGCGGACGGGTTGAATTTCAGATTCCGTACCGGTACCGACTATTACAACGATCGCCGTAAATACACTATCAAATACGGTACCAGCGGCACACCTTACGGATCGTATGCCGAAGATGCCTACACGGTTAGCGAGAACAACACCGAAGCGATTTTGCAGTACATCAAAAAGCTGAACAAGGATTTCAGTCTGGACGCGCTTGCCGGATTCAATCTGCGCAATCGCAGCTATGCCAACAACTACCAGAAAGCTCCCCGTTTGGCTGTGCCGGATCTTTACACGCTGACCAACTCACGCGATGCGCTTACGTCGTCCAACTATTTCTCGCGTCAACGGGCATACAGCGGCTACGCTTCGGCTCAACTGGCGTACAAGAATTTTGCTTATCTGAACATCACAGGTCGTAATGACTGGTCGTCGACGTTGCCGAGCAACAACCGCTCTTATTTCTATCCCTCTGTCAACGGAAGTGTTGTGCTGTCGGATGCGCTAAAAATAAAGAGCAAGACGCTCGATTTCCTGAAATTGCGAGGCGGCTGGTCGGAAGTAGGAAACGATGCCGATCCTTACCAGTTGGCTACGGTCTACAATTTTCAAACGGCTTTCAACGGGAATCCGATCCAGACTTCGTCGCAGAAAAAGCTGAATGCCGATCTGAAACCCGAGACTACCCGTTCGGTAGAATTCGGTTTGGAATCGAGCTTCTGGCAAAACCGCTTGCATCTGGATTTCGCCTACTACAACACCAACAGCTTTGACCAAATACTTGAAATAAAAACAACGGCATCAAGCGGTTACACCTCGCAATTGATCAATGCCGGAAAAATCAACAACCACGGTATCGAACTACAGGTGGAAGGTACGCCGTTGCAAAGCCGTCATTTCAAATGGAATGTGGCAGTGAACTATTCGAGCAATAAGAGTAAAGTGAAGATTCTCGACTACGCTGGACAGATTCAGAATTATACCATCGGTTCGTCAAATGGAGTTGATGTGTTGGCTTCAGTTGGTCAGGCTTACGGAACTCTCTACGGCACGGCTTATCTGCGCGATGCCAACGGAAATATTATTGTAGGAGCTAACGGGCTACCCAAAGCCGATCCGCAAAACCGAGTGTTGGGTCACTACACGCCTGATTGGTTGGGTGGAATCACCAATACATTGACTTACAAAAATTTACAATTGTCATTTCTTATCGATGCCAATGTGGGTGGAAAACTCTATTCGGGAACCAATAGAACAGGAAACTATACAGGCGTTTTGAAACAAACGCTTCCCGGTCGTGATGCCGCCCATGGAGGTCTTAGCTACTATTATCCGGGGAATCTTTCAGCAAACGGCAAGAAATTACTCACCGGAACCTCGGCACCAAACGGGGAAACAATTTACGATGACGGCGTGATTTTCAAAGGTGTTCTGGCCGACGGAACTCCCAACGCTACGGTGATTAGCGCTCAGGAGTATTACAAAGCGTCGTACAACATCAGTGAGGCATATATCTACAGTTCTACGTTTGTGAAACTCAGGGAGGTAAAACTAACCTACAATGTTGGCAAGCGATTGATTAAAAAAATCGGGTTGCAGGATGCAAGCCTTACGCTCACGGGAAGAAATCTGTTCTTTATTTACAAAGCTGTACCGAATATCGACCCCGAAACGGCACTCAGCACCGGGAACGGTCAGGGACTCGAAAGTCTGGCATTGCCCACAACCCGTAACTACAGCCTCAATCTCAACGTAAAATTCTAAAAAAACATCCTTATGATAAAGAAATTATTCCCCTTACTAATCATCGCCTTGCTTGCCAGTTCCTGCAACAGCCAGCTGGACGAGATCAATAAAAATCCGAACGCGACAGAAACGCCTCAGGCGCCATATCTGCTGACAAGCGCCCTGAAACAGGGAGCTGATCTCTACTGGGGTTCGGAGAGCAACTTCAACTCATCGCTGCTGTTTGTACAGCACTGGGCAAAAATTCAGTATGCCGAACCCGACCGGTATGACGTTTCCAACTCGAGTTTTACATCGCTTTGGAATACAGGATATTCGACGCTCATTACCGACCTGAATACCATTCTCAATTCTCAGGATAATCAGGTAAATTCAAACTACAAAGGCATTGCCCTGACGTTGCGTTCATGGGTGTTTCTTTTACTGACGGATGCCTACGGTTCCATTCCTTATCAGGAGGCCGGTTTGAAAATAACACCGGCATACAATACCCAGAAAGAGGTTTATACCGGTTTGTTGGCCGATCTGACACAGGCTCAGTCGTTGTTAGCCACAGCTAATGGAAGTGTTAGCGGAGATGTGGTTTATAGCGGCAACATCAGCAAATGGAAAAAACTGGTCAATTCGTTGCGACTTCGCATCGCTCTTCGCATTTCCGACAAAGAACCCGATCTGGCCAAGCAGGCTGCCATTGCGGCTACCGGCGATGCTGCCGGATTGCTTGCCGGTAATAGCGATACGTTCCAGTTTGTGTATGCAAGTTCACCACAGCAGAATCCGGCTTCGGCCTGGTTCGATACCCGCGACGACTACCGCATCTCGAAAACGATGGTCGACAAACTGTATGAGTTGTCGGATCCCCGTCTGCCGGTTTACGCGCAACTGCCGTCCGATCCCTCCGTCGGGAAATATGTAGGCGGCGCCAACGGTCTGTCCAACAGCGATGCCAATAGTCAGGGCTTTGCCAAAACGTCCAAACCCGGTACCTATTTTCTGGCACCTCAATCGCCGGCGGTTATATTCAGCTATTCCGAAGTGTTGTTTGCCCGCGCCGAAGCTGTTGCCCGTGGCTATATTTCGGGTGATGCCGAGCAACTGTACAAGAGTGCCATCACCGCATCGCTCAACCAGTTTGGGATAACCGATGCGACGGTAATTGCCAACTATCTGAGCCAGCCAGGAGTAAAATATGATGCCACCAACTTTGCCAAATCGATTGGTATTCAGAAATGGATCGCCTTTTTCGGACAAGGGCTTGACGCCTTTGCCGAGTGGCGTAGGTTGGATTATCCGGTGCTCACGGCAGGCCCGGCTACCGTTCTCGACGGTCAGATTCCATCGCGCTTTTTCTATCCCGGTACCGAACAATCGTTGAACGGAGTTAGTTATAAAGCGGCCATCAGCGCTCAGGGCAAAGACCTGCTGACTACAAAATTATGGTTTGACGCAAAATAAATCTTTATAATCATCCGCAAAACATCATAAGCGGGTATATCAAATCCATGAAACCTCTACGAGGTATTTTTCCTGCATTCGATAGTTTCTACTGATATGTAAGCCCTGACGGGCTACCGGTTCATGTCGGTACGACATGCATATCTGTAGAAAGAAAATATTTCCCGGATTTTATTTCTCCGTAGGAGATTCACTTATCGGATTAGGAGGTTTTACGGATAATCATCACTTATTATTATGAAACGAACATGTTCTGCTAAACATCCAAGAAAATGATAATGTTGCAACATGGAGTTCCATACGCCATCTATCTAAAAATTATTATCGTATGAAACAATTAAAATTATTCGCGCTGCTTTTGGCTGTTGTCGGCCTCAGTTCGTTCGAACCGGCTCCGTCGTTTACTATCAACGGCAAAATCAACGCTTCGGGAGGAAAGGTTTATCTGAAGAAATTCCGGAACAAAATGTTCTTTACCATCGACTCTTCCCGAATTGTCAACGGACAGTTTCACTTCAAAGGGAGCGTACCGCGTACCGATTTATACGGCCTGACCACCGACCGGAACGAGAGTTTCAGTCCTTATTATATTTTTATTGAGAACAAACCGCTCGACGTAACCATTGATGTGGCCAACCGACGAACGGCTCGTATTGTGGGATCAGAAGCTAACGATCTGTATGTCAAATTGCAGTCAAAACACGATAACTTCAGTATCGATTCGCTGGTACGGGCCGAGCCCAAATCGGTAGTTGTCGCGTACATTCTCTACCGCGAATTTTCCAACGATTTGTCGGTAAAAGAACTTGAAGATAACCTGGCACAGTTCGATCCGTCGCTCAAAGATCTCTATTATATCAAGGAGCTGGAACGGATTGTCGCTATCAAGAAACGGGTGGAAATCGGTCAGCCTGCGGTAGATTTTGCCGGAACAACTCCCGATAACCAAACCATACGGTTGTCGCAATCTTTCGGTCACTACCTGCTTCTCGATTTTTGGGCTTCGTGGTGCGGACCGTGCCGCAGAGAAAATCCGAATCTGGTAAAAGTGTATAACAAATTCAAATCGAGCGGATTCGATATTTTCTCCGTTTCACTCGACAAAGACAAAACGGCATGGACAGAGGCAATTGCCAAAGATGGCCTGACATGGAAGCATGTGTCCGATCTCAAGTTTTGGGACAGTGAGGCAGCCGGTCTCTATGCCATTCGAAGTATTCCATCCAACGTGTTGATCGATCCTTCGGGTAAAATTATTGCCCGAAATCTGCGAGGCGAAGCGTTGGAGCAAAAACTGGAGGAGATTTTCAGACAGTCAGCTAAATAACATTTGTACTAATAAATATTTTTGTGTGTTTGCCATTCCGGTATCCGATCGCGCAAGTGAACGGGTACCGGTTTTTCATTTTAACGCAAAGCAAACAGGCAGACATGAGACATACATACACTCCGAAAAATTACCATTCTCACCGAAATGTTGTACCTTTGCACACAAATCACACACTTATATTCTTATGTCAACATATCAATCCGAAGATATCCGGAAAGTGACCACCCGACGTCTGTTTGAGATGAAACAGCGGGGTGAAAAAATATCGATGCTTACTGCGTATGACTATACGATGGCATCTATTGTCGATCAGGCTGGTTTGGACGTCATATTAGTCGGCGACTCTGCATCGAATGTTATTGCAGGAAATGTCACCACATTGCCCATGACACTCGACGAAATGATTTACCACGGACGCTCGGTGATGAAAGCCGTAAAACGGTCATTGGTTGTGGTAGATATGCCATTCGGAACCTACCAGGGAAATTCCAAACTGGCTCTGGCTTCGGCCATTCGCATTATGAAAGAAACTGGTGCCGACTGCCTCAAACTCGAAGGCGGTGAAGAGATTCTCGATTCGGTAAAACGTATCTTATCCGCCGGAATTCCTATTATCGGTCACCTGGGGCTGACTCCTCAATCGATCAATAAATTTGGAACTTACACGGTTCGTGCCCGCGAAGAAGAAGAGGCAAAACGACTGCTGTCGGATGCTCATTTGCTGGAAGAAGCCGGATGTTCGGCTGTTGTTCTGGAAAAAATTCCGGCTACACTGGCTACTCAGGTTGCTTCGGAATTAAAAATACCGGTTATCGGTATCGGAGCCGGCAATGGAGTCGACGGACAGGTGCTCGTGATTCACGACATGCTGGGCATGACCAATGGCTTTTCGCCCCGCTTTTTGCGACGTTATGCGGACCTGCACTCCATCATGAACGGCGCCGTGCAGCAGTATGTGAAAGACGTAAAATCAGGCGATTTCCCAAACGAAAAAGAACAGTATTAATCTATTAATATGATGTTTACACACAATACAAGGTCGCTACGAATTCAATTTCCTGCGGCCTTGTGTTCATTTATAACAAACCCGAAAAACTCTAAAACCATCTATATTTTATGCAATTAATTGACGGAAAACTTATCTCTGAGCAAATCAAACAGGAGATTGCTCAGGAAGTGGAAGCCTTAAAGGCGGCGGGGAAAAAAGTTCCCCATTTGGTAGCAATTCTGGTAGGTCACGATGGCGGTAGCGAAAGCTATGTTGCCCACAAAATCAAAGACTGCCAGCAGGTTGGCTTTGAATCGACACTGATTCGTTACGAAGACGACGTGACGGAAGAAGAATTGTTGGCAAAGGTAGAAGAACTCAACAACGACAACTCGGTAACCGGGTTTATTGTGCAGTTGCCATTACCGAAACACATTGCGGAACAAAAAATTATTGAAGCTATCAACCCTGCAAAAGATGCAGACGGCTTTCACCCCATCAACGTGGGACGAATGCTGATTGGTTTGCCTTCGCTGGTTTCTGCCACTCCGGCAGGTATCGTCGAACTCTTGGAGCGCTACAAAATCGAAACCAAAGGAAAACATTGTGTGGTAATCGGTCGGAGCAACATTGTGGGCAAACCCATTGCCGGCCTGATGATGCAAAAAGCCTATCCGGGCGATGCTACGGTTACCGTATGCCACAGCCGTTCGCAAAACATTAAAGAAATCTGTCTCCAGGCCGATATTCTGATTGCGGCCATCGGCTCTCCCGGCTTCGTGAAAGAAGATATGGTGAAAGAGGGTGCTGTCGTGATCGACGTGGGGACTACCCGTGTGCCTTCTACGCTGACCAAAAGCGGTTTCAAACTGACCGGTGACGTGCGTTTCGACGAAGTATCGCCGAAATGTTCATACATCACTCCGGTTCCCGGTGGTGTCGGTCCGATGACCCGTGTGGAGCTTCTCAAAAATACTTTGTTGGCTTATAAAGCGCAGCAATAAAAATCTTACCTGAATTTTTCAGGCAACTGATCCTGCGGATTTAGCCGTAAATGGGGGCAAACGATTGTTATTTTGTTCTTGGCCTTTTCAATGTCCTTTTGCAAACGTACCACGTTTCTCAACATTTCGGCTAAATAGTAGGATTGGGTAATTGCCTGCTTGTCTCCCTGCGACAACGCATAACTATAGGTGCGTTTACCCCCTTCTAAAGTCACCACAATTTTTGCCGTAAGGTTGTGCGCAATAAAATTATCCACCCCGTTGATCTCCGGATCGGTGTAGCTCACATTCTCCCACGATTGCCCCTGATTAGCAAATGTTGTACGGCTATCGCCACTACCAGCAATTGTCTCTGCAAACAAATCATTCACAAATACTTTTGTTTTCGTGAATCCCAGCGGTGATCCTGTGTAAGCGCTCACGATGGTCATCTCACCCAGTTCGGTCACATATGCTTTGAGCCCAATCCTGTTCATACCCGATTGCGTTTTGTAGATATACCGGCCCACATCTTCGTACTTCGCATTCTTCTCGTAACGAAACGATCTTAGCAGAGAATCGGCCAGGTGTTTTTGCAACGGAAACATCTTATCGGCAAAAATCAGGTTACGTTTTGCCTCGGCCAGTTCTACCTTGTACATCAGCGTATCGGCAGCCTGACGCATCGGTATCAGACGGGGGAAAAGCAAGTGAACACTGTCGAGATTGAGTTTGGCTACATTGTAATTTCCTGATAAAAAAGCTGTTTGAGCTTTTTGCAAATATTCTTTGGCGCGAACGGTATCATCTTTCTTGCACGAGGCTAAAAAAGAGACAAGTATGAGAAATAAAAAAACGATCTTTTTCATTGCGAACTTTTTTGCAAAGCTATTACAAACAGATGAGATAACAAAACAAACAGGGCCGCCTCTTGCGAAACGACCCTGTTGACTTGTTATACAATAGAATTTTATTTACACTTCCCAAAGAAATCTGCCGGCAGTTTATTTGTATCTATCACAGTACCATTTCTATATTCCGAAGGATCAAAATCGGTGGGCATATCGGCAGGCTGACCTATCAGCACCTTGACTTCCGTACGACGATTGGCCTGATGCTCCTCCTTGCTACAAGGAACGCCGTCTGCACATTTGTTAAGCAACTGATGTTCTCCGTAACCCTTGGCGGTAATCCGCGAAGGATCAATGTCTTTTGATACGATATAGGCAACGGCAGATTCAGCACGACGTTGCGACAAGGCATCGTTATATGCAAACGTTCCTCTGCTGTCGGTATGCGAACCCAGTTCCACCTTGATCGGATACGTCTTCAGGATAGCAACCAAACTATCGAGTATCGGACGGGCATCTGCACGGATATTCCACTTATCAAAATCATAATGTATATCGCTCAGCTTCCACTTGAAGTCCTGAGGAAACCTGTCCAGCAGCAAATCATGCGGCGCCTTCTGAACCAGCTCCTTTGATGTTTTATCAAGGGTAACATTCATGGCTAAACAATCTCTGCTGTAACCCTTACCTGTGCCAAGAATAACCACTTCGCAGGTTTTGGTGACCGGATATGAATACCTACCCTCCTCGTCAGTTTTAGCCACATACACCCTGTTGTCGCATTTGTTCAACAAGAATACTGTAGCATTTTTGAGCAGATCCATTGTTTGCCGATCGAGAACCAAACCTTCCACGCTGCGTGGTTGTTTTGCCAACACAGCCAAACGGACGGCTTCTTCATCATATCGGGCCGAATAAATATTATCTTCGCTGCTGACACGATCGGAAGTAAAATATCCCACTTTCCCATCAGTACTTTGCGTCCATCCGAAATCGTCGCTCGTACTGTTCACCGGAGATGGCAGATGTTCAGGTGTTCCAACACCTGCTATAGCATCTTCCAGCTTGATCCGGTAAATGTCCAGGCCCCCCAAACCTTCTTTGCCATCACTGCTGTAATAGAGATAACCATCTCCTGAGATATAAGGAAAAACCTCGTTGCCGGCGGTGTTCACTTGCCCTGGAATAACAAAAGGTTCCGCCCAATATTGATTTCTGTTCGATCGTCTACTGAAATAAAGGTCATATTTGCCGGGATATCCTTTCTTGTCGCTACTGAAAATCAAAATAGTACCTTCCTTATTGATAGCCGGATGCATCACAGAGTAGTTCTGCGGATCTCCAAAAGGTAACGCCTTGACATTTGTTATAGCATTGCCATTGTAGTGCCCTTCCATCAAACGGATACGGTTGACCCCGTGTTTGTCGGGCTTGTTATAGTTGGCCGAAAAATAAACCGTCCCTTCTCCATCAATGGAGATTCCTCCGGAATTGTAGTTTAGTTTATCCAGTCCCGAGATCAATGTTCCCGAAAATGAACTATCCGCTTTTACGTATTCCGTTTTCAGGTATGCACTCCTTGTTCTGGGTGATGCATCGGCATCGCTGCCGGCAAAGACCCCGGCCAGACGCTTATCCTGTAAGTGCGATTCTTTTAGTTGTTTTGCCTTAGCAACCTGTTCCGGAGAAGGTGCTGTTCCCTGAGCCAACAATTGAGATACCGGCACCTGCCACAAGCGAGAATAGTAGTTTCCATCCCAACCAAAGGCTTTGGTCTTGGTTGACATAGGTCGGTTACTGCTAAACAATAAATTTTGCGCATATAGGTAAGGACAGAATTCTCGGTAAACACTATTCATTGTCAGGTAACTGACATTCCACAGCATTGAATCTCCCTTCATGACAGACAACTCTGCTTTACGATAAGCCTTAACTTTGTTAGCATAACCCGCCAACCCCGACAGCCATTTGGTAGCGTTTGTGTAGTCTCCCTGGCGAGCATAGAGCTCCCCGATGCGGAACTGTTCCTGTGCCGTGGAGTTCATTTTCCCGTTCGGATAAAGGCGGGTATACACCCGCAGAGCCTCCGGATAGTTGCGCATCTGCCAGTAACTATCGGCAAGGCGTTGTAATACTTCAGGGTTGGCTGTCGTTCCCTGACTCAGATATGCTTCATAGTATTCAGCGGCCATTGAGAACTTAAGTCCCCGGTAAGCCAAATCTGCTTTCTGAAGTTGTCCCGAGGTTTGACCGTTCATATAGAACACTCCCAATAAAAAACAGAGGATTAATACAGTTTTACTCCTCTTTTCTATGATATGTTGCATCTTGTCTGTTTGGTAATTTCTTGTAACCATCTGTAATGATATCCTGATTTAATAGTATCGCGGGGAAAGAATCAGCCCGTTATGATTACTCTTGAGTTCAAGTCGCAGCATGATCTCGTGGGTTCCCCGGTTATAACTCTTCAAATCAGACAGCGTATAGTCATAAGCATATCCCAGTCGCAGCTCCGGCAACAACTGAAACTCGATAGAACCCACCAGGGCATCTCCCGTACGGTAGCTTACCCCTACACCCAAAACATTCTGGAACCAGGCATTCATGCTGAAGTCGCATTGCAAGGGAGCTCCCTTGACAGCCTTAAGCAATACCGATGGCTTAAACTTCATACTTTCGCTGGCTTCAAATGTATAACCTGCCGTGAGAAAATAGTGATTGTTGGCTCCGATATTATTCTGATTAAGGTAATTAATCGCATGGATTTTAGTATGAAGCAGTGCCGGAACCGATAAACCCATGTACCAATACTCCGAAGCGTACAAAATACCAAACCCTGCGGTGGGTAACCATCCATTTACATCATCCTGAAAAACAGGGTCTCCGCCCATGATGGTACTCACCTTGCTGTAATTAGCCTGGTAATTAAGAACTCCCCCACTCAACCCAAAAGCAAGGAAAGACTCTTCGAAAGGTACATGATAAGAGTAAAAGGCCTGTACACCGGTGGTTCTTTCTATACCCAGGCGATCATCATACAGTTGAAGGCCGTACCCCACATTGCTATCTTCATTACGCCTGTCCCACGAAACGGTTCCTGTTCGTGGCGCTCCGTCAAAGCCAACCCACTGGTTACGGTAAAGAACCGTAATATTATCCGAGGCCCGGTTACCCGCATACGCTGGATTGATATTCAACATATTGAACATATACTGAGAATACATGGGCTCTTGCTGTGCCTGAAGTGTGCCTGTTAAAGCGAATGCACTCAAAACAAGGAAAAGCGTCTTCCTGCATACAAGAACTGATAACTGATAAATTACCTTTTTAGCCGATGACATATATATTCGTTTTATTAGTTTCTTAAATTTGGCTTCCATCTGGATTTCATTTCTTCGACCGTCCGCAATATAACGTTGCAATTCAAGCACGCAATCAATCGTCGTTCACGACAGCTTTATTTCTCCCATTTTAGTAGCCCTTATTATCTATTTCGTGAAGAGCAATTCAAAATCCGTCTTTGTCAGAGACAATACGAACAATAATTTGAGATATTCAATTTTGCTGTTGCCTTATAGTAGATGAACCGGCTTCCGCCTGTGCACAAAAAAAATCCTACTCCAAAAGAAAGAATATCTTTTCATTCTTGGAATAGGAAATACGTAATGCTGACATTCAGGTATGATTGACAGCACAATTTGCCCCGGCAAAAATTAACATTCTTATCATTATTCTCTTTAAATTAAAAGATCAGACGGTCTCTATTCTGATAATGAATAGAGCCGACGATCTCGATTTCTCCTTAGAACTTTGGTTTATATGATCAGTAGTTCAAATATCTTACCGATATAAGAAAAACAACAAATTGATTTCTATTTTGGTTTATTTCTGGTTAGGCTGAAGTGCGCTGTAATATACAACCTAAATGCAATATTTTGTTAACAAAAAATAATCTAGGGGTGTCTTTATTTTTCGTTATCCCTTACAAAACAAATAAATAATATTAATATAGTTAAATTTTATCAGTGGTTTTATTGAGTTACAAAGAAAATCTGCCGCTTCACAGTACAAGAAAACAAGTTTTCGGACTTTGTTTTTATAAGAAAACCTGAGCTTCCTAAGCCTACTAACTCATTAGGCTGCTTGTTTCAAACAACAAGAGAAAAATTAGAACATCATCGTAATATTCGCGTAAACTGACGTTTATATCAAGCAATAACAAAGACCTATAAAGCAATTTATTGAACAAAACACACTAATCTATTTCAAATACCTATCTATTAAATCATTACAAATGTACCCAATATATTTTACCTAATAATTGTTTTACCAATTAATAACAATAATTAATTTATGTACATTACATTAATTATGTTTTATTTTGTTATTTAATTTGTTTTTAACTAAATATTATAGCCTTATATTTAATTCAAAATAGTTTTTAATATAAAATTCAACAATAACAATCAAAAAAACCAATCAAACCCCGCAAGACAAGTTTGAACAACGTTTGAAGAAAAGACTAAAAAAGAGGCAACCGAAAATAACGTTATCAGTTGACTCTTTTACGATTATGCCAACTCGCTCAGTTCGAGCCAGCGCATGGTCTTTTCATCAAGGAGAGATATAATTTCAGAAATGCGGTTTGAGAAATTAATAATCTGATCGGTAGCGAGAGTTCCAATCGAAAGTTGTTCTTCAATTTGTTTTTTCTCTGCTTCAAGCGATTCAATTTCAGTTTCAAGAGCTTCAAACTCTTTTTGTTCTTTGTATGAGAGCTTTTGGGGTTTATCGGCTTTAGGACGCTGTTGTTTTTCCTTTTCCGGCTTGGGAGCTTTTTCTTTCTCTTCTGCCTCCTGAGCGAGTTGGAGCTCTTTCCATTCTCTGTAATCGGTATAGTTGCCGGGATAGTCCTTGATTTTCCCGTCACCCTCAAATGCCAACAGGTGATCCACCACCTTGTCCATAAAGTAACGGTCGTGCGATACCACGATAACACACCCTTTGAACCCCCGCAGATACTCTTCCAGCACGTTCAGAGTCGCAATATCCAGATCGTTGGTAGGCTCATCGAGCACCAGAAAGTTAGGATTTTTAATTAGAACGGTGCACAAATAGAGACGACGGCGTTCACCTCCACTCAGCTTGGCAACAAAACTATGCTGCACTTCGGGAGGAAACAAAAACAGTTGCAAAAATTGCGATGCCGATAACTTTCGTCCATTCCCCAGCGCAATCTCTTCGGCAAATTCTCTCACCACGTCGATTACCTTCATCTGGTCGTCAAACTTCAATCCATCCTGGCTGTAATAGCCGAACGAAACGGTTTCACCTACGTCGAACGAACCGCTGTCGGGCTTCACTTCGCCCAAAAGCATTTTCAGGAATGTCGATTTACCTGTACCGTTTTTACCCACAATTCCCATCTTCTCGTAACGCGAGAAATTATAATAGAAATTGTCAACCAGCACTTTATCGCCATAAGCCTTTGAAATATATTTGGCTTCAAAAATCTTTGATCCAAGATAAGATGCTTTCACTTCGAGCGAAACGCTATTCTCTTCGCGACGTTGCTTGGCCCTACGCTCAATTTCGGCAAATGCTTCCACGCGCGAACGGGCTTTGGTTGCCCGTGCCTGTGGCTGACGACGCATCCAGTCGAGCTCTTTTTTATAAAGATTCTTGGTTCGCTCCGTTTCCGCGTTGAAATTATCAATCCTATCCTGCCGTTTTTCAAGATAATAGCTATAGTTTCCTTTGTAGTGAAACATACTGGCCTGATCTATTTCGAGAATATCGGAACAGACACGATCAAGAAAATAACGGTCGTGCGTCACCATCAGCAATGCCATTTTACTGCCTTTAAGGAAACTTTCAAGCCATTCCACCATCTCCAGATCAAGGTGGTTGGTTGGCTCATCCAAAATAAGCAAATCAGGTTCGGCAATCAATACATTAGCCAAAGCAACACGTTTCAACTGTCCGCCTGAAAGATGGCCTATTTTTTGATCGAAATCGGTAATCTTCAGATTACCAAGAATCTGTTTGATACGCGTTTCGTAATCCCAGGCCTTCAGATCGTCCATCCTGGCCAAAGCGTGTTGATACACCTCATGATCAACAGATGCCGGGTTGGCTTCCAGATGCCGGGTCAATAATTCATACTCCTTAATAGCTTCCGTCACTTCATTGTGAGCGCTGAAGCAGGCCTCCAGTACGCTCAATTCGGGAGCAAACGCAGGATCCTGACGCAGGTACCCAACTCGCAAATCGCGGCGAAATGAGATAGTTCCGCTTTCGTAATCCTCATCTCCGGCCAAAATAGAGAGAAGTGTCGTTTTGCCCGCTCCATTTTTAGCAATCAGCGCAACACGCTGGCTGTCGGCAATGCCGAATGAAATATTTTCGAAAAGAAGGTTGTCGCCGAATGATTTGGTGAGATTCTCTACTTGCAAGCAACTGGCCATAAGATATGTGATATTTACAAAAGTTCTATTATTCTAACCGGGAAAAAGGTCAACCTACATTCCACGAACGTGTCATCTCTCCAAAATTCCACTGAATTTAAATGGTCACTTCATTGACAAGTGGTTTTTCATCTACAAAGTCCTTAATATTTTGCAGGGTGGTTTCGGCGATATTGAATAATGCTTCTTTGGTAAAGAAAGCCTGATGCGAAGTAACTATTACATTATTGAACGAAAGCAAACGAGCCAGTATATCATCGTCCATCACTTTATTGGAACGATCCTCATAAAAGTAATGGCTTTCTTCTTCATACACATCCAATCCGGCGGCTCCAATCTTTTTGTTTTTAAGGCCTTGTATCAAATCGTGTGTGTTAATCAGTTTGCCACGCCCCGTATTAATAATCGTCACTCCATTTTTCATTTTGCTGATGGAATGTTTATTGATTATATATTCTGTATCTTTATTGAGAGGACAATGCAGCGAAATAATATCAGCATTACAATAGAGGTCGTCCAGTGAAACGTATTCAACTCCATTTTTCTCAGCAAAAGCTTTGTCGGGATAAAGATCGTAGGCAAGAACGCGAAGCCCCATACTCCGAAGAATTTCAATTAAAATCTTGGCAATCTTACCCGTACCGATGATTCCTGCCGTTTTACCAAACATATCAAACCCCATTAATCCATTCAGTGCAAAGTTACCTTCCCGGGTCCGGTTATAGGCTTTGTGTATTTTTCGGTTCAGCGTAAGCATAAGCGCCAAAGTATGTTCAGCTACCGCATGAGGAGAATAAGCAGGCACACGCACAACTTTGATACGGCCTTTAGCAGCATTCAAGTCAACATTATTGAAACCCGCACACCGGAGGGCAATAAGTTTCACACCATTATTCACCAATTCATCAATCACAGTTGCATCCACTACAGCATTCACAAAAATACAGACAACATCTGCTCCTTTGGTAAGCGCAACATTGTCGATATTCAGATGCTCTTTATGATATTTAATAGTATAGCCAAACTGACAGTTTACTTCATTAAAAGAAGCTTCATCATAAGGTTTGGTATCGAAAAATGCAATTTTTACACTCATAATCGTTGGAAATTTATGGTTAATCCTAACGTTACAAAGTTACATGATAATACCCAATGAACAAAAACCATCGACAAAGCAATTCAGCCGATAATCGTACAAAACCACCTTTATCTCTTGCGCAAATTTGTATTCTATCGTGGCATGAAGAAAAACGAAAGAAAACTAACTTGTCATTTTGTCAGAATATTTGTGCTGGCACTTTTTTTGATAACAGTAAGCGACGTCCAACTGATAAGACGCTATTTATTCCAATAAATAATCATTTAAATTAAAGTGCTATATGAAAGGAAACATAGGAGTAACGTCGGATAACATTTTTCCGGTAATCAAGAAATTTTTGTACAGCGATCATGAAATTTTTCTGCGTGAATTGGTATCGAATGCCGTTGATGCTACTCAAAAATTAAAAACTCTTGCATCTGTTGGCGAATTCAAAGGTGAACTGGGCGAGCTGAAAGTCACGGTTTCGGTTGACAAACAGAAAAAAACCATTACAGTGAGCGACCGCGGAATCGGTATGACGGCCGAGGAGATTGAAAAGTATATCAACCAGATTGCGTTTTCGGGTGCAGAAGAGTTCCTTGATAAATACAAAGACGACGCCAATGCCATCATCGGTCATTTCGGGTTGGGCTTTTACTCGGCTTTTATGGTTTCCAAACAGGTAGAAATCTACACTCTATCGCACAAAGAAGGTTCAAAAGCTGCTCACTGGTCCTGCAACGGTGACCCCGAATATACTCTGGAAGAGATCGATATGAAAGGTCGTGGAACCGACATCGTACTTCACATCGATGACGACAACCTCGATTTCCTCGAAGATGCTAAAATCAGCGGACTGCTGACCAAATACTGTAAATTCCTTCCGATCCCTATCGCTTTCGGGAAGAAAAAAGAATGGAAAGACGGCAAGGAAGTTGAAACCGAAGAGGATAACATTATCAACGAGGTAGCTCCTGCCTGGACAAAAAAACCATCGGACCTGAAAGAGGAAGACTACACCAAATTCTACCAGACACTTTACCCGATGTCGGAAGATCCGCTCTTCCACATTCACCTCAACGTAGATTACCCGTTCAACCTGACCGGTATCCTCTATTTCCCGAAGGTAAAAAACAACATCGAGCTGCAACGCAACAAAATACAACTCTATTGCAATCAGGTATTTGTAACCGATTCGGTAGAAGGTATCGTTCCCGAATTCCTTACCTTGCTGCACGGCGTGATCGACTCACCGGACATACCGTTGAACGTATCGCGCAGCTACCTGCAAAGTGATGGCAATGTGAAGAAAATTTCGAGCCACATCACAAAAAAAGTGGCCGACCGCCTGCAGGAAATCTTCAAAAACGACCGTACTCAGTTTGAAGAAAAATGGGACAGCCTGAGATTGTTTATCATCTACGGAATGCTTTCGGATGAAAAATTCTACGAACGCGCCGAAAAATTCGTTCTCTTCAAAAATACAGAGAACAAATTCTTTACTTTCGAAGAATACAAAACCCTTATCAAAGACAACCAGACCGACAAAGAGGGCAACCTCATCTATTTGTATGCCAACGATGCTGTTGAACAGCACAGCTACATTCAGGCTGCCCGCGACAAAGGGTATGACGTGTTGCTGATGGACGGACAGCTCGATATCCACTGGGTTGGTCAGTTGGAACAGAAGTTCGAAAAGAGTCGTTTTGTACGTGTGGACAGCGACATCGTTGAAAAACTGATCCGCAAGAGCGACGAGCCAAAAGTAGAGCTATCTGATTTGCAACGCGAATCATTGACAACCGTATTCAGTTCTCAGCTTCCGAAACTCGACAAAACGGAATTTATCGTTACCTTCGAAAACATTGGTGCCGAAGCACAACCGCTGGTAGTAACTCAGAACGAGTTTATGCGTCGTATGAAGGAAATGTCGGCCATGCAGGGCGGCGGTATGATGAGTTTCTATGGCGAAATGCCCGACAGTTACAACCTAGTGGTCAACACAGCTCACCCATTGGTTGACAAGGTGTTGAAAGATGAAGAGACAAAGTGCATTGCCGAACTTGCTCCTTTTGAAGCTAAACTGCAGGAACTTAAAACACGTCGTGATGCGCTGAAAGAATCGCATAAAGGCAAAAAAGACGAGGAGATTCCTCAGGCAGAAAAAGAAGAGCTTGAAGCCATCGACAAGCAAAGCAGCGAAGCCACCGAAAGCAAAAAAGCAGTGGTATCGAACTATGCGGTCAACAATCCTGAAGTGCGTCAGTTGATCGACCTGGCACTGTTGGCCAACAATCTGCTGAAAGGTGAAGCGTTGAGCAATTTCGTAAAACGCAGCATCCAGCTGATGAAATAAGAACCCATTCTTTGTTTATACATCGAAGCCGTTGCAACAATCTTTTGTTGCAGCGGCTTTTTTATATACATCGCTTGGTAAAGAGCTGAATACGAATTATATTTGCTTCAAATTCCACAAAATGAAATTATTTCCCATTTTATTCGTTATGTTCATATTCTTCGGATGCTCTCAAAAGCCGAATAATAAAAGACAATTATCAACATTCAGCCTAGAAAGAGACATATACCGTTTTTCTGAAAAAATGAACAATGGAGATACGCTCTATTTAACAGCTTCCATTGGCGCATGCTTTGACTACACAATAGAATACAATACTATTTTTAAGAAGAATGACTCTGTCTTCATTCAATCAAGATTAGAAAACTTACCTTTAGCAAATACAACAAAGACTCTCCCTCAAAAGTTATATACTTATAACCAAAGAGATACCTTAAATTTTGAAAACTTATTTTACTCACTCAGAAATAATATAACAAGACCTAAAAAAAATGAACACAATACATTTCAAGTCATTTTTAATAAAGACACCATAGAGTTTGTTTGCAAAAATCTCATGGTGCATTTAATAAAAACAGACTATTACAAAAGAATTAATATGAGAATCTATTCTCATGAAGAAATTATCAATCTTTTCGAGAAAGTAGTATATAAACCATAATCATAGAATGATAAGCTAAAGCTCGTTCCTGATAGAAAAATATCGAAGCCGTTGTAACAATCTATTGTTGCAGCGGCTTTTTAATTATCCGACCGACAGGAATAAAAGCCTGATTCTAATACTATATTTGTAAAGTTGTTCCTCCATGCGGTTGATGCGGTTGATACTGTTTAGCCTGTAAAAGTGGTGCGAATAACTCTTGATTTGCATATTCTTAAGTCTCTATAAATGCTCCAGGCAAACGGGAAGTTTACTGGTGCGTCATTCATAAACCCTGATTATCAATCCTTAAAAAAGGAGGTCAACATGTACACCGGAGGCTATGACATTGCGTTGCAAATCAAGGAAGAGGTATTTAATAAAGCGCTGGCCGCCCTCTATTATAAAGGGCTTTTCTACATCAAAAAGGTATTCAAATTTCATTCAGACGAACTACCGCCAACACTAACCAACTTTGCCGGAGTAACGTGCAAAGCCAAACTGACCAGTCCGCCACTTCTTGATTTTGTGGCAGAAGACACTGCCAATCTGATTCTGAATACACAGATGATTTTCTACTTGTTAGGAAGCGTCGAAATTGAGTTTGATGCCGACATCGACGCTCAAACCAAAATTGTGTACGACAATGCCCATCACAAACTCTCACTTGACCTGAAGGAAGCCGAAATTACCTCCATCAGCCTGAACGATGATTTCGATCTGGACGAAGCATCTCTCAAACGCATCAACGACGTGATCAAGTACATTGTTCAGCACGAATTGCTGCACCAAATGGAAACGGTGTCGATTCCGCTCTCCATCTTCGATTTGAAGGTACCCGGTGTTCCTGAAACACATCAGATGCCGGTAAATCGTGTAGATGGCAAAATTATTGACAACTCATGGTTTCGCGCAGGAATTGATCTGTTTGAAGATACTGCCGGCGATTTTAATGCCATTCAGTTTAACCGGACAGCAGACTATAACATGGCAATAACGGAAAGTACCATACAGCAGGTTATCGATTTCTGGTGGCTGTTTACCATTAAACCTCATTACATTACCAAATCCAAAACCGACCAGTTGGATAAAGTGCAGAATTTTGTCAACGATGTGATTGATGTTGCAGAAAGAGTACTTCAGGTTGCCACGCTTGGGGCGATTGATGTCGACACCACGTTTTGCAATACTAAGATGAACTATGGAGCGACCATCAATTTCGTAAAGCCGAATATCAATATTTTGACCGGCGAACGGTTCTCCATCTTTGACACGCAAATGGGCGTTGATGTTTGGCTGAACATCAAGACCGACATCACCACAACTACCGAAGTTCTGTGGGGACTACTAGGAAAATCGTCCACCTCAGCCATCGATCAGACACTGGTCAATGTAACAGATAATATCGCCGTGACTCTCAAAAATATTGAGGGAAGAATTTACTTGAACGATCAGATGGAAGTGATGGGAGAAGTGGAACAGATCGACGTTGATTTCGATTTCGGAGATTCATTTGTAGAAAATCTTACCGACGCAGCTGTCGCAATCGTAAAAGGCTGGATCATTGATATGATAAAGTCGCATATCCATGCCATCGTCCTTTGTCCGAAAGTAGTGGACATCAATATTGAGTCGCTTGGATACCATGCTCTGATTGCTCCGGAGGAATTAATCACAACCGACAACGAAGTACGCATTGCCCTCAACCTGGACATCAAAGAGTTGCAGAAAAACACAACTCCTCAGCCCGGATTCATCGCCAATACACACACGAAAGAGGTTCACCGCATCTATTGCGACGAACTGGATGAAATGAATGAAATAAACAAAGTGGGTTATTTTGTGCTGAAAGATGCACTGAACGACGGCTACGACACCTGTGGCAAGTGCATTCCGTGGTACAGCAAACGGTAAGATATCTGAGAAGGCAGTACAGCACACGGATTTCACAGACAAAACAGATAAACACTGAACGTGTATTTCACTTTATCTTGAATATCTATAATTTAGATATAGTTTAATTCCGTATATTCCGTGAAATCCGTGTGCTATTTTTTGACAAGTTGGCTTGTTTATATCATATACCTCAATTTATCCATCATCAACGGAATTTCCTCTTTGGAGATACCCGAAGCAAGAAGCTGGGGAACGTCCTGATCGAAAGCCTTGTAGAAATCGTCGTCATCCAGACGGAAAAGCTGAACGCTTTTGGCATACAACTGCAAAGCGTCGTTCCGTTTCTGCTGCGACCACGCTACATGTCCTGCATTCAGATAATCGAGTTTCGTAGGCTTCTGCTCAATAATCTTGGCGTAATAATTTTCCGCCTGACGGAACTTCCCGCTAAGAAACGAACACCAGGCAATCGCTCTCCACACTTTAGGAGTAGAAGTAGCCAACTCGACCTTAAAATAGTAGTTCAAGGCTTCGGCATAACGTTTTTCCTGCACGAAAAGATGCCCGATCTGCAACTGTATATTCCGGTTTTCAGGATCGAGAACTTCGGCACGCTTATAATAATCGAGAGCCTCATCGTAATTGCGAAGCATTTTGTTGCAAAAGGCGATTTTTCGTGTCAGCCACAACTGTTCGGGCAATAAAGCCTCAGCCCGCAGGTAGTACTCCAGTGCTTGTCCAAAATCAGCGGTTTGCTGACGGCAATAACCCATCTTCTGGAAAAGCCCGGCATCGACATCTGCTTTTGAGAGCTTCTCAAACAGGGCAAAAGCTTCGCCATAATATCCTTTGGCAAAATAATATTCGGCTATTTGTAACTGCTGTTCTTCCGACAAATCGAGCATATCGAAAAACCAACAAGAATGAAACCTCAATGCCCAGTTGAACACCGGCATGAAATCGTTCCGGTAAGCAAACAACTTGAAGAAACGGTAAAGATCCTGAATATACTGGTTGGAAACCTGACGTTCGTACGTTTCCGTCTCCATATTCAGATCCGATTTTTTGAGTTCGTCAATCTGTTCAGCCTCCAATTTGAAAGCCTGCATCATCGATTTTCGCTGCGATTCGGCTATTTGCTTCATACTGATTGCCAGTGAATATTTATCGGAGTTGCAGAGATAGGCATTGTTCAGGAGCAACTGCATCATCTGGTTATTTTCCGCAAAAAGATCTACTACAGTGGAATGGCCTGTATCGAACGGCAAAAACCAGTTAGGTAGCTCGTTGAAGAACGGATAATGTTTCAATTGAGCAAAAGTATTCATGTAGACATCAGCTCCTTCCAGCTGCAGCTCGCTCATTTCACGAAGCTTGTCGCCCACCCCACTTTTTTCAATAAGATCCTGCCATTCAGGATTTTTATCTTCCCATTCTTCAGCCGAAGACATGTTGTCGAAATCGATTTTATCTTTCACCTGAGGAGCCAGCTTCATCATTTCGGGCAATATTTCCTGCTGCATCTTTTGCGAGATTTTATCTGTCTCCGATGTCCTTGCAAACTGAATGATAATGGTAACCAATGCCTTCGCAAACTTCGGATCATCACTCAACAACGCAAGACGTTGCCGGATACCGTCATAAAATGGCAATCGTGCATTGTAAATAGCCAGCGCGAGTGCCAGTCCGACCAGTGCGCGCAGACGAACCTCAGGCTGCTTGTGCATGCATGCATCAGCCAGCAAACCTATTCGTTCGGCATTAAACTGGCGAACTAAATTGAGTGTCAGAGCCGAAATGGCAAATGATTTGTCAACCGGATCGATAGTATCACTTGCAAGCAGGAGTTTGAAGCTGTCGGCATCCACTTCCTGAATCAGCCATAACGAGCGGAACATTTCCAGGCGGGTTTGTTCATGCAAGGCGATTTGCTCTTTGCGATTGCTTTGCTGATTGAGCCCCTCTTCGATCAGAAACGCCACCACTTTATTGGTTGATTGTTCCTCTAATGAATGAACAATGGCCCGCAGGCTTCTCAGCTGGGATCGGTAATAACGAATTTGTGAGTAATCGTACCCGCTTGAAAATTTGGTGAACAGTTCTTCCCTGATAGTATCGGTAAGTAAAAAGGCCTTTTTGACGAGGTTGTGATACACGAGTTCCCGCTGAGGATCGTTCACCCCGTCGACGGCATACTGGAGCATAAGCCGATAGTTGTTCTCCAGTTCATCAACGCTATCGACATATTCGAGCAGATGAACATCCTGAAGCCAACTACGCAGCGCATCGATAGCCTGTTTCAGACGTCGGTTCTTGAGGTGCACCAAAATCTGGGTAGCGGTATTTTGCATCTCGGTTATTGTCATATCCGGTAATGTATTAATCGGTTGCTAAGGTAATATAAAACGGCACCTTTTCTCATTAATACTGATGAAAAGTGCCGTTTAACTTAAAACAAAAACCGTGCCACGAACGTGGCCTAATTTGAAGACGCTGGCTTCGTGAGAGGTTTTTCCTCGGCCTGCACCACATTGCCGCTTGTAGTATGTATGTAGTAAATTTTATCTTTGGTCTCTTTCTTCGACGTTAGGGGAATTTCGTATTCGAAACGACATTCGACTTTCCTCAGCAACACTTTGTCGGACGGCATGTTGCGATAATTGTCCATCTTTGCTTTCATGGAATTCAACCATTTCTGGCTCGCCTCCAGCGGTCTGATTTCAGCAGCTATACTTTCACGCATCGTTTCCATATCATACCTGACATAAAGCGTTTGCATCTGCAAAAGGCTCCGGAGTGTTTTGCTGTTTTGCTTCAGAAGTGTGTCGACTGGCTGGACGAGTGATTTTTTTATAAATGTAAGGCTATCATTGACAGTGACCTGACCAACTGTTTTTGTTTCGAGAGGGTAAAACCGGAAATCGGGATCGGCAGTCTGGCGTTGTTCATAACTCCAGATAGCTTTAATGTCATTGTCGGAACTGTTGCATCCGAAGAAAAGACAACACAGAGAGATGAGTACGGTTGCCGTTACTGCTTTGTCAACCATATATTTAATCGCAATATTCACGGTGAAAAAAATTGTCGTTTGCAACATTAACCGATCCGACTGATTTTGCGCAATCGTTCTTCATCGATAACCTTTATTTTTCGGCCATCGACCGCAATAATCTTTTCGGTTGCAAAATTGGATAATGTACGAATGGCGTTGGATGTGGTCATATTGGAAAGACTTGCCAAATCGTCACGGGAGAGGTAAATATTGAGTGTAGCACCGTCTTCTTCCAACCCATAACTATCCACAAGGAAAAGAATGGATTCGGCAAGACGTCCACGAATATGTTTTTGAGTAAGATTTACAATACGGGTGTCGGCAATACCTAAATCTATCGCCATTGCTTTGATGAAAAACAGTGCCAGTTCATTGTTTTCCTTCAGGAGTTTACCAATCACTTCCGACGGGATCATAAAAATCATTGCCGTTTCTACCGCACAGGCAGCTGTCAGATAGGGTTCTTCGGCAAAAAAGGCACGATATCCAAAATAGTCGATCGGCTTAATCATCCGTACAATCTGGCTACGCCCACCGACTCCATCTTTGTAGATTTTCACTTTCCCTTTGATCAAACAAAGCAGATGGGTTGGTGTTTCTCCTTCACAGTAGATCATTTCATTGCGCTTGAACTGCTGCATCTTGGAATTGCTTCGCAAATAATCCAGTTGTTCACCGGTCAACACATCCCAAATTCCGGGAAGAGACAGGATGGACAAATCCGTTGTCTGTTTTGGTGCCATAAAAACATGTTTTTCAACACAAATGTAAGCAATTTCAACAAAAAATCAATTCTGTCGAAAAATGCTGATTCTCTTTAGATTAGATTTATGCTTGTAAAAATTCTACCAGCTTTTTAACCGCATTTGCCCTGTGGCTTATCTGGTTTTTGACCGTAAGATCGAGTTCGGCAAAAGTTTTGTTATAATTTTCGGGCACAAAAACCGGATCATATCCAAATCCGTTAACGCCTTTGGGTTCATCCAAAATAGTGCCTTTAACTTCTCCTTCAAACAGATATTCTTTTCCCTCTTTTATCAGGGCTATAACGGTACGAAAACGGGCTTTTCGGTTAGTTTTATCTTCCAGTTCCTGCAACAGCTTACGCATATTAGCTCCGGCATCCTTATCAGCACCGGCATATCTGGCAGAATAAACTCCCGGAGCGTTATTCAATGCTTCCACTTCGAGTCCGGTATCGTCGGCAAAGCAGTCTTTCCCAAAACGTTCATACACGTAACGCGCTTTCAGCAAGGCATTTCCTTCAAGCGTTTCAGCAGTTTCAGGTATGTCGTCAAAACACCCGATCTCTTTAAGACTCAGTATTGTATACTTATCTTTAATATATTCCGATACTTCGTGCAGTTTATGATCGTTGTTGGTGGCAAAAATAATATCCATGAGGTAAATAAGTCTGATTAGTTTTCTGCTTCAAAATGTTCGAGATAAAATTCTCCGTCTTCAAAAATGCCATAGGTAAACTGAGTGAACCAATCACCGATAATACACACCCGACTGTCGTTTTTGAGCATAAGATCGAGAAGTATGTGTCGGTGTCCAAAGACAAAAATATCAACTTTGGCACTATCCGGAAAGGCTTTTGCATAACGAACCAGGCACTCTTTGTCTTCGCCGAGATACCCGGCATAATCGTTGCGCTTCGGTTTCTGGCGATTAGATTTTGACCATCCAAGCCCAAAACCGAGGCCTAAGCGAGGAGGAACATACGAGAAGAGTTTCTGACAAATTTTATTGTGGAAGATAGTCTGGATTAGCATCACACTTTTGGAATGATCGCCCAGACGGTCGCCGTGAGCGAGATAAAGCCGTTTACCATTCCAATCAACAATTTCAGGCCGACGGTGAACCGTCAGCCCGATTTCCTGTTCCAGATAACCGAAAGTCCACATGTCGTGATTACCTGTAAAATAGTGTATTTTAATTCCTCTATCCGATAGCTCTCCGAGTTTCCCCAGAAACCGTGTGAACCCTTTTGGAACAACTGTCTTGTATTCAAACCAAAAATCAAACATATCGCCCAACAGGTACAAGGCTTCAGCATCGTCTTTGATGGAATCCAGCCAACGAACAAGTTTTTTTTCATGTTCGCGCGGGTCTTTTACCAGTCGTGAACCTAAATGGGCATCGGATACAAAATATATACGTTTCACTCGTTTCTATATTACATTCGGATGGAATAAACCACCAGTTATTTACTCGGGGTATCTTCTGTTTTCTTGGGAGCTTCTTGTCTGGGAGCCGGCTGTGATGCACTTCGTTCCGAACGCTGAACACGGCTTCCCTCCTGCGACTGGTTGTTACTTCTGCTCTGATATTGCCGTTGTCCATTGTTGGCAGGTTGCGTCTGTTGGTTTTGAGGCGCTACTGCCGCCGGTTGACGGGTGTTCTGATTACCGGAACCGGACTGTTGCCAACGGCTTCCCTGGCCGGCATTTCCGGTATTCGTTTGTGCCGGACGGTTATACGTATTTTCCTGACGGGCACCCTGACTATGCTGGTTAGAATTTCCGCTATTCCATTGATATCTAGCTTCTCCCTGCGGTCTGGTATTGTTATTATTCGAAGGAGTGACAGTGCCACTGTTCCCCTGACCTTGATTTTGAGTCGGACGGGTGTAAGTTCCATCCGGACGGGTGCCCTGGTTATTCTGGTTAGAATTTCCATTATTCAATTGATTCTGAGTTCCGCCCTGTGGTCTGGTGTTGTTATTATTTGAAGGACTTACAGTTCCGTTGTTTCCCTGACCCGGGTTTTGATTTTGGCGGTTGTATGAACCATCCGGACGAGAATTTTGATTTCTCTGATTGGAATTCCCTCCCTGGTTCCATTGCTGGTTACCGGGTTGAGAAGACCTGTTGGGAGAACTATTCTGCCAGTTGTCGGACGAACGACTGCCATTCGTTTGGGGAGTAGAACTGCTCCGCGTACCCCGGTTATCATAGTTAGGATTCCGGCGGGAATTATAAAGATCGTCATTACGGGAGCTACCGGATCTGTAACCGGATGGAGCTCTGTCGGGGCGATAGGATCTTAAACTCTGCGAAGGTCTGTCGTTGAAATGGTACACCGAACTTGAATAATCGCCTCTTCTGTAGGCTCTCATATGCTGAGAATAATAACGTGTCGGGTTACGGTCATAAACAGAAACAATCACATAATTAGTATTATAACCAACATGGTACCAATAAGGCAACTGAGGGCCTGAACGCCACACACCTTCCTGATACCACCAGTATATGTTCAAATCGGGATTGAAATAAAAGTTCATATCCGGACAAAAATAGTAGGGATAGTAATTAACGTAAGCTTCGCCGTAATCATCCGATACAGTTCCTGTAACAAAACAAGAAGATAGGGTTACGGAAAGGATACATCCCACAACAAGTTTAAATAGATTTTTCATAGCCGTGTTTTTTTTAATATTTCCGAATTGAGTCCTTATATATCTTTGACTCCCGAAAAACCGCGATGTTTAATCGTTCTCCTTAAAGTAATCCCAGTTCCAGTTTCGCTTCATCGCTCATCATGTCACGATCCCAGGGCGGATCAAATACAAGATTGATATTTACGCCTTTAACTCCTTCAACCGACTCCACTTTCATCTTCACATCTTCAAGTATAAAATCGGTAGCCGGACATCCGGGAGCAGTAAGTGTCATATCAATGTTTACATTACCGTCCTCCAGGACATCTACTTTATAAATCAAGCCAAGATCGTATACGTTGACCGGAATTTCAGGATCAAAAACCGTACGCAACATCTTCACTATATTTTCTTCCTGTGCTAAAAATTCATTCATCGATAATTCAATTTTAATGTTGGTTCTCTGGACGAAAGCTTTCTAAAAAGCAGTTCTGCATCCTGCTGTTTAACAATAGATGCAAAATGAACCTGTTTCGTCGCATTAGTTCATCTCTTTTATTAAACGATCAGCTACTTCATACTCAAAACCCCGTTGTAAGGCGAAATTCAGCAATTTACCTCTTCTTTCGTAGTCACTTGCCGCCTTGATTTCCCGGACTTTTTTCCGCAGCAGTTCGCTAAGCGTTTGTTCGTACAAAGATACATCCATTTCAGAGAAAACCCTTTCCAACAAACTGTCGGGGATCTTCTTCATCCGCAGAGCCTGAGTTATTTTCAGCTTTCCCCACTTGTTGAATCGCAGTTTGTCATTCACAAATGCACTACAAAAACGCTCATTATCAATATATTTTTGTTCAACAAGATATGAAACAATTTTCTCCGTCTGATCGGCATCGGCACCCCACAGCTGAAGTTTCGCTTCTATGTCGGCACTACAAACCTCTTGTTTTGAGCTGTAAGCAGCGCCCTTTTTCAATAATAAATCATACGGGATTTCCATTGCCAAAGTAGTCTTTTACATTCAATTCTTTATTGCTTTAACCATTCTCGCGTTTCCGAAAAGGTCGGTACGCAGCTCCACAAACCCGAAGCCCATTTGCCGGAATAATTCAACCGTTTCTTTTCCTTTATCACGGTTAATCTCAACATACAAAGCGCCCTCTGGTTTCAGTCGGGCAAGTGCTATTTTGCCGATCGCCTCATAAAACAACAGCGGATTAGCATCAGGAACAAACAAAGCCATTGAAGGTTCAAAATCGAGCACATTCGACTGCATGGCTGCTTTTTCATTTTCAAGGACATAGGGCGGATTACTCACTATCACGTCAATCGGTTCCAATGTATCGGCAAACGATTCCGATAGAACGTCCGCACAAAAAAAGCGAACATTCGCGTCGTTATATTTTGCATTTGCACGAGCCACCTCAAGTGCATCTTCCGAAAGATCGCAAGCCTGAATTTCGGCTTCAGGAAGATTCTTCGCCAGCGCAATGGCAATGCATCCGCTCCCGGTACAAAAATCTATGACAGAACACGATATGTCTTTATAGTCATTCTTTATCCACTCCACCAACTCTTCCGTTTCGGGTCGGGGAATAAGCACCCTATGGTCGACTTTGAAACTGAGTCCGTAAAACTCCGTTTCACCCAACACATATTGCAACGGTTCCTGTGTTCGCAATCTGTCGATGCACCGCGAAACTTGTTGCTGTTGCTCGTCTGTCAGGACTAAAGTGCCATCGGATAATAACTGAGCTCTCGAAAATCCTGTAACATGTTCGCAAAGAGCAATTGCAACAGCCCGGGCTTCATTAGCTGAGAAAATGGGAGTCAATTCACTAATGACGTTTCTGATAATATTCATCCCTTGAAAATTTATTTTACTGTCGGTAGAAACCAATGGGAGTCACCCTGCATGCTTCAATTTAAGAAACTACATACTATTGCAAATTTACAAAAAAGAAACCGGAGTGATCCTTCCTGTTATTTTTAAGAGTTAGTTCAACCCTTTTTTTGTTACCTTTGCACTCCAAATTTAAAACATGGGAAATGGACAAATTACGGTTTATCAGTTTTGCAAGCGGAAGTAGCGGGAATTGCTTTTTTGTAGGCAATGCAACTCAGGGCATACTGATAGACGCGGGAATCGGTATCCGTACCATGAAAAAACGCCTGAAAGAGATTGGTCTCGAATTCTCGGACATTCTCGGCGTTTTTATCACTCATGACCATTTCGACCACATTAAATCGGTAAAACCGCTTGTTGACAAGCTGCTAATTCCTATCTACGGAACAAAGGAAACGCTTTCATCCATCGCTCAACTTCAACAACTTGGAAGTCAGTTTATTGCCGGACAAAAAATTATCTCCAAAGAAGAACCTGTCTCGATTGGAGACTGGAAAATTACCGCTTTCGAAGTTTCGCACGATGGCACCGACAATGTTGGGTACAGCGTTGAATATAAAGGACATACTTTCACACTGGCAACCGACCTTGGCTATGTTTGCGAAAATTCTGCCCGCTATATCTCCGATGCCGATTATCTGGTGCTCGAAGCCAACTACGATGAAGAGATGCTGGCAAACGGGCCGTACCCCTACATGTTACAGGAACGTATCCGCAGTAACACCGGTCACCTGAGCAACAGCGATGCCGGCCGCTTTCTGGCCGACAACTATTCGGATAAACTGAAATATATTTATCTCTGCCACCTGAGCCATTCCAACAACCTTCCTGAACTGGCCTACTGCACTGTAAGCGAATTACTCGCCGACAAAGGAATCATAGCCGGCAAGGATGTGGAACTTGTCACGCTCGAGCGGACGTCTCCTTCCAAACTTTACGTTTTCGAATAAATCGACTATTTGAGCAACTCTTCCAGTTTTGCTACCATTGCTTTGAACTCTGTTTCGTTGTAAAGTCTTGTCATAAAGACAATTTTACCCTCTTTGTCGATAATCACATTCCGTGTAACACCTGCTTCTTTATCGGCATAAAGCTGAAAATGTGCAGCGCCAGGATCGAGTGCCATCGGATAAGTGATACCGGTACTCAAACTAAAATTCTTCGCAACGTCGAGCGGTTCATCACGGTCGATAGCATACAAAGCAAACGAAGGATTCGATTTCCAGCGTTGCCATATATCTTTCTCAATAAAAGGCATTTCTTTGCGGCAAACACCACACCAACTCGCCGTAAACTGCAACATCACCACTTTGCCCCGTAACGACCACAAATTGACGGTACGTCCGTCGGTCAGTGTCATGGTAAACCCGGGAGCTGTCTGCCCAAGTTTCACAATGTAGCCTCTGTCAGCCGATTCCTGATTGGAAGAAGCCGAAGCATTTTGGGCATATAGGCTGCCAACAATCGCGCCCATAAAAAGCGCCAGCAAAATTTTTCTCATATTCATTTTTATGTTCATTTATTCGTATAAATATTCGGTATATTTTTTCGTATCCTATTCATTTTCAAGATGAATTATTAATCACAAAAAGCATCGAGACATGATAAAAAACTATATTTCAATAATTTGCCATTATACCACAAAGTGATAGCTCTTTATGCAAAGAATTCAACCGAAAAAGAGTAACTTTGCAAAGTTATTAAAACGTTTTTGATTGACCAGTAGATGATTGAAATTATTCCCGCCATCGACATCATAGAGGGCAAATGTGTCCGACTCTCTCAGGGCGACTATCAGCAGAAAAAAGTCTATAACGAACAGCCGCTTGAAGTGGCCAAAGAGTTTGCCGATGCCGGTATCCGCCGACTGCATGTTGTCGATTTGGATGGTGCCAAAGCGCAGCACATTGTCAATCATAAAGTACTCGAAAGCATTGCCACTCACACCGATTTGGTCATTGATTTCGGGGGAGGCCTCAAAAGTGACGACGACCTTCGCATCGCTTTTGAATGTGGTGCCTCCATGGTAACCGGAGGAAGTATCGCCGTAAAACAACCGGATGTATTCTCGCACTGGATAGAACGTTATGGTACCGAACGCATCATTTTGGGTGCCGACGTCCACAACGAAAAAATTGCCGTAAGCGGTTGGCTCGAAACCACCGACAACGACCTGATGCCCTTTATCGAAGGATATTGCAAAAAAGGGATTCAAAAGGTTTTGTGCACCGATATTGCCAAAGACGGTATGTTGACGGGAACTTCGGTGGAATTGTACAAAAAAATAATGGCTCATTTTCCAGCTTTGCAACTGATTGCCAGCGGAGGAGTTAGCAGCATTGCCGATATCGAAGCGCTCGATGAGGCCGGAATTCCATCGGTGGTATTCGGCAAGGCCATTTACGAAGGGCGTATCAAATTATCAGAATTACAACGATTTATATAAAAGAAAGATTCATTTCTCTTTCAAACAACGATGATGAAACGAATCCCGTTTTACGGGAGAGTTCCATACTTCCTTAGACGAAAAAATTATTATAGTATGAAATTAGATTTCGCAAAAGGCAACGGCCTGATTCCTGCCATCATTCAGGATGCCGTCACCAATAAAGTACTCATGTTGGGTTACATGAACGAAGAGGCTTACGAAAAAACAGTGACCACCAAACAGGTAACATTTTTCAGCCGTACCAAAAACCGTCTGTGGACAAAAGGAGAAGAGAGCGGCAATTTTCTGAATGTCGTTTCTATGGCTCCCGATTGCGATAACGATACATTGCTCATCAAAGTGCATCCGGTAGGCCCGGTTTGCCACACCGGCGACGATACCTGCTGGGGAGAAACCAATAGCAACGATATCCAGTTCCTCGCTTATTTGCAGGACTTTATCGACAAGCGCAAAAAAGAGATGCCCGAAGGGTCTTACACTACTTCGCTGTTCAACAAAGGCATCAACCGCATGGCTCAAAAGGTGGGCGAAGAAGCCGTGGAAACAGTTATCGAAGCCACCAACGGCACCGACGATCGCATGATTTATGAGGCTTCCGACCTGATTTATCACCTCATCGTTTTGCTAACATCGAAAGGATATCGCATCGAAGATTTAGCAAACGAATTGAAAAAGAGACACAAAGAGTAATCAATTCGATAATTTGAAAATGTGTCAATTTGAAAATCATCGAATTGGCTCATTTTCAAATTTTCAAATTTTCAAATTGATAGATGAACTATTACAGCACCAACCACCAGTCGTCGATAGCTTCTTTGCAGGAAGCCGTAGTGAAAGGACTGGCTCCCGATAAAGGGCTTTACATGCCTGAAAAAATCAAGGCTCTGCCTGCCGGATTTTTCGAAACGATCGACCAACTCTCTTTTCAGGAAATTGCCTATCGCGTTGCCGATGCATTTTTCGGAGAAGATATCGAGGCCGATACACTGAAGCAAATCGTTTACGATACACTCAGTTTCGAAACTCCGGTCGTCAAGGTAGAAGAAAACATCTACAGCCTTGAACTTTTCCACGGCCCGACACTCGCGTTCAAAGACGTGGGAGGCCGCTTTATGGCGCGCTTGCTGGGATATTTCATTAAAAAACAAGGGCAAACCGACGTCAACGTGTTGGTGGCAACCTCGGGCGATACCGGAAGCGCCGTTGCCAACGGATTCCTCGGCGTAGAGGGAATTCATGTTTACGTACTTTATCCCAAAGGGTTGGTAAGCGAAATTCAGGAGAAACAATTCACCACGCTGGGCAAAAATATCACCGCTTTGGAAGTCGACGGCACGTTCGACGATTGCCAGCGTCTGGTAAAATCGGCCTTCATGGACGAAGAGTTGAACGCAAAACTAAAACTGACTTCGGCCAACTCCATCAACGTAGCGCGTTTCCTTCCGCAGGCATTTTACTACTTCAACGCTTACGCCCAGCTCAAAAAACAGGGCAAAGCCGACAATCTGGTGGTTTGCGTACCAAGCGGAAACTTCGGAAACATCACGGCCGGACTTTTCGGTAAACGAATGGGTCTTCCTATCAAACGTTTTATCGCGGCCAACAATCAGAACGACATCTTCTTACAATATCTCGAAACCGGAAAATATTCTCCTCGTCCTTCGGTGGCTACCATCGCCAACGCCATGGACGTAGGCGACCCAAGCAACTTTGCCCGTGTGCTCGATCTATACGGCAATTCGCACGAAAATATCTCGGCTGATATTTCAGGCTGTCGTTACCTCGACGAACAGATAGGTGCAACAATGAAGAGTTGTTACCAATCGACCGGTTACCTGCTCGATCCTCACGGAGCCTGCGGCTATCAGGCCTTGAAAGAGGGTCTGAAAGAAGGCGAAACAGGGGTTTTCCTCGAAACAGCTCATCCGGCAAAATTTGTTGGAACCGTCGAAGCAATCATTGGCGAAAAGGTTGCTATTCCTGAAAAATTGCAGGAATTCATGAAAGGGGAAAAACTCAGCTTCGAACTTTCAAAAGAGTTTGCCGATTTCAAGAAATTCCTTTTGCAATAACTATATTTGTGCATCCCGCTTTACGAAGGGCGGGATGATTAATTGTTATGCAAATGAGAAAGCGATACATATTGACTATTATAGCATCAGTTCTATCGCTTTATTCTGCCTGTGGAATCAATATTGATTCGCTAATGAATAAAATAAGTCGGCTGAATTTTTATTTTATTCCCACATTATCCTACCAGAAAGAAACCGGCAACCTTTTTGGAATCAACGGAGGTTATTATTTCCACTTTATCGATTCCACAAGAATCAGCAGCCTTTCTTTCAACGAGGTATTCACTCAAAAACATCAATATTCGCTTAGTTTCTCTCCCCGCCTCTACCTGGGCGGAGGAGGCAAATGGACCCTTTTCGGCAACATTTCGGCACAGAAATTTCCGGCAAGTTTTATTGGCATAGGTAACGATCATCATAAGTTTCTAAAAGATCCAATAGCTTATACTTCCCGTAATTATTCGTTCAACTTCCAATTTCAGCGATTCCTGAGCAAACATCTGAGTCTCGGTCTGCTGTTTTCTCTTCAAAGCGAAAAACCCGTTTTGGAAGACAGCTTGAAATTCAAGGCAATGGGTGTTCATGTAACCGGATGGAAGCCCTATTCTCTGCTTGGCGTTGGCGGCGTTATCACCTACGATTCACGCGACAACCTGTTTTATCCAACAAAAGGAATTCTGGGAAGCGCCAGCCTCGTACATTTCGATCCGTTCTGGGGAAGCTCGTACAACATTGTCCAAGTAGGAATCGATTTTCGCCAGTACATAGCACTTTACAAGCAACATGTTTTTGCATGGCAATTTGTCACCGACTGGCGACTGGGCAATGCCATCCCGTTTCAGATGCTTACCACCATTGGAAGCAACCAACTATTGAGAGGAATACCCGGAGGCTTGTTCCGCGACAATGTGATGGCGGCCATTCAGGGAGAATATCGGTTCCCTCTTTACAAAAATATACGGGGAGCTGTGTTTGGTTCTTCGGGCGATGTTTTCAACAGTTGCGACCTGAGTATCGACCGGTTGAAAACATCTTACGGAGCCGGTATCCGGTTTAGGCTTACACGGGGCAAAATCAATATAAGCGGACGCTGGGACATAACCCACACCAACTATGAAAAAGGAATTCAGCTGTACTTCACAGCACTGGAAGCGTTCTGAATACTACTTTATCAAACTGTTAAATTTCTGCCAGTCAAACAGCCAGGGATCTGTCTTTCGCTTGGGCGCTATATCGTTGTGACCGACGATGTACTTGATCGGGTAGCGGGATTTGATGTCCTTCACCAATTCGGCCAGTGCCTTGTACTGAAGTTCGGTCGGAGGATCGGTCGGCGAGTTGAGCAGTTCGATGCCAATAGACGAACCGTTGAGCATCTTTCTCCCGTTTTGCGGCAGAACGCTTCTTCCGGCCTGATAAGCAATATCTTTCTCGGCCACAAGGCGATAAATATTCCCCTGACGATCAATCATATAGTGAGAGGCCACTTTATAGTGTTGAAACACTTCGATGGCACATTTCACATCATAAGGATCTCCATCCAGACAACGTGTTGAATGAATTACAATTATATCGACATTGCGCGAAGGTTTTGCGTGGTATCCGAGATGAACCCGGGAAGTGTAGTCAATAACCAAAGGAGGATTGGCCGAAGCCATATATGCGAAAACGAATGCCGCGAAAAAACTGAATGCTCTCATACTTATCAAAATAGAATGCAAAGGTAATCGTTTTCCGAATGACAAAAAAATCGTAACTTTGTAGTCTGGTTTTTGAAACCGAATGTATTGACAATTGCAGGTTTACTTTCGGATAGTAATCATTTTCGTCAAAGTAAATTCAAAACGAACAATTTATCGATTAACGATTCAACATATTCAAAAATGGCACAACAAGAAGACGTTTTTAAGAAATTAGTCGCACACTGTAAAGAGTACGGTTTTGTATTCCCTTCAAGCGAAATTTACGACGGACTTGGAGCCGTATACGATTACGGGCAAAACGGCGTTGAACTGAAAAACAATATCAAAAAATATTGGTGGGACAGCATGGTGTTGCTCCACGAAAATGTAGTGGGAATCGATGCCGCTATCTTTATGCACCCAACCACCTGGAAAGCTTCGGGTCACGTGGATGCTTTCAACGATCCGCTCATCGACAACAAAGATTCCAAAAAGCGTTACCGTGCCGATGTCCTCATTGAAGACCTGTTGGCAAAATACGACGATAAAATTGAAAAAGAAGTGGAAAAAGCCGCCAAACGTTTCGGCGAATCGTTTGATGCAGCTCTTTACCGTCAGACCAATCCCCGCGTACAGGAACACCAGGCAAAACGTGATGAAATTCACGCTCGTTTTGTAAAGGCTCTGAACGACAGCGACCTGGCTGAACTGAAACAAATCATCGTTGACTACGAAGTAGTTTGCCCCATCAGCGGAACCAAAAACTGGACAGACGTTCGTCAATTTAACCTGATGTTCTCTACCGAAATGGGTTCCACCGCCGATGGTGCCATGAAGATTTACCTTCGTCCGGAAACAGCTCAGGGTATTTTTGTGAACTACCTCAACGTACAGAAAACCGGCCGCATGAAGATTCCTTTCGGTATCGCTCAAATCGGTAAGGCTTTCCGTAACGAAATCGTTGCCCGTCAGTTCATCTTCCGTATGCGTGAATTTGAACAGATGGAGATGCAGTTCTTCGTACGCCCTGGCACCGAAATGGAGTGGTTCAAACAATGGAAGGAAACCCGTCTGAAATGGCATAAAGCTCTCGGACTTGGCGACCACAAATATCGTTTCCACGATCACGACAAACTGGCTCACTATGCTAATGCCGCTACCGATATCGAATTCGAAATGCCGTTTGGCTTCAAGGAAGTGGAAGGTATCCACTCACGTACCGATTTCGACCTGAGCAGCCACGAAAAATATTCGGGCAAAAGCATCAAATATTTCGATCCCGAACTCAACGAATCATACACTCCGTACGTTATCGAAACCTCGATTGGTGTCGACCGTACATTCCTCTCTATCATGGCAGCTTCGTACACCGAAGAACAGCTTGAAAACGGAGAAAGCCGCGTAGTGTTGAAACTTCCGGCAGTGTTGGCTCCGATCAAACTGGCCGTTATGCCATTGGTGAAAAAAGACGGACTACCCGAGAAAGCACGCGAAATCATGAACAGTTTGAAGTTCGATTTCAAATGCCAGTACGACGAAAAAGACTCCATCGGGAAACGCTACCGCCGTCAGGATGCCATCGGTACTCCTTTCTGCGTAACAGTAGACCATGACTCATTAACCGATAACACAGTAACCATCCGCTACCGTGACACCATGCAACAGGAACGTGTTCCTGTAGAAAAACTGCATGAAATAATCGCACAGAAAGTTTCGATGAAGGAACTGTTCAAGAAGATTGTTGAATAAGATTCACAACAATTATTAACCCATTGAAGCGGCTGAAAGGTTCATTTTCAGCCGCTTTTGTTTTTTCTAAAAGTTGAATTACCTTTGCTTCGGTTAAAATTTACGTCATGAAGTGGCCTTTGCAGAAAATATGGATTCACACACTTTGCTGGGTGGCATTTGCCCTGCTCCCCATCATCGTCTCTCCCGATTTTTCGTTCTTCGGATCGTGGGAGATCGGTAAACCCGATATCCGGAATTTCATCAGTTCGTTGCTGATGATCCCCTATTTTTATGCCAACTTCTATTATTTTATTCCAAACTATTATCACAGAAAGAGATACCTGCAATTTGGTTTGATTACAATTGGCTGTTTTGCCCTGATAACAATTTTTCCGTCTATATTGATTCCGGAGCATTGGGGTGTTCCACAACACATGCCACACGAACCGCACAACCCGATGATGCCACCACCCATGGATCACGGTGAGATGCAACATCATCAGCCCCAGCATCATTGGATAATGCCGTTTCAGCTGGAATCGAACTTTTTGAAGTTTCTCATTATCTTATTTTTATCCATATTGTTGAAATTAAGAGAATTATGGATCAAAGCTCAGGATGAGAAAAAAGCATCAGAACTTTCTTATCTTAAATTGCAGGTCAATCCACATTTTTTGTTCAATACGCTGAATAGTATCTATTCTTTGTCGCTCGAAAAATCGGATAAAACACCATCGGCAATTATAAAACTCTCTGAACTAATGCGGTATGTAACCAGCGAAGTTAATGACGATTTTGTTCCTTTACAAAAGGAAGCCAACTACATTAGCAATTACATTGAGCTGCAACGCCTCCGCCTTGGAGAAACAGCCTCAGTCGATTACAGTATTACAGGCAATATTACCGAACAGAAAATTGCTCCTCTGATATTGATACCATTTATCGAAAATGCCTTTAAATTCGGGGTAAATCCAGAAGAACCATCCCATATTAAAATCTGCCTCATAATAAATGCAGACAAGCTTACGTTATCGGTTTATAACAAAAAAGTAAAACTGGACAAAAACATCAAAGCTAACGGAACCGGGCTCAAAAACGTTCGTAAACGACTGGCATTGATATATCCTACGACACACACACTTAGCATTCGCGAGTCTGAAAAAGACTTCTCCATTGAATTAACTATCTCCCAGATATGATCAGAGCTATTGCCATTGATGATGAACCTCCTGCATTGAAAGTGATTGAAAAGTTCTGTGTCGATTGCGGATTCATAGAATTACAAAAGACTTTTACGCAGCCACAGGAAGCTCTGCGTTTTCTGAAAAAATATCCCGTCGATTTACTATTCCTCGACATTCAGATGCCATCTGTCAACGGTGTGCAGTGGTACAAACACCTTGATACGCCGGTAATGGTGATATTCACCACTGCATACTCCGAATATGCTGTAGAAGGTTTCAACGTCAACGCGATCGATTACCTTTTGAAACCTTACACTTACGAACGATTTTTACATGCCGCACAAAAAGTTCAACATCTTTTAGACCGAAAAACCGGTTCTTCGCCATTCGGTTCTTCCCTGATTATTCGGGCTGACTACACGCTCATCAAAATCAGTTTCGACTCTATTTTATACATTGAAGGTCTGGATGATTACCTGAAAATTCATCTCTCCAACGGGAAACCTGTAGTAGTCAGAATGACAATGAAGAGTATTCTGGAAAAGCTCCCTCCCGATCAGTTTATCCGTACACACAAATCATACATTGTTGCCTCAGGGAAAATAGAAAGCATCAGAAACAAAATGATTACAGTTGGAGAAAAACAAATCCCTATTGGCAATCGATTTGAAGAAGATTTCTTCAGAACATTCCACAACTAAGATTTCCCCTCAACAAACAGCCTCTTTACCTCATTTATTTGACAGGTGTGAATTGTTAATTTACTTTTGCATCGTAATAATCCTGCAATATATTTGTAGTCGCCTGACTACAAATGTGATGTAGATTATGCAATAAAGTTCATCGCTTTATTTATAGGAATGGTTCTGCCGGAATGCACCGGCACAATGCACTTTCGGCAGACTTTTCCTGACTTAAACCTTAACAAACACACCAGCCTATCAGCGACATCTCTACTCGTTTTTTAACCTTGTAAACACAAACAACCGGAGTGTTTGGCCAGACCAAATCCGTACGGTCATTAAGTTTTCCAAGCAACTCATGCACTAAAACTACGAGAAGATGAACGCAATTTCCGATTCTCTTAAATTGTTCGAACCTATTTGCCTTTCTGAAATGGATAAGGTACGTCTGCTTGACCGAACGGATACCAAGTACATTTTTCACATCGGTCAACTACAGGATATTCTACTCCAAAGTCAACCTAAATACAAGGTATTGACAATCGGCGGACAACAATACGGCCATTATGAAACCCGCTATCTGGATACTCCCGATTATTCTCTTTACACCAATCACCACAACGGAAGGGGCAACCGGTACAAAATCCGCTTCCGCACCTATGTCGACTCTGACCAGAGTTTTTTCGAAATCAAATTTAAATCGAACAAAGGACGCACCGTAAAAAGCCGAATGAAATTAAACGAATCCCGGTGCTTCCTCTCGGAAGAAATATCCGGCTTTCTTGAAAATGAAACGGCCCTGAAAGCCGAATCACTCAACGAAGCCATACAGATCAATTACAACCGTATTACTCTTGTAAATAAATCTTTGACGGAGAGACTTACCATTGATTTCGACATGACTTATCAGATCAATCAGGAAACACATTCATTCCCAAATCTGGTAATTGCAGAAGTAAAACAGGGAAAAAACGGACGCTCCCCTTTCCGGTCTCTTATGCAGGATGAACATATCCAATGTCTCTCTATCAGCAAATACTGCCTCGGAATTGCGAGCTTCGTTCCCGACGTGAAAACAAATTCATTTAAATCCAAATTGCTATATGTTAACAAATTGTCTAATCTCAATGCGACCTAAAATTATCCTCCTGGCGCTAATGCTGGTAACGGTACTCCCCTGCACAATTCAGGCGGCACCATCATTACCCAACGGAATCTTCTCTTCGGACGATCCTATTAACGTGAACGTTACAACAGAAAAGAAAAAGGAGGTCATCGAGATCAATCCAAATTTCTTTGCCGGCATTGCTATCGACATCGTAACGGTTATTTTGATAATACTTTGCGTCTATTACCCGAACTACAAGAAGATGGATACCATCTTTACATTTATACTGTTCAATATTACCATTTTCCTGTTGACGTTCGTGCTGAACAAGGTCAAACTCTCAATGGGAGCTGCGTTCGGTCTTTTTGCTGTCTTTTCGATGCTGCGTTACCGAACTTCGGGCATCAGCATGAAAGATATGACGTATCTATTCATTTTCATTGCAGTCGGGTTAATCAGTGCTATTCAGATGGAAATATGGGATCTGGCTGTGATCTGCGGAATTATTTTCGTTGCCACACTCTTGCTTGATTCAAAGTTTGTTATCAAACGCGAATCGACCAAAACAGTCCTTTTTGAAAAAGTGGAGATGATAAAACCCGAATTTTCGGCCGATTTGCTCAATGAACTAAAGAATCGCACCGGGTTGAATATCCACCGGTTCGATGTAAACGAACTTAACTACATGAAGGACACAGCATCCATCACTATTTACTATTACGAATAATGAATATTCACCTTACAAAACACCTTATGAATCATTTACGCATCTGCACGCTAACTCTCATTGTGCTGTTAGCCACAACTCTTGCCCATTCTCAGACCACAAATGATTTCGGAATATGGACTTCATTCGGTTTGGAAAAGAAACTGGGGAAATGGGATCTCGGTACGGAATTTGAACTTCGTACGATGGACAACACATCCAAGATAAATCGGTTGAGCTTGCAACTTGAAGCTTCATATGCAATATGGAAGCCGTTGAAAGTCGGCTTAAGTTACCAGTTTATCGATTTCAACGACACCAAATATTCCGACTTTCAACCCCGTCATCGATTCAATTTGTTTGCTACCGGATCACAAAAACTTGGGAACTTCAATTTCTCGCTGCGGGAACGCTTGCAATTGACCACCAAAGACGAAAGCGACCGTATCAAATCGAGCGGAGCTATCGACACCTACAAAATAAATCCAGCTTGGATTTGGCGTAACCGGTTGAAAGTATCTTACAACATTTCACATTGCAAGATCACCCCCTACGGATCATTCGAAACATTTTACCAACTGAACAATCCGGACGGTAATGTTTTTGAAGATTTCCGTTACACAATCGGGTTAAATTACACAATGAAAAAAAAGCACAAATTCGATTTTTACTATCTGATAGACAACGAAATTAATGTAAAAGATCCGGTTCGCCGCTTTGTTGTGGGAGTCGGCTATACCTATTCATTCTGAAAACCTATTACTAACCTCTAAAAAAGCAACACCTATGTTTCGAAAATATCTCTATTTCGCTCTTCTCTTATTCTCTGTCATTTTTATCAGTTCATGCAGTAAAAATAGTCTTCTCGACGAAGAGAGTGACGACGACAGTGATAACGTCCGTGTCGGTGTAACTCACGAAGAAGCATCCGATTACGTGTACGATGCCTCCACGGCCATCGGTATTGTGTTCAACGGTACATCCATCACTACCAGTTCTTCTAACGTCACCGTAAGCGGAAGTACCGCCACCATCACAGCAGGCGGAACTTATACCATTTCGGGATCGCTCACCAATGGGCAACTCATTGTGAATGCATCGGGGGCTGTGGTTAAAATTATTATGAACGGAGTTACCATGGCCAACTCAAGCACCTCTCCGTTTTATATTAAGAAATCGCAAAAAACTATCCTGATTCTGGCCGATAACACCACAAATAAGGTTACCGATGCAACTTCGTATGCTTCATCCGACGAACCGAACGCTGCCATTTTCAGCAATTGCGACATGACGATCTTTGGGAACGGTGCGCTAACCGTCAATGGGAATAAATACGATGGCATTGCAACCGACGACGGATTGATTATAAAAAGCGGTACAATCAACGTAACAGCTGTTGACGATGCTATCCGAGGAAAAGATTATCTGATTGTAAGAGACGGAACGATTACCGCAAAAGGAAATACCGGCCACGCCCTTAAATCGAATAACGATACCGACAAGGGCTATGGCTTTATTGATGTAGAAGGAGGTACATTTAACCTCACCTCCACTTCCGCAGACGGAATCCATGCGAAAAAAAGGGTGATCATAAATGGCGGAACATTCAGTATTGCGGCTACCGCCAGTCAGGGGCTCAAGGCCGACTCTTCAGTTGTGATCAATAACGGAACCATCAACGTTTCCACCTCGCGGGAAGGAATAGAAAGTTTTGTCATCAAAATAAACGGAGGATCGACTAACATTACAGCATCCAATGACGGCCTGAATGCTACGGCAGGAACCGTTGCGGGAGGCACAGAGTCGAACGACGGAAGCTGCATCTACATCAACGGCGGAACCATAAATCTTTCAGTGTCTAACGGAGATGGAATTGACAGCAACGGCAATGTCGTTATGACAGGAGGTACCGTATCTGTACACGGACCAAGCTCACAACCCGAAGTAGCACTTGACTACAACGGCTCCTTCAACATTTCCGGGGGAACACTCATAGCCGCAGGGCCCAACTCGGGGAATATGATTCAGAGCGTTAGTTCCGGATCTTCACAATGTTCGCTCAAAATCCTGTTTAGTTCGAATATTTCGGCAGGAACGCTGTTCCACTTACAGGATGCCAGCGGAAACGATCTGATAACCTTCAAACCCACAAGAGCCTACTATTATGTAGTATTTTCATCGTCAGCACTGAAGAGTGGCTCAACCTATTATCTCTACACAGGAGGATCCTCAACCGGAACGGAATCCAATGGTGTATATTCCGGCGGGGCTTACACCGGCGGCACATTACGGAAATTCTTTACTATTTCCAGCACTCAAACATCAATCTCAGGCATCTAACCAAAATCGGAAGGGCGGCAAACTACTTTTTGCCGCCCTTTGTTTATACTCACATTAAACCCGTAATAAAAACAGATTAAATTTGGTCAGAACTTAATTTTGCATTAATTTTGTGCTCCCAATCAAGCCTCTTTAGCTCAGTGGTAGAGCAGCTCACTCGTAATGAGCAGGTCGAGGGTTCAACTCCCTTGAGAGGCTCCACAAAAAAACGCGTTGCAAGAAGAACTCTTACAACGCGTTTTTTATATTCTGTATCTGCTACTTGACCGGGATAACCAGTTGTAAAGGTGCTGTCGTATACTGAGAGGTGGAAACCACAGAAAATGTCACTCCTGATGTTTTTGTCGGTTTCTTAGCAACATATAGTACATTAAAAGTAATGGTGCCAATATTTAGATCCGAAAGATACAAATAACCTTTGGATATATCCGTTTTACTATTGCTCAGAATACCTGAACTAATTGATGCCAGATCAGGAAAAGAGATTGCCGAATAAGTTGTGTCATTTGTAACCTGAACACTTACCAAAGGATTTGAAAGCCCCTGAGCAATAACACAGAAATTCAAGACATCCCCTACATGCAATGTATCGAGAGTTGATGTGGCTGTCAGATTGACCCCGTTTAACGAAGTTGCTGCTACACTTATCTGAGGAGAATACTCAGAATCTCCTGCCCCGATCTTACAAGAAGAGAACAAAAACACTCCCAATAAACTAAAAAGAAATATCAGTTTCTTCATTTGATAATAAATTTGACGTTTGGTTAATTATTTATATCTCTCAAACCTGAAGATTGATCCCGGCAGGACATGAGAAGAGTAAACACAATGCAATTTAATAGACGGTTATTTTGAAGAAATGTTGCATTTGAATCTGCATATTAACTTTTTTTGTCGTACCCGGAAATAAGATTCCGCTTGCCATTTTCACAAGCAATTGCCTCTGAAAAAAGTATTGTATCTTTGCACGGCAAATTCTTCTTGATGTGTAAAATCAAGGAAGATTATTATCCAAAGCATCCCCTTGAGAAACTATTCCCAAACTTAATCGATAATTTTATTGCATATGAATAATTTTGTTTTTCAAAATCCCACAAAACTCATTTTCGGCAAAGGAACAATTGCAACACTCGCGACTGAAATCCCTGCCGATAAAAAAATATTGATGACCTATGGCGGTGGCAGCATCAAAGCCAATGGAGTGTATGATCAGGTAAAAGAAGCCCTGAAAAACCATTCCGTAACAGAATTTGCCGGTATTGAACCCAACCCTACTTACGAAACATTGATCAAAGCCGTAGAGATTGTAAAGGAACAAAAGATTGACTTCTTGCTGGCAGTAGGAGGCGGTTCGGTAATCGACGGAACCAAATTTATTGCAGCTGCCGTTGTTTACAATGGCGATCCATGGGATCTTTTGATAGACCAGAATAAAATTACGGATGCACTTCCTCTGGCTTCGGTATTAACACTACCGGCAACAGGTTCTGAGATGAACGGTAACGCGGTTATCTCGAAAAAAGCCACCCACGAGAAACTTGCGTTCGGTAGTATAAAAGCTAATCCGGTTTTTTCCATCCTTGATCCGGAAGTGACATACTCGCTACCCAAACGTCAGGTTGCAAACGGCATTGTAGATACCTTTGTGCATGTTTGCGAGCAATATCTCACCTACCCTTCTCAGGCGATGGTACAGGATCGCTTTGCCGAAGGAATCCTTTCGACACTTACCGAACTGGGAGAGAAGGTCATTGCCGACAATACCAACTACGATCTAATGTCTAACTTCATGTACAGCGCGACATTAGCTCTCAACGGCTTTATTGCGATGGGAGTTCCTCAGGACTGGGCTACCCACTCTATCGGTCACGAACTGACAGCTTTCCACGGTTTGGATCATGCTGTTACTCTGGCAATTGTTCAGCCGTCACTTTGGAGAGTTATGCGTGAAGAGAAAAAAGCAAAACTGCTTCAGTATGGCGAACGGGTATGGAACATCACGACAGGTTCGGACGATGAAAAAGTAGAGGCTGCTATCGCCAAAACGGAAAACTTCTACCGCAGTGTCGGCATTAAAACCAAGCTGAGCGAATACGGAATCGGCAGTGAATCAATTAACAGCATTGTAGAAAGATTTGAACAACGTGGATGGAAACTGGGTGAAAACGGGACGATTACTCCCGACAAAGTCCGTGAAATCCTGAACGGATGCCTATAAGGCCTGTTTATTACTAATTTTTGTATCGATGCGCAGACCTATCATTCTCTTACTGTTTTTCGTTTCAATCGTAACCGCCGGAGCCGTCACTTTGTCCGACTCGGCTAAAGTGTCGCTCCTCACCTGTGGCCCCGGGCCGGAACTATATGCGAAATTCGGGCATTCCGCCATTCGCATATCCGATCCGGCTAACCATCTTGATATCAGTTTCAACTATGGATATTTCGATTATAACACCCCGGGGTTCTATTACAAATTTGTCAACGGAGAAACCGATTATCAACTGGGAGTTACCGAAACTTCGGAATTTATACTTGAATACCAGCTCCGACAGATAAACATGTGGGAACAGGTGCTTAACCTGAAACAAAGTGAAAAACAGGCTCTGTTTGACGCATTGGTTGAGAATTATAAGCCCGAGCATCGGTACTACCGTTACAATTTTGTTTTCGACAACTGTGCCACACGCCCCCGCGACATGATTATCGGTGCAATCAAGGGGAAAATCACGTTCGATAAAAACTTAGAAAAGAAGAAGGAAACCTTTCAGCAACTCATAGATCTCTACACCGAGGATAGCCCGGCTATCCTTTTTGGTATTCATCTGGTATTGGGAGCCCCTAAAGACAATGTCGCAACCTTTCAGCAAACCATGTTCCTTCCCGAACGGCTGATGCGTGCCGCAGCTACCGCACGGATTCAACGTGACAGTACTACAGTTCCGTTGGTAAGTAGTTCGTCGCAACTGGTTACCGCACAAGGAAAAGATATAAAACCGGCATTTAATTATATCCCCTGGATTTGCGTTCTGTTATTGTTAGTAACATTGTGGATTTGCTCAAAAGACAAACGCAATCGGAAGCTCTCAATTTGGTTTGATGCTATTTTATTCGGAATTGGAGGAGCTGCCGGCTTTATCGTATTTTACCTGACTTCTTTCTCCGTTCATCCGCTGGTATCTTCCAACTGGAATGTTGTGTGGCTGAATCCACTCTTGCTGGTTTTCGCGTTTACAGTTTGTTTTCGGCAAACCCGCAAATTTGCATTCTACCTGCAATTTCTATTCCTTGCCTGCGAGGTATTTATGATGATAACCTTGTTTATGCTACCACAAAGTTTTGTGATAGCTGAGATTCTGTTGATTATTGTTTTGGCTTTACGCTCGATTATGTATTTGAGACTGAAAGGAGAATACTTTAGGAGCGTAGTCATTGCAAATGGAAAAGCAAAAAAGAAATGAAATGAGCATAATTGGGGAATAAGCAATCGAAATAATTATTCCCCAATCATGCAATTCCATGTGACTTTAATGTAAAAATAAACGCATGAAATCGTTTTGCCTGTATGTAGCATTTTTTATCGGCCTGACAGGTTCAGTGTATGCTGCAAACGAACCCGAACGCCCTCGTTTGGTAGTCAATATTGTAATTGATGGACTTCAGCCGGAACACCTGACCACCCTCTGGAATCTTTTCGACAAAGGAGGCTTTCGCCGCCTTTACAGTCAGGGCGCAGTTTGCCGGCATACGTATTATCCGATTCTTTCGTGCGGAGCCGCAAGCGACTATGCCTCTCTGGTTTGCGGCACACCTCCGTTTTATCACGGCATTACCGGTAATCAGTATTATGATCGGGCATCAGATAAACTGGAACTAAGCCTGAAAGATCCTTCAGCAGCCGGAATTGGTACAACCGAAACACTGTCTCCGAAACCGTTGCTGGCTTCTACCGTATCAGACGAGTTGAAGATGAACAGCGGGGGAAAATCCAGAGTTTTCTCCATCGGGATCAACAGTCATGAAGCCATCATGCTTGCCGGCCATGCAGCCGACGGAGCAGTGTGGATTGACAACAACTCAGGTCATTTTGCCACTACCTCCTTTTACCCATTGGGCTTGCCTCGCTGGGCGGATCAGATGAACGTGGATCATTCGCTTGAAACGACAATACTGGAAGACTGGTTCCCTTTATATCCTATCAATACCTACCTGTTTCCACCCAAAAGAAAGGATGCTGCAAGGGGTTTTGTCTATTTCAACACCGGGAAGTCCGTTTCGGAACGTGTGCAGCATTTCAAGCATACACCCTTTGTCAACCAGATTGTAAAAGATGCTGCTCTCAAAGCAGTTGTCACTGAAAAGATGGGAATAGGAGGTACAACAGATTATCTCGGATTACAGTTTTCCCTTCAAACAAACGGCGATGATTCGTTTGAAATGCTTTCGGCAGAAAAAGAAGACATGTACCTGCGACTGGATAAATACCTCTCTGAACTGATTGATAAGATTGATCAAAGCGTCGGGTTGAACCATGCGTTGTTTGTTGTTACCGGTAGTCAGGGCGAGATTCACTCGCAAAATACGCTGGCCAATTACAAGATAAGCGGAGGCACATTCGTTCCGTCAAGTTCAATGGCCTTGCTCAACCTTTACCTCATGGCTGTATATGGCCAGAATCAGTGGGTTACCGGCTATTTCAACAAAAACATCTATCTTGACCGTAAAACAATCGAGAAAAAAGGAATTTCGATGAACGCCATCCAGCAACATTGCGCTGACTTTATGATGGAACTACAGGGAGTACAAACAGCATTCACGACTCAGGAAATACTTCATTCGGACGGTAAAGGATATGATGAACAATCGCGAATGAAAAATTCTTATAATAAGAATCACTCCGGAGATGTAGTTTTCTCACTGATGCCGGGATGGGTAGAAGCCGATGCTTCAGGGAAAATCATATCGGCGAGCAACCGAAAAGAGTCTTATGTTCCGTTCATCCTGTTCGGTTATTCAATTAACTCACAAACCATTACTTCTGCCAACATCACAGACATTGCGCCAACGGTAAGTAATTTACTCCATATTCCCAGTCCGAATGCCTGTGTCGGACGAAATCTCATACTTGTGTTAAATGAAGTAAAACATTGAAAAACCCGCTTTTGTATGTAAATTCTTAGGGAAATACTTGTGTGGTAAAACAAATTTTTTTATCTACCTTTGCGTTGTTTTTTTGACTTAATATACTTATTTCATCAATATGGGCGAAGCTACCAAAGTATTGTTTATCACGCAAGAAATCACTCCTTACTTGCCTGAATCAGAAATCTCAACCATCTGTCGGCAATTACCGCAGGCGGTTCAGGACGGAGGAAAGGAAATTCGCACGTTCATGCCAAAGTTCGGTTGTATCAACGAGCGCCGCAATCAACTACATGAAGTACAACGACTTTCAGGTATGAATCTCATTATTGATGATACCGATCACCCTCTCATCATCAAGGTAGCGTCTATTCAGGCTGCCCGCATGCAGGTTTATTTTATAGACAACGATGACTATTTTCATCACCGTCAAACCATGGCCGATGAGAATGGGGTGGAATATGAAGACAACAACGAAAGAACTATCTTTTTTGCACGTGGTGTTTTGGAAACAGTAAAGAAACTCCGCTGGACTCCCGATGTGATTCACTGTCATGGCTGGATGACTGCTCTGGTTCCTCTTTACATCAAGAAAGCATATCACGACGATCCTTTCTTCCGCAACTCAAAAATCGTTTATTCTGTTTATAACGACGACTTCAAAACTCCGTTCAAAGAAGGATACGATACGATATTACGCCTTGACGGTGTGGAAGATTCGGATTTGACTTCAATAAAGAATCAATCTGTTGATTTTGTTGCACTTTCGAAACTGGCTCTCGATTTTTCAGATGCCGCTATCGAAGGCAGCGAAACTATAAACGCCCAGGTGAAAGAATATGCTTCTGAGAAATTCTCCGATAAGTTTTTATCACATCAAACCGCGGAAACCTATATTAAGGCGTACACCGATTTGTATGATAAAGTAATGTGATAAAAGCGGGCAAGAGAATACGACAGATAACAATAAATTGTTTAGTTCTTCATTTATGAAACACGCCGGCTTGGCAACTGATCTCTTCACTTCCAAAAGAAACCGGATACGTGTTCTTTCATTCCTTAATGATTAACAAATTATTGTCATATGAAGCGATCATGTTTTCAAAAACATCCAAGAATGCGATGCTGTTGTAACATGGTGTTCCATATGTTCTTAAACAAGAAAATTATTATCATATGAAACAAGCATGATTACAGAGATTCACCAACGAGAGTGATAATCTGACATGCGAGTTCCATACGACCTTAAAAAAACAATTATTATCGTATGAAATTTTTCCTGAATGTAGTATGTGCCGCTACTATTTTGATGTTCTCCTCCTGTTCCGGGGATTATGATTTGGGGACTTCTATTCAGCCCTCCGGAGATGGAATAGTATTGGGTACTGACACATGTTATGTTAATTCATTCAGCATAAAAACAGGTGCGAACAGTTCACCGGCAAGTTGCTCGGCAGACTCGCTTCTGTTGGGAGAATTTTATAACGCTACGTACGGAACAACGCGGGGTGAGATTCTTGCCCAGTTTACCGCTCCCAGCAAATTTTCGCTGCCTGCCGGAGCAGTAGCAGATTCTTTGTCGTTAACCCTTGTATTCAATACCTGGAAAGGAAGCAAACATTCTCCGGTACAAATCTCGGCTTACGAAATGGACAAGGGAACTCTCGATTACAACACTACCTACTACACCACTGAGGATGCTTCTAAATATTGTTCAAAAAGCAAACTTCTGGGTTCGCGTATTTCGGTAGCAGTGCCCGACACTTTAACGGACACCACCTCATACCAACCGCATCTGAAATATAAATTCTCGGCAGATGAAGTCAAACGATTCTTTCAGGCCGCTCAGGATGGCACTTTTAATACACAGAGTTCATTTGCGAACTTCTTTAAAGGTATTTACCTCCGCTCCGAATACGGCGACGGTTCTATCTGGAATATTCACCACCTGTACATGACTTTGTACTACAAATATCATGCATTTGTGTCCAATAAAGATACCGTACTTACGTCTGGTCTTATTTTCCCGGCCAGCAAAGATGTACGTCAGATAGGTCTTATATCGCATAAAGACATTATCAGCACCGTTGCCAGCATACCTGATTCGGTCACCTACATTACTTCTCCTGCCGGTATCTATACACAGGTGAATATACCTGTAGGAAGAATCTTCAACAAGATTAAAAACCATAAAGATAAAAATGGCAATTACGATTTAGCGGGTAAAGTTGTCAATTTCAATCATTCAGGAATGACAGTCGAAGTTGTCAACAGGGATACGATCAATCCTTATGCATTAAAACCACCGACAACACTGTTGCTGACCCGCAAAGCAAACCTGCTCAATTATCTGAAGAATTACAACTATTCCAGTGATACCTTAATGGTAGCAACCTACAACTCGACAAAGCATTGCTATACCTTCGACCTTTCATCAATGCTCACGGCCAAACTGCATAAATACTATGGAAATTCTGTCATTCCGGCAGATGCAGTTGAAGAGATGGTATTGGTACCGATAGAATACACCTTAGCAAGTAGCAGTTCAAGCACAATAACGTCTATTAAACAACAATCAACGCTCAGTGGGGTGCAAATAAGAAACAAAAAGACCCATAATAAGAGTTACGATTCACCTCTACGAATTAATATAATCTATAACGGATTCTGACGGGGTTCGGAAAGAATAACAGAGGCTGTCTCACAATGAGACAGCCTCTGTTGTTTTAAAGCCTCCAACATGTTCGTATGAAAACTTCTTCGGAGGCAAAATCCTCGCCAAGATCGTTAAATGATAAAACATTTATTTGTATAATATAAATAATTATACAAACACAAATGAATTCTCAATATATAAATACGAATAAGTACATTTGCAAAACAAACCGTCTTTATCAGCGGCAGCTTAAGCAAAGCTGCCTGATTCTTTTAACTAACCGAAATCGAAAAGTAGCAGAAGAGCCTGTTGGTAAAAACCGACGAAACTTTAATTCCCGGCTTTTGGATAAAATACTTTTCAAACAGCCAGTAAAGATTAATAAACGTCGGAATAGCATAATATTCCGATAAAGAGATAAACGCAAACCAGTGCAAATAATTCACATTATGCTTATTATTAGCGCTTTAACTTCATGGCGACGGGATATTGCTCTGAAATTTTGACACTCTGCTTACTGATCAACACCATATTATTGTTTTACCTAAAACCACACCAATGAACAAAAAGATCCTCTTCACAGCATTTATCGCCATTTTAATTACCTTTAGCGCCAACGCTCAACTGTTATGGAAAATATCGGGCAACGGACTGGCCAAACCTAGCTACCTCTTTGGAACTCACCATCTGGTAGAGAAAGACCAGATAAAAAATATCGACAAAATCATCGACCTTAGCAAGCAAACCGATGCTGTGGTGGGTGAGATGGAAATTCCCGACCCGGCTACAGTCCAGATGAAAATGTTGCAAGCAGGAATGCTTACCGGCACCACTATGAAAGAGCTGCTATCTCCCGAAGATTATCAGCTTGCCGATACCGAATTTCAACAGTTGATGGGAGCTGGTCTGTCTCAATTGGGAATGATGAAGCCAATGCTGCTCGAAACACTTTATTCTGGGCTCATTTTTATGCAGGCATACGGGATGACCAAACAGCCGGAGGCGATCGATGGCATACTACAGAAAGCAGCAAAAGAGAACAATAAAAAGGTGATAGGGCTGGAAACTCTCGATCAGCAAATGGACATTATTCTCAACAGTCTTCCCTTAAAACGTCAGGCTGAAATTCTGATGTACGACATTAAAAACAAGCAAAAGGGAATTGATCTGCAATTAAGTATCACAGATGCCTACAAGAAAGGCGATATGGCAAAAGCTGACGCTCTCGATAAGGCCGACGACAGCATGACACCTGACGAAAAAAAAATCCTTGCAGAGAACCGGAATAATAACTGGATGACCCAACTACCCGAACTGATGAAATCCCAATCGTGTTTTATCGCTGTAGGATTTCTACACCTCGTAGGTGATAAAGGACTGGTGGCACAACTCAAGAAAGCAGGCTATACAATTGAAGCCGTCACCTTATAAGTGATCTTGCCCCACATCAATCATACAGTCGAAAGGCCATAACCGTATATCGTTGCGCCTATGGTAACGATACTTTGCTTAAACATCTTAGTTTTTGATTTCAGGGCGACGGGATGTCGCTCTGAAATTTTTATTTTCAAAAGAATAAAAGTAAAGTGCTGTATATCGATTCCTTTATCCTATTGTTTTATTATTCCCAGTTCAACGGCTTTGGCCATCAGGAAACGGTAGGCGGCATCGTATTCGTTGGGAATTTCGCCATCGAGAATGGCGTCTTTGATAGCATTTTTCAGTAGACCAACCTCACGGCATTGCGACAGGTTGAATATCTTCATAATTTCGATTCCGTCGATAGGAGGTTGCCAGTTGCGGATGCGATCTTTGTTCTCTATGTCGATAAGTTTTTGACGAACGAGCGCAAAATTCTCCAAATGAGTCCGCACCTTCACCTGATTTTTGGAGGTAATATCGGCTTCGCAAAGCTGCATCAGCAGGTCTATATCGTCGCCGGCATCGAACAAAAGTCGGCGAATGGCCGAATCACTTACTCCTTCCTCGCTCAGCACGATGGGGCGCATGTGTAGCGATACCATCTTTTGGACAAAACGCATCTTCTCGTTCATCGGCAGCTTCATCCGTTTGAAGATGGACGGAATCATTTTTTCACCGATAAAATTATGATTGTGGAAAGTCCAGCCGGTTTGGTCATCCCAGCGTTTGGTAACCGGTTTGGCAATATCGTGCAGCAGCGCTGCCCAACGCAACCACAGGTTGTCCGAATGCGATGCCAGTTTGTCGAGGACGGCCAGTGTGTGAACAAAATTATCTTTATGTCCTTTACCACCGCGTACATCCACCCCTTTCAGAGCCGATAATTCAGGAAAGATAATTTCCAGCAAACCCGATTTATCGAGTAAAAAGAAGCCTTCAGACGGGTGTTTTGCCGCCATCATCTTGTTCATCTCGTCGGCAATGCGTTCGGCAGAAATAATTTTAATGCGCTCACGATTGCGGACAATGGCATCGAAGGTATCGGGATGAATTTTGAATTGCAATTGCGTGGCAAAGCGTATGGCACGCATCATGCGCAACGGATCGTCGCTGAAGGTAATATCGGGATCGAGCGGCGTGCGGAGAATCTTCTTCTCCATATCTTCCAGTCCACCGAACGGATCAAGCAGTTTACCAAGTGTATCTTTATTGAGTGAAATAGCCAGTGCATTGACCGTAAAATCACGACGACGCTGGTCGTCTTCCAGTGTTCCGGCTTCCACCACCGGCTTCCGCGAATCGTGGTTGTATGATTCCCGACGGGCGCCCACAAATTCCACCTCCACACTCCCTTTCTTTAACTGAGCCGTACCGAAGGTTTTGAATACACTCAGATGGGTGCCTTTGCCCCATTTCTTTGCAACGGCCTGGGCAAGATCAATGCCGCTCCCAACGACCACCACATCGATGTCTTTCGAATTGCGTTTCAGGAAAAGGTCGCGCACGTATCCGCCTATAACGTAGCACTCGCACTGCATTTCGTCGGCAGCTTCCGAAATGAGTTGAAATATTTTATGTTGAAGAAATTCCTGCATGAACTAATTTCAGGTTCAAAGTTTCAAGTTTCAAGTTCAAAGTTTCCGGGCATGAAGACGTTGCACAAACGTAAATCTAATGGTGCAGATTCAGTTCCCCTCCCCCTTGGGAAGGGTTGGGCAATTACCGAAAAACCACTTCGGTTACCACATCATCTCCCAAAGCCCGGTTTATTTTTTTTACAATTTCGTCTTTCGACATTGAAAGGCTGTGCCGAAGTACAGACGATGTAAGAGTCACATAAAGCTTTTGGCGACGGATCTCTACATTAGAAGTATAAGATGCCACCGTTGAGCCCATAATTTCACCCCATGAACTGACAACACGGTTCTCAAGCAATTTGCGATTGAAGGCTTTCTTTTCGGCCAGGAATACTTTTATCGCTTCTCCGAGGGTTTGCGCATTTTGTCTTTTCATGTACCCGTTAATTTCAAATTTTCAGTTCCTATAAATCTTAACTATGGTACTATTATTCCCATTTTACATTTTCGCCGTAGTTACTCCGCTTTTCATACTTCAAATCCTGCAGCAGCGACGATTTAACGGCAATCTTGAACGAATAAGAGGTGTAGTAACCTACCGGTACTATTTGAGCGCTCATCGACCAGCAGTGCAGGTCGCGGGTGATGCTAAGATTTACCTGCGTGAGTTTTTTGTCAGAGAAGCTATAGGTAGCCGACCAGTTGCAATTCCATTTCGGGGTTGGCGATAACATGCCATTAAAACTAAGGCTATGCGTCAATCCCATGTTGTAGTCCATCTTCTGATAGTTAAAAGTCGATTGCCCATACTGCACCCCATAGTTGGCAGAAACACTCCATTTGAAAGTTGGCTTTACATATCCGTCGGCATCTAAATCCCGCTTTTCATTCTTCTTCTGCTCAGCAATAGAGTCTTGTTTATGCTTCAGCACCAGTTCGGGGTTCAGTAAATCAGCCCCGGTCAAAGGTTTGAGCTTGTCCTCCTTCTCTTTGTCTTTTGCCTTTTCTTTAGCGGTTTTTTTCTTAAACGTATCGTTATTGAGCGTGAAGCTCTGAGAGAAACTGGTTCCCATAAAACGGGGCAATTTCCCATGATTCCAACGCAAACGATCCACATGCACCGGCTGTCCGCTCGCATTCAGACCATACATGTATGGATCGAATGTTCCTCCGACATTCAACGTAAAATTGTTGGAAAACGGCATCTTAATACGAAGGTTGGCATTGATCAAAGACCATCGAAGCGAGTCTGCCACAAGGTTGTACGATCCGCTGACAGAGAAATTGTCAATAAGGCTCACCACTTTATACACAGGCAGATCTGTAGTATCCGATTTTTGCTTTACCTTCATTTCAATGTTGTTGGTAAATGAATACCCGATAGCGCCCGATTTTCCGGCACCTGCATAGCCATAAATTTCGGATTCGAATGGCGAATATTTTACTGTTTCCTGATAAGCAGCATGAGAAGCTGTTGCTGCAACGTATTTGCTGTAAGTGGAATATGAACCCCAGATGGGATCACTAAAATCAGGATTGTAACTGAAACTGAAAGAAGGGACAAACACGTGGCGGATACGATCGATCTTATCACCAAAAATTTTACGGCTCGGCACATAAAATCCATACAATGTCGTTTGAGCAGAGATGCTTCCACTAAAATTGTATGAACGATAAAAACCCGTTGTGGTATCCCTCGCCACTGCATTGCGGGCATCATCCCATCGCTGATTGATCTTCCTCATATACCATCGTTCGGTATAATTGAAAGACGGGGTGATGGTAATGTAGTTGAACAGACTGAAAGATGCATTCGTGGAAATGTTGTGCTTGGCTCCGTTTCGCCAGTCGCGCGATAACGATGACTTTAGCAACTTGTATTCTTTCGTCTGAATGCTATTGGAAAAGTCACCTGTATAGTTAAGCACCAGCTTTTCATACCATCGTTCTTTACCTACCGCCACTTTTCGTTTAAATGGGTATAACGTTCCGGATGCTACGCTCAGCGTTGGCAAGGTCATGTTGATGGTGGTATCCGAAGTCACCTGGGTAACGTTGGCATTGGCAGTAATTGTCCAAGAGTTTTCCGGAAAGCTCTTGGTAAAGTTGATGCTTGATGTTTTTGTATTCTGTGACATCACCGATACATTATACACGTTATCGATGTTGTTGCGGTTGAAGCTGGTCGTAGAGAAGTTGACACTTCCCGACAGTTTGGAATACGGGTTCGACTTGCTGTCCTGACTATGTGACCACTGAAGACTCATGCTGTTTGACGAACTGTAATCGGGCATCCCCTTTTCGCTGAACACATCATTTCGGTAGCTGAAATTGAAATTCCCGCGATATTTGTACCGCTTTACATATGAGCTTGCCCCATTAAGAGCCCAGGTTCCTTTGGTGTATATTTCACCGGTAAGCGCAAGATCCGCATAATCGCTAAGGGCAAAATAATATCCACCGTTGTGCAGGTTGAACCCACGGGTAAAATCATCGCCATACGACGGCATAATCACACCGGAAGAATATTTATCATTGAACGGGAAATAACCGAAAGGTAATGCAATAGGCAAAGGAACGTCTTCCAACACAAGATAGGCCGGACCCGCCACAATAAAGCTCTTGGGCTTTACTTTCGCCTTGGTCATCTTAAGATAGAAGTGAGGATGTTCATGATCTTCGCAGGTAGTGTACTTACCATTGACCATGTTGATCATTTTGTCGGGCGTTATTTTTGAAGTTTCGCTCACCACAAAGCCTTCTCCCTGCTGTGTCACCGTATGGTGGATCAGTCCCCGCTTTGAGTTGAAGTTATAGAGTAATTCGTTGGAAGTAAACTCATTGCTTTCGTCTTTAAATACCGGCTTACCGACAAGAGTGCCCGTAGAATCTTTCACCGCCGAAGCATACACGCGGCTGCTGTCCATGTTCATCCGGATAAAGTCACCCTGCAAGGACATTTTCTGGTATTTTACATCCCCTTTCCCATACATGTAACCGTTACCATTGCCATAAAAAACGATAGAGTCTTCGGCCTGATAGTTGATGATGTCATCTATTTGCTGTTTCTTTTTTTTCGGTTTCATCGATAACGAATCGACGGGAAGTACACGGCGGAGTGTATCGCCTGAAAGCTTTTTATTGTCCTGCGGAGGGGCAATTATTGCTGAAGCTGAAGCAAACAACAACAGAAAAAAGCCAAGTAATACACTTATTATTAATACTTTATTTCGAAGCATGCGACGGTTTTGACGGCAAAAATTATCTTGCAAAGATACTATTTTTTAGTGGTGGGATAAAGTGCTATCATGCAGCAACTCACAGAAGCTCCTATATTTGGATAATTTACCATTTATGAGCACTTTGAAACGAAATATACGCCGGTTATATTTCAGACAATCCGGCCTGAATAAACCGAAGCTGCGACTCAAGCATGGCTACTTTCTTCATGGCGTAACCAGCTTCCATAGCCGCTTTTACAGGACGTGAATAAATATATTCAATCTCCATCGGACGCTTAAAGTCAAAGTCGAGCTTCATGCTTGGCGCATAAGGAGTCATGCTGTCGGTGAGCTCCATCATCTTATCGGCAAAACTCTCTTTAACTTCTACCCCACAAGCCCGGGCTCCGTTTATCACCTCAAGCATCAGGTCGTACGAAAGCTGACGGGTGGATGCCTCGCTCATCAAACGATCGGTAGTGGTGTTCAGCACGACTGTCATTCCGTTGTAAGGGATGTTCCAGACCAGTTTCTGCCAGCGGGCCTGCATCAGGTTTGAGGCCACTTCTGCCGGTACTCCGGCTTCGGTGAAATCGTTCTTAATCTGCTCCACAACAGGATCAATATCACCCTGAAATACACCCAGATTCAACTTCCCGTAATCAAGATGGGCAATATGTCCATCGCCAATTTTGTTCGAACAGATAAATGCCAGTCCACCCACAATAGGTTGCTGCGGGAAAACGGAGGCAACATCCTGCTCAACACCCAAACCATTTTGTATCAATACAATAACGGTTCCGGAATGAAGAATAGGTGACAAAAGCGATTTCAGAAGATGGTTGTTGGTAGTTTTAAGACATACAAGCACCACATCGGCCTTTGGCATGTCGACGGTGGATTGGTAGGCATTAATGCCGGTAAGGTGAAAATCGCCATTTACCGAATCCACCTTTAATCCATTGTTCAACACAAATTCATAATCGCTGTGAAACAGAAAATGGACATCCTTACCTGAATGCGCCAGTTTTCCGCCATAAAAACCACCCAATGCACCGCTACCAATTACTGCATATTTCAATGACATTCGACTCTGTTTTTTGAAAGGATTGAGAAAATAGTTGCTATTGCAGAGACGCCATCAAAGCATAAAAATAGTTTGGCTCTTTGAGCTTATGCAATGAATACCAGGCATCTAAAGTCTCCGGCTTAAATACCTCGAGACGTTTGAGAATATGCTTAGCAAACTCCAGCGGAGCTGTTCCGGGAGCTGTAATCACGTTATCGTCGGTCACCGCAGGTTCATTGAGATATAGTCCTGCTCCTTTGTAACCAGAACATATCTGTTGAAGGAAATTCAAATCATTGCTGGTATGTTTCCGCGTATCAAGAATCCCGGCCTTTGCCAATGCAAAAGTCGCCCCACAAATAGCTCCGACAATCATCCCTTTGGACAAAAATTCGGTTACTACAGAAAGTATCGGCAGGTGAATATCTTCCAGCCATGTTTCGCCGCCGGGAAGAATCAGCAGATCGTTGCCGGTAAATGTGGTTTCTGCGACCGTCTGATCAGGCAAAATGGTAATGCCCCCCATTGTTTTTACCGCGTCTTTTGTGTTGGCAATTGTGATAACACGCACAGGATTTCCAGGTTGTTTGAAAAATCTTCCGGTATTAAGTTCGGCGGTAATATACCCGGTTTCCCAATCGGAAAGGGTATCAAATATGTAAAGATAAGCGTTCATCGTATATACGTAAAGTTTAACGGAGGACAAAGCAGGAGTTCCGCATTTATAAATTAGATAAGGGGCTTCCGCCCCTGCGACCCCGACTTCCTTTTTGTCTTGCCACAAAAAGGAAGCAAAAAGGTCAAGGCTATGCCCGCTTCGCTCAAAAAACCGGCGCTCGTCAAGCTAAATTGCCCAAACTTGCTCCTTCCTTACGTCAGGAGCTTCAAACAATGGTCAATTTTACGCTTGCCTCCCTTGTTTTTTGGCTCACCGGACAAGGCCGATCCTAGTCTGACGTAGCATTCTTTACAAGTTTAGCGTCGCTTCTTTGCCAAGATATTAAATGCGTAATTTCTGGAGGACAAAGGTAGCGGTTTTTCACGATTCATCTCATGGAGAAAGGCTTTGCAATTTTTTTTGATAAAATTTTAGGGTATTTTTCACGTGAAGGGTCTTAGATTCGAAAAGCAAAAGATAAAGGCTGGCACCAATGCAGCCTGACACAAATAAAAACTATCCTACAACACTTTAATTTCAACCATTATGAAAACAACTATCGTAAAATGGTTTAGCTGCATGCTTACAGTGATGCTGTTGGCTCATTTTTCTCCGCTGGCAGCCCAATCGGGAGAAAATTATTACACCGTTAGCGGCGTGGTAAAAGATGCACAAACCAAAAAGAATCTGGGCTATGTTAATGTATCCGTCCCGGGCACCAATATCGGTACCATTACCAATGCCGATGGAGAATTCACCTTGAAAGTCAAAGCATCGCTCAATGCGAAAGAGATAGAGTTCTCTCATCTTGCCTATAAAAACAAACGAATCGCCATGGAAGGAAACAGTTCGGATGCTGTTGTCAGCATGACTCCAAATCCACGAATGCTGAGAGAAGTGACCATCCGTCCGGAAATGCCACGAGAACTGGTAGAACAGGCTATTAACAAGATTCCTTCAAACTATAGCAAAAGCGCTGACCTGTTTACCGGATTCTATCGCGAAACAGCTCAAAAAGGGAAACGATACATCCAGATTTCGGAAGCTGTTGTCAATCTTTACAAAGACGCATACGATCACTCTATGTTCAAAGACCGTGTAAAAATCTTCAAAGGCAGACAATTGTTGAGCCAGAAAAGTTCGGATACACTTGCAGTTAAATTGATGGGTGGCCCTACCCTTGCCGTAATGCTTGACATCGTAAAAAATCCCGATGTATTGTTGGATAAAGAAATTCTGCCATGCTACACCTACGCAATGGAAGACCCTGTAAGCATTGACAATCGCCTGCAATATGTTATCAGCTTCAAACCGGGTGTTATTTTGCCGATTCCTCTCTACAACGGTAAATACTACATCGATCAGGAAACATTGGCATTCACGAGAGTGGAATTCAGTCTCGACATGCAGGATCTCGACAAAGCAATTAACATGATGCTGGTTAAAAAACCGGTTGGGTTACGATTCCGTCCGTCTGAATTCTCATTTGTAATTACTTACAAGGAACAAAACGGAACATATTACCTCAACTACGTACGCAGCGAAGCCAAATTCAAATGCGACTGGAAACGCCGTCTGTTCTCCAGCAAGTATGATCTGGTTTCGGAAATGGTAGCCACCGACAGGACTATGCAACCAACGGAAGCAATTCCTTACAAGGAAGCATTTAAGTCCGATCAGGCATTTACTGATAAAGTTCCTTCTTTCTACGACGAAGCATACTGGGAAAACTATAATATCATTGCTCCGACTGAATCGCTGGACGCCGCTGTAAACAAACTGAGAAAACAGAAATAAACAAGTCTTCGGTAATCAGTACCCTGTATGCAGCCAAAAACCTGCAAACTGCGTACTGATTACTGTATATTTTTTCAATCTTCTGTGCGCCAATAGTTAAATTATCACGTATCTTTGAATTATCTTTCGTTCAATCGCAGAGATACAACCTTAACCCAAACTGATGCTATGCTGGACGAACTACTGCTACTTTCAAAGATACGGAATAACGATCTGAAGGCCTTTGAAAAGCTCTTCCGCAACTACTATGATCCATTGTGCAGGTACGCCAATTCGTACCTCAACAATATGCCTGTTGCAGAAGAAATCGTACAAGATCTGTTTTTCCTGTTATGGAAAGAGCGGGAAGAATTACAAATCCGGTTGTCGTTAAAATCGTATCTCTATCAGGCTACCCGAAACCGGGCTTTCCATTATCTGAAACATGCGCAAATTGAAGAGAACTATCGTGAGAAAGCAATGGGAGGATTTATTGAGCACGGAAATCCTACTCCTGTTGATGAACTGGAGTACAAAGAACTTGAAGCACAGTTTACGCTATCGTTGAAACGTATGCCCGAAAGGCAACGCAAAATCTTTTGCATGAGTCGTTTCGACGGCAAAAAATATAGCGAAATCGCTCAGGAATTGTCCGTGTCAGTAAAGACCGTTGAGGCCGAAATGACAAAGGCTCTGGCTCTCCTCCGAAAAGATTTAAAGCAGTTCTCCAATACTCAAACGTCCGCATAATACCTACTACAATGACCGATAATTATAACAACGATATACAGCAGATTGACATCGATAAAGCATGGAATAACCTGCATGCAAGGCTGCAAGAGGACAATCTCATCCCAATTGCCGCGAAAGAACGCAGCATTTTTGCGATGCCGGTCTTCCGTTGGGCAGTAGCTGCCATGTTTGCTCTTTGCCTCACCACGGTGGTTATCCGCTATTTCGTCCCCGACCGGCATAAAACGCCGTTGCTTTCGATGCGCAACAATGACGCTGACAATACTCTTGTAAAGACACTGGAGGATGGCTCAACGGTTTATCTGGCAGGTAGCAGCTCGCTATTCTATCCGGCACGCTTTGCCAACGACTCCCGCGAAGTGGTAATGCAGGGAAATGCACTGTTTGATATTGCCAAAAATCCCGAAAAACCCTTCCGCATTGAAACAAAGAAGATTATCGTTGAAGTGTTAGGTACAGCCTTTAATGTAAAAAGCGATGCCAAAGGTAGTTTTGAGTTGGCAGTTCTCAGAGGGAAGGTGAAAGTAACCCAAAAATCGAACGGAGAGTTTGCTTATGTTGTGGCAGGCGAACAGGCCGCAATTGTTGATAATCACTGGCAAAAAACCAAATATACAGACACCAGTTTGTTGGAAAGCTTCACCAAACACATGAAGTTCAAAGACGAACCCCTTGAAAAAATAGTTCAGGTCATCAACCGGTATTCACAACGTAAAGTTGCTCTGCAAGGTGAAGCTATTAAAACCCATAAACTGAATGTGCAATTTTATAACAACGATGTTGAAGGAATGACGAAGGTAATCAGCCTGGCTCTTCACCTCAAAAGAGAAGTAACTCAGGATTCGATTTTTATTTCACAGCCGTAACGCATCCTGTAATTAAAGCCTTAAATCTCTGTTATATATGACTAAACGCTTTTTGTTTCTTCATATTTTGTTCTTTATACTCACGCTGTCGGCAGTTCACGCTCAGGAACCGCTACAGCGTTTGTTGTCTCTTCCAAAGCAAAAAAGCTCCGTTTACGAGTTACTAAACAAAATAGGAGAGCTTTCCGGTTACAGCTTTATATATGACAGCAAAGTGACTGACAATGAACGGAAAGTAAAGCTACCAGCCGGCACTTACACCCTTCGCGACGCCATCCTCCGGGTTCTGGGAAACAGCAACTATACACTCTCTGTTGTGGATCGTTACATCCTTATCGACAAAAAGCAAGCAATTCCTGTCGTCCGTGCAATTGTACCGGATTATCCAAAGCCCGATTCGGTTACTTCAATCAACGTTAATGGCGCCGTTTATGATAAACTAAATAACGACCCCATTGCCGATTGTACCATTGGGATAGATGGCACCAGTATCGGTACCATTGCAAATGCCGACGGGCGTTTTGCCTTGAAAATCCCGATAAAATACAAGGATGCCATGCTGCATGTATCTCATCTCGGATACGAGGCAAAACAAATTCCTATAGCTCTTTTTGGAGGAAATTCGCGCACGATCTACATGAACCAACGCATTGTTCCACTGCAGGAAGTGATCGTCCGAATGGTCAACCCAAAGAAAATAGTACAGGAGGTGGTTGAATTCCGCTCCAGAAACTATCCTCAGGAACCATCGTACCTGACGTCGTTTTATCGCGAAGGAATTGAAAAAAGAAAAGACCTGCTCTACCTTTCCGAAGCCGTTTTCAAAGTCTTCAAACCGTCATACGAATCGCCTTCCGAAGGACAGATAAAGCTGTTGAAGATGCGTAAAATAACCAATGAGGCAAATAAAGACACGCTTGTGCTGAAAATGAAAGCCGGTCCCGAAGCTTCGTTGCTCATTGATTTGATGAAAAATCTTCCCGATTTTATGGATATAAGCGACAACACACCGTTCAATTACAATAAAATCGACATGGTAGAATATGATTCGCATCTGGCACATGTGGTAGCTTTTGAGCCCAAGTCGGATATAAGCGATCCTATGTATCGGGGCCGACTCTACATAGATGCTAACAATTCGGCACTGTTACGTGCTGAATTTGAAGTTGATCCGCGGCATATAGATCAGGCGGCATCCCTGTTTATCGTGAAACGTAGTCGTGATGTGCAGATCAAACCGCAGCAAATCTACTACAGCGTAGCCTACAAGCAATGGAACGGTAAATATTACGTCAGCCATCTGAGAGGCGATCTCTTTTTCAGAATGAAACAAAAACGGCAATTATTCTATAGTCCGATGCATATCTTTTTCGAGTCGGCAACCTGTAAAATTGATACGGTGGATGTAAAACCTTTCCCAAAAACAGAACGGGTACCTCTGAATAAGATATTTGCCGATACACAATATGTTTACGACACCTCCTTCTGGGGAGATTTCAATATCATACTTCCGCAGGAAAAGCTGAATGAAGCCATAGAGAAGATTTCGGCCAAAGTGGAAGCTTCTGCTGATGGGAACTAACCAAAGACCGGGCAAATAAAGATTGTATGTAGTAGTGCGCACTGAGGCGCAAAAACAATTGAGGCAACCTCTCTTCCGGGAGATGGTTGCCTCTTCGTTTTCCAAAAAAAGAACCCCATAACCTGTTTACAGATCATGGGGCCTTTGATTTTATTGTTGAAAGATATTAGTCAACAAAAGCAAGGATTTCGCCTTTTTCGATGATATCGCCCTGTTTTGGATAAGTAGCGACAATTTTACCGGCAAAAGCAGCCTTAACCGGCTCGATACCGTAAATAGTCTGGATATAACCAACTGTATCGCCTTCTTTCACTGCATCACCGATGTTAGGAGCTTTCGATGCGTCAACCACATCGTATTCCCACAACATTTGTCCTTTGGCAGGAGCCTGAACGGCTTTCGCATTCGGATATTGTTCCTGAACGGTTGTAACGTCGATTTTCGGAACCTCAACCACCGGACGTGTAATGATGATCGGAGCGCCTGCTTTTGCTTTTTCAGCTTCAAGTTCAGCTTCAAAACGTTTTTTAGCGCTACCGTTTTTGTAGTCGCGGTACTGGCGTTCGTGCATTGCGAATTCGAACAGTTCTTCTTCGTCCTGACCAACATCCCAGCCGTTTTCTTTCATTTCGGCACGGTATTTGTCCAGTTCGTTAGGGAATGCATCCTGAGGATTGCCAGTATAGAATTCAAAGCCGTTTTTCTTAACCAGTTCTTTTATTTCTGGAGCCAGTTCGCCGGGGAGATTACCGGTTTTACCCAGAATCATGTCCCATGCATTTTTGTCGATGGTGCTCCAGCGAGGTTCGCCTTTCAGGATGTGCATTACGTTCATCAACGCAATGTTCTTCACATACTGGCTGAACGGAGTTACCAAAGGAGGATAACCCAAACGTGGCCAAATGTATTCAACTTCCTGGAACAAGAGAACAACCAGTTCGTTGATGGTTACTTCACGTTTCTTTTGAGCACGCAGCGCCATGTTGATAGCACCGTGCATTGCTTTCAGGTCGGCCATCATAGAACCCATCATACCGCCTGGCAAGCCGCAACCTACCAAGAGAGAAGTCATCACCTTGTTACCCGGATCGATGAAGTAACCGAGGAAGTCGTCGATGAATGATTGTGTCAATGAGCGAGCTTCCATGTAAGCTTCCATGTTGATATCAGGAACTGTAAAGCCTGCGTTTTTCAACATAGCCTGAATAGTAATCACGTCAGGGTGAACCATACCCCAGGAGAGCGGTTCCATTGCAACGTCAAGGTAGTCAGCACCTGCACGGGCAACTTCAAGCATTGAAGCAACAGAGAAACCAGGTCCTGTGTGACCGTGATACTGAATTTTGATATGCGGATGACGTTTTTTGATAGCGGCTGTCAGTTCGCCAAGGAAAGCAGGACGACCGATACCGGCCATGTCTTTCAGACAGATTTCGTCGCAACCGAATTCAACCACTTTGTCCACCATTGCCAAGTAATAATCCACAGTATGGATAGGCGAGTTGGTGATACAACAGGCAACCTGCGAAATCATGCCGGCTTCTTTTGCATATTTTACCGACAATTCGAGGTTACGGGTATCGTTCAAGCCGCAGAATGAACGTGAGATGTTGGTGCCCTGAGCATGTTTCACTTTGAAGAACAGCTGACGTACATCGGCAGGTACAGGGAACATGCGGAGGCCGTTAAGACCACGTTCCAGCATGTGTGTCTGGATACCTACATCGTTGAACGGCTTTGTCCATTCACGAACGGCTTTGTTAGGGTTTTCACCAAAAAGCAGGTTAACCTGCTCGAAAGCACCACCATTGGTCTCTACACGGGCAAAACAGCCCATATCGATAATTACCGGTGCAATTTTTGTAAGTTGGTCAACACGTGGCACATACTTTCCAGAAGCTTGCCACATGTCGCGGTACACTAAACTGAATTTTATTTCGCGTGACATATAAGTAAGTGATGTTTGTTTTGCCACAAAGTTAACCAAAAAACCAGTTTTGGCATGTATTTTTGATGTTTATTTTTTCTTAAAAAACACCTAATCAAATTGCACACTTGTATAGTATTTGTGCATGATTTTTAGGCATTTGAAGCAAGAATCGGATAGTTTCAGTATGAAACCATTTTTCTCTCTTTGCACCCGTTGAAAAATCTTAAAAACGGAGTGATAAAACATTCTATTGGACGATACGGAAAACGAAAAGAACAGTCATTTTATTTTTATTGCAAAGGCTTCGTCCGAATACCCTCTTAATAGCTAAATTTGCCCTTCAAATTTAAATTCTATGGCTTTACACCTATTTATCCTGATTATTATTTTTGTGGCAGGCGATTACCTGCTTGAACAAATACTTTCGATCCTCAACCGCAGCCGGCTTTCTCCCGTTATTCCTGAAAAACTAATCGGAATTTATGATGAAGAAAAATATGCAAAACAGCAAAACTATGCATTGGCAAACAGCCGGTTTGAAGATTATACCCGCTTATTCGCATTAACACTGGAATTGGGGATGCTATTGTTGGGCGGTTTTGCATGGGTCGATAACATTGCCCGCAGCATCAGCGACAACAGCATTGTAACCTCGTTACTCTTTTTCGGCATCCTGTTTGTCGGGAACGAATTGCTCACTCTGCCTTTCAGCATTTACGGCACTTTTGTGATCGAAGAACGCTTTGGCTTCAATAAAACCTCAGCAAAGACATTTATTCTGGATTCACTCAAGTCCCTTTTGTTGACGATTGTGTTAGCCGGAGGCATTCTGGCATTGATCCTTTGGTTGTATCAGCAATTAGGAGACAATTTCTGGCTGGCAACCTGGGCTGCTATTTCGCTGTTCTCTCTTATCATGCTGCTTTTCTATTCCGAATGGATTGTTCCTCTCTTCAATAAGCAAAAACCGCTTGAGGAAGGAGAGCTTCGCACCGCAATTGAAGCATTTGCCCAAAAAGCAGGGTTCAGCCTGAAAAATATCTTTGTCATTGACGGATCGAAACGCAGCACAAAGGCCAATGCCTATTTTACAGGCTTCGGAAGTAAGAAACGGGTGGTGCTGTACGACACTCTCATTGAACAACTAACCACCGAAGAAGTCGTTGCCGTGCTGGCACATGAAGTAGGACACTACAAAAAGAAACATGTAGTATCGTCTCTTATTTCATCATTTGTACAATCATTTATCCTTTTATATATACTGTCATTATTTCTCCGTCTACCGGTTTCAGCTGAAGTGCTGGGAGCCTCGCAACCTTCATTCCACATCGGTATCGTGGTATTCGGTTTACTTTACCAGCCAATATCCATTATTCTTGGACTTATAATGAATGTATTCTCCCGGAAGCATGAATATGAAGCCGACGCTTTTGCCGCAAACTACGGCCTCGGAGATGCACTTATAAGCGGATTGCAGAAAATCTCTGTACAGGCGCTGAGTAACCTTAATCCCCACCCAGCTTACGTTTTTGTTCATTATTCTCATCCCACATTGTTGCAACGGATGGAGCGGATTCAGAATCGTGAATAGCGTATTTCTGCCTTTTTGTTAGTTAAAAATATTGGATTTGTGATTTTACCGGGGAGTTTTGTAGCAATTTGATTAACTTTGTTATTCTTTTTGTCTGATCTATAAAAAATCACATTTCTATGAGTTATCTAATTGAACCGAAAAACTACACGCCCATTCTGAATCTTCAACAAACAGAATTGGGAATCACTAAAATCAAAGATTTCTTTCAGGCCAATCTTTCTGCCGAATTACGCTTACGTCGCGTCACAGCTCCTCTTTTCGTATTGCAGGGCACTGGTATCAACGACGACCTGAACGGAGTGGAGCGTGCCGTAAATTTCCCCATTAAAGATATGAATGATGCCCGCGCCGAAGTTGTACATTCGCTGGCTAAATGGAAACGGGTGACGCTTGCCGACTATAATATCGAACAAGGCTACGGCATTTACACCGACATGAACGCCATCCGTGCCGACGAAGAACTGGGTAACCTGCACTCCCTTTACGTGGATCAGTGGGACTGGGAACGCGTTATGTCGGCCGAAGAACGCAATATCGATTTTCTGAAATCAATTGTAAGAAGAATATACAGCACGCTTCTTCGCACCGAATACCTGGTTTCGGAGAGTTTTCCAGAAATACGTCCTTCGTTGCCCTCCGATATTACCTTTATTCATGCCGAAGAGCTGCGCAAGCTCTATCCGGATCTTTCGCCTAAAGAACGTGAGTATAATGTAGCCAAACAATACGGTGCGGTATTTATTATCGGTATTGGTGGTCCGCTTAGCGACGGCGAAAAACACGACGGTCGTGCGCCGGACTATGACGACTGGACTACTGCCGGTGAGAAAGGGCTTCCGGGACTTAACGGGGATATCATTCTCTGGAATCCGGTTCTTGAAATTCCGTTTGAAGTCTCTTCCATGGGAATCCGGGTAGATAAGGCCTCCCTGATTAAACAACTTGAGATGGAAGGAAAAACAGAACGCCTCCAAATGTATTTCCACAAACGACTGATGGAAGATTCGTTGCCCCTTTCGGTAGGTGGCGGTATCGGGCAATCACGCCTTTGTATGTTTTTCCTGCGCAAAGCCCATATCGGAGAGATTCAGGCAAGCATCTGGCCCGAAGAAATGTATGAACAATGTAAAAAATTAAATATCAACTTGATATAATTAAAAAAGAGAGCCGTTTTGGCTCTCTTTTTTGTTTTCAATATGCCCCTTGTACAAAGTTTCGTTCAAAAATATCTTATTTGTATTCGATAACAAACTCTTCTTTCGGATTCCGCACCTTCTTCATATTTACCAACCAGTCATTAGTGGCATCGCGATAGCCCAATGGCAACAGAAGCACACTTTTCAACCCTTTCGACTTCAAATCGAGTAATTCATCCAGCTCATCGGGAGAAAAACCTTCCATTGGCGTTGCATCCACTTTGAGTTCGGCTGCCTGAGCAATAGCCATCGCAAAACCGATGTAGGCCTGACGTGCAGTGTGTACGAAGTTTTCTTCGGCAGTTTGTTGCAGATAAAGAGCCTTGATTTTGTCGGTGTACGACCCGAAACGACCACGGGGCAAGCCGCGTTCATCCGTCGTGTAATCGTAAATTGTATCGATACGCTCTTCGGTATAGCGATCCCAGGCCGCAAAAACCAGCAAGTGCGAGCAGTCGGCCACTATTTGCTGATCCCAGGCGATAGGGACTATTTTTTCTTTCAATTCCTGATTGGTAATAACCAATACTCTGAATTGTTGTAACCCGGAGGAAGTAGGCGCAAAACGAGCTGCTTCCAGAATTTTATCGACATCCTCCTGAGCAACTTTTCGGTTAGGATCGTACTGTTTCGTGGCATAACGCCACTGAAGATTTTCTAGTAATGTCATAATAATGTAGTTTACAGTTTTGATATAAAACAAACAGGAAGAGTCCGATTATTCGGTTTTGCCGGCAGAAGTACAACCACGGTTGGTTTTTGCCAATAACTTACGGGCAACATTGCGCAGCTCAGTCAATTCTTCCAGAGTCACATTCATGCTTTGCATCACCTTCCCGGGAATGTCTGTTGCAGAAGACTTAAGATCAACCCCGTCTATTGTCAGCGAAATTTCCACTACACGTTCATCAGATGAACGCCTGTTTCTTGAAATCAGTCCCTTTTGTTCAAGCCGTTTCAACAATGGAGTCAGCGTGCCCGAATCGAGCAACAACCGTTCTCCCAACTGATTCACCGTCTGAGGCTGCGATTCCCACAACACCATCATTACAAGATATTGAGGGTAAGTAAGATCCAACTCATCCAGTAACGGACGGTAGTGATTAATAATTTCCCGAGAAAGGGCATATAGCGGAAAACAAGCCTGATTGTCTAATTGTAACACTTCCTGATAATATTAAAATTCGGGTGCAAAGATAATACATTGTGCGCAATATTATTTCGCATAATATATTAAACTGTATTAATACGAATAAAAAGAGAGAACCGGCATCAGCGGATAAAGTAGCCTGATCTGTAAAAAAAGTGTAATTTTGCGCCGCGTATTACAATTCCATTTATCGGGGCTTAACGACCAACAAAGCATCAACATGCATCACCAGAAAAAGAAGTTTGTTTGGGCAAACGACCTCAGAGCACTTGCAACTGTGAGTGTTATCATTTTGCATGTTTCTTCCGGAATAGTGAATAAATATGGCGATGTTCCGCAATCGGAGTGGTGGATCGCGAATGTATTCGACAGCCTTGTCCGCTTTTGTGTACCGGTATTTCTGATGCTAACCGGTGCTTTAATTCTGCCAAAGAGTTACAAGTTAGGAGAATTCTTCAAAAAACGCATTACCAGAATCCTACTGCCCTTCCTCTTTTGGAGCCTGATTTACATTGCTTACAAAATCTATCTGAAAAGGGAGCACGGAATCGAAATGGACTTTTGGCAAACCTACAGTTACATTGTCTATCAACTCAAAACCGGCGCCTCATATCACCTGTGGTATGTATACATGCTGATTGGAGTCTATCTCATTATTCCATTAGTAAGCAAATGGATCGTTAATAGTTCCGGGAAAGAGATATTCTACTACATCATCGTATGGATCTGCGTGTTATTGTTCAATTTGCCGGGAGTCAATCCTTCGGTGCCCAATATCGATTTTACTTATTTTTCGGGCTATCTGGGTTATCCCATCCTCGGTTACCTGTTAGCGTATAAAATTGAGGGAAAAAGGGCAAAAACAATGGGACTTCTGCTCTTCATTACCGGAGTGATCGTCACCATGATAGGTACTTATTTGTCTTCGGAAAATGACGGTGATTTTAACGGATATTTTTATACCTATCTAAGTCCCAATGTAATTATCACAGCTGCAGGCCTATTTGTGTTTATAAAGCACTATCATCTTCCGCTGGGGAAATTCAGGTTGGTGACAAATCTAATCAGCAAATACAGTTTTGGCATCTATCTCTCACATGTTTTCATCCTGACCCAATTGTCGGATGCCGGTTTTACGGCTTCGTTTATCAATCCGTTGATCGGGATTCCGTGTGTGACTATTGTTTGCTTGTTAGCCTCATTTACAGTCACCTTCCTCTTGTCTAAAATTCCTCTGGGAAAGCATGTTTCAGGATGACAAATTAGCTGTCAGACTGCATCTTTCAATTCCAGCTTCCGCAGTTTAGGCGCTTTACGGGAAGCAATGCCCACAATAAGTAATGTCATGCAGCCCCCGAAAATAACGGAGGGGATCGTTCCCATGTATTTTGCAGTCAGCCCCGATTCGAAGGTACCAATTTCGTTGGAAGAGCCAATAAAGATACTGTTGACCGCCGCCACGCGCCCGCGAACCTCATCGGGAGTATAGAGCTGAAGAATGCTGCCGCGCACTACCACGCTCATATTGTCGAACGAACCGCTCAAGAGCAACAGAAATGCCGATAAATAGAAGTTCCGGGAGAGTGCGAAAGCAATAATCGCCAAACCGAACCCTGCTACGCACCAGAGCAGTTTACGTCCCGAACGGTTGACCGGTGGATTGAAGGCCAGATAAACCGACATCAGGATGGCGCCCACTGCCGGAGCCGCACGCAAAACACCGAGCCCTTCGGGTCCCGTTTTCAGAATATCGGAAGCAAAAACCGGCAACAGCGCCACCGCATCGCCAAACAGTACGGCAAACATATCGAGACTGAAAGCGCCAAGAAGAACCTGGTTTTTGAATACATACCGAACCCCAACGCTGATGCGCTCAAAGATGTTTTCGTCGGTATTGATGACAGGAGCAACTCTTTGACTCTTCACGCGGCTAATGAGATAGATTGCAAAGGCATACAGGATAAATACCCCCGAATAGGCCGGAACAACCCCTGAAAATCCGTACAGCAAACCTCCGAAAGCAGGTCCGATAACGGCCGCCAATTGCCAGTTGGTACTGTTCCAGGTTGCCGCGCTGGTCAGCTTATCCCTCGGAACAATTTGCCCAAGAAAAGCAGTGTGTGCCGGCATTAGCACTCCCCGCACAAAACCAGTGAGGAAAATAGTGATAAACATGGGGAAGATACCGAAGCGGGTGTAGCAATCGAGTTCCGGAACACTGTATGCCAACAGAATACCGGCTCCTACCAGCAAGAGAATAGTCGTATATTGTATGATTTTCTTCCGGTCCCAGATATCTGCAAAATGGCCTGCAAACAAGGCGATACCAACCTGTGGTACTGCCTCTACCAAACCAATGACGCCCAGCAACAGCACATTTTTCGTCAGGCTGTATACCTGCCAACCGATCACAATCGACTGCATCATGGTGGCACAGGTCATCACAAACCGATAGGTCAGAAAGTAACGAACGTTATCGATCTTCAGCACATCAAATGCTTCGTTGGAAAAGAGTTTCTTTGGATTCATCTCAAAAATAAAAGCAGCACACGGAATAAACGGAAAAGACGGAAACCCACTAAGTATTTAATTGAAATAACTTCAAAAAAATCTGTGTTTTTCTGTACAATCCGTGAATTCCGTGTGCTGGATGGAATAATGAAGGCTGTTCCAAAATGAAACAGCCTATATAATAATCACTTAATTATCAATTAGTTTGCCGACTCGAACTGCCGTAAGAACCTGACATCGTTTTCGGAGAACATCCGCAGGTCTTTCACCTGGTACTTCAGGTTGGTGATACGTTCAATACCCATCCCGAAAGCGTAGCCGGAATAAACCTTGCTATCGATACCGCAAGCTTCCAAAACGTTCGGATCTACCATGCCGCAACCGAGGATTTCTACCCAACCGGTATATTTACAGAAGGGACAACCTTCTCCGTGGCAAAGATTGCAGGAAATATCCATTTCGGCCGATGGTTCGGTGAACGGGAAATAGGACGGACGCAAACGGATTTTGGTATCTTCGCCGAACATCTCTTTGGCAAAGTAAAGCAATGCCTGTTTCAGGTCGGCAAACGATACGTTTTTGTCGATATAAAGGCCTTCCACCTGATGGAAGAAGCAGTGTGCACGATAAGAAATGGCTTCGTTACGATAAACACGACCCGGGCAAATAACGCGGATCGGTGGTTGCTGGTTGAGCATTACACGCGACTGTACCGACGAAGTGTGGGTACGGAGCAATACATCGGGATCTTTTTCGATAAAGAAGGTATCCTGCATATCGCGGGCCGGATGTTCGGGCGGGAAGTTGAGTGCACCGAAAACGTGCCAGTCGTCTTCTACTTCGGGACCTTCGGCAATGGTGAAACCGATGCGGGCAAAAATATCGACGATTTCGTTTTTAACGATAGAGAGCGGATGGCGTGTTCCCAACAGAATAGGATCGGCCGAACGTGTCAGGTCGGTTTCGCTACCGGCAGAAGCGCTGTTTTCGAGCGACTCTTTCAGTTCGTTGATCTTAGCAGTGGCGGCCTCTTTCAACTCGTTAAGCAACTGGCCCACCTGACGTTTCTGGTCGTTTGGTACTTCACGAAATGCATTGAACAAAGAGGTGATTTCTCCCTTTTTGCTGAGGTATTTTATACGTAATTCTTCCGCTTTTTCATGTGTGGCGGCTGTCAGGCTTTCCACTTCGGCCTTCAGCTGGTTTATCTTATCAATCATAACGATATGAATTTTTCAGAGTGCAAAGGTATTGATTTTTTACGAGAAAGTGATATTTAAATAGCCTCTGTTGCGGCTACTTTCGCAACTTATTGTTCGGCCAGTTCGGCCAGAAAGACTTCCTGCAAAATGGCCGGATTGTACGACATTTTTGCCTGACGCAAACCCTCCACGCCGCCATCCTCCGCCCGGTTCACATATTTGTATCCGGTGGCGTAATGACGAATCATTTCTCTGTTTATCAACGTATAAGATCCACGATAAATGTGTGATGCCTTTTCAAAAAGGCAAAGGTAGACCTCATCGTTGAGTGGAGTCCCGACAGAAATACCGGCCACTTTGCCATCCAAACGGATGCAGCCGCCATCGAGTGGCATTTTGTCATAATAGAGAAAATAATCGTTGATGGCTTTGTTTTCAATAAAACGCTTCGACTCGGGATTGTCATTGTAGTGATAATCCCAGGCGTCGTTGAACGCAATGCACTCGCCGATATTTTCCGGAGTAATAGGCTCAAACTGCCACGAGTAGTTCTTTTCTACGAAGTTGATGTGATTTCGCTTCGGCTGCAAGGCTTTACCGCTCAGCGTCGCCAGTTTTTCCGACTCATAAAGATATTCGTATTCGTTGCGCGAAGGAATGAATTTGAACTTACCCGGCATCAGCCGCTCCATCACTTCCTTGTTCTCGGGAGTAATTTGGCCGATCACCGGAGCGCAATCGAGGCAAAAAGAGTGGTCGAGCATCGCCTCAAGGGTAGGAATCAAATCGTCGTTACCAACTGGAAACAGGAAATAGTGACACCCGTCGACATACGTCTTGATTAACAGATGATTGTCGAATTCGGCAATCTGAAAATCGTAGACATTCCTCCACAGAAAAAGCACCTCAAACGAGTAGGTGAAAAGCCGTGTATGTTGTTGCTTTAAATAGCTATTTATTAATTCTTTGTCCGATAAAGTTACCGGTCTGAATGAAAGCATAAAGTAGATTTACGATTTGTTCATTTACAATTGGAATTGGCAATTGGCAGTTATCGCTAAAAAAGCTCCTAAAGATAATAACCAATTGGTGTTCCGGGGATGTTTCAACCCAGATAGATTACATCGCTGTCCGTTGATTCCGTGTATTCTGTGTGCTACTGATCATTTCCACATCCTTACACCCTCTTCTCCTGCAAATATCGTTCCAACCGATTTAAGCCTTCCGCAATATTCTCCAACGAGTTGGCATACGAAAAGCGAACGAATCCCTCTCCCTTGGTTCCGAAGTCAACTCCGGGGGTGATGCCGACATGCGCATTTTCGAGCACATCGAAAGCAAATTTGTACGAATCGGAGGTGAACTTGCGGGCATCGGCCAGCACGTAGAAAGCTCCCTGAGGCTCAACCTTTATCTCAAAGCCAATTTCACGCAAACGGCCGATCATAAACCGGCGACGTTCGTCATACACTGCTCTCATTTTCACCACATCCGCGTCAGACTTTTCGAGCGCGGCAACACCGGCCGCCTGAGCCGTAGAAGGGGCGCAGATAAAAAGGTTTTGCTGAAGAATTTGCAGAGTACGCATATACTCCTGCGGTGCAATCACGTAACCCAAACGCAGACCGGTCATGGCAAAACGTTTGGAAAAACCGTTCACCACGAAGGCATTGTCGGTAAACTCCAGGATGGAGCGTGCCCGCCCGTTGTAAACCAGACCGTGATAAATCTCGTCGGAGATAACCGGGAACAGCAATTGTGCAAGCATTCGGAAAACCGATTCGTCGGCAAGCGTCCCCGAAGGGTTCATGGGCGAATTGAAAAAGAGCGTCCGGGTGCGGGATGTGATGGCTTTTTGCAACGATTCGGCTTCGTACTGAAAACCCGTTTCGGCACGTACCTCCACATCGACAGGAACGGCCCGACAGGCCAGTGCAAAATTGCGGTAGCAGGGATATCCGGGATTGGTCATAATCACCTCATCGCCGGCATTACAGATGGCCATCAAAACCATCAGGATAGCAGGCGAACTGCCCGAAGTTACTAATACACGGTCGGGTGAAATGGTTACGCCGTACTCCTTTTTGTAAAAACGGCAGATGGCTTCGCGTAAAGCAAGATCGCCAAGCGAATGGGTATAGTGAGTTTTACCGTTCTGTTGCGCCTTTTCAGCAGCTTGGGCAACACATTGAGGGACATCGAAATCGGGTTCACCCACCTCCATGTGGATAATAGAAATACCCTGTTTTTCAAGTTCGGATGCCCGTTCCAGCACCTCCATCACAATAAAAGGGGTCATCTGTTCGGCATCGGGATTCAGAAACATGCAGTTCAAAGTTTAATGGTCAAAAGCCTCATCCGACGACAGAAGCAATCGGGACAAACGAAGCTACGAAAGAATTTGATAGCTCAAAATTAGAAATAAAATATGAATCTGCCATGTGAGGCCAGAAAGGACGAAATCACACATTTCGTGCCGAAAGTGTGAGAAAAATCACATAATTGGCACGAAATGTGTGATTTTTCTGTTTTTGAGACAACAAAGGGCCGCAACTTTTCGGTTGCGACCCTTTGATTATTTGTCAAAAGCAATGCTTTATTTCTGCTTACTGTCCACCTGTTTCAGCAATACTTCCACTGCTTTTTCAATCTGTTCGTCTTCGCCCTGCTGAATCAGCTCGGGACGTTGAGCCACTTTGTAGTCGACCTCCTGCTGCATATTTTCCAGATAGTTGCCGTCATTGTCGCGCATTCCAACGATAGGAATCCCGAAGATCAGGGTTTTATCCTGCAGGGTTTCCCACCACACACTGCTCATGGTTCCCGGCACGGGCATTCCCACCAAATCACCGATTCCTACGTGTTTGTACACATAAGGCGTTCCGTGCGCATTGGAGTAGTTGGCTTCGCAAACCAGCATGATCGATGGTTTGTTCCAGCGACGGCTCGGCATGTCGCAGGCCTCTTTGCCGCGCAACACCTGCGAGAAATATTTTTTACCACTGAAAAGCACCTCGATGTCTTCGTGCAAGCGGCCACCGCCATTGTAACGGGTGTCGATCACGATACCGTCACGATCGTTGTATTTACCGAGCAGGTCATTATAGATTTCGCGGAAACTACCGTCGTTCATTGCCTGCAAATGCACATAACCCAAACGCCCTTTCGAGAGTTTATCAACCAGTTCGGCGTTGCGTTTCACCCAGCGATCGTAGAGCATATCGTTGTATTTGGTACGGGTAACCGGTTTTACGGTCTCGTTCCAACGTTCTTTGGTCGATGGGTTGTAGAACGATACCTTGACGTTTTTGTCGGCTAACAGGTTAAGCATCGGGAAATAATCTTCGCCTTTACTGATCTGCTGTTCGTTGATCTTTTCAAGAATAACACCCTCTTTCACTTTGGATGTTGCCTTATTAAACGGGCCTTTTTCGAGCACTTCGGTCACCTGCAGTCCATCGCCCTTGTAGTTCCAGTCGAAGAAAAGACCCAGTTCTGCCGTTTCGTCACCTCCTTCGGCACGCGGATAGTAACGTCCACCGGTGTGCGACACGTTGAGTTCGCCCAACAGTTCGCTCAACAGCTCTTCAAAATCAAAATTGTTGTTGATATACGGCAGATATTGCGCATATTCCTTGGTATAGTAATTCCAATCGACACCGAAAATATCTTCACGGAAAATCTTCTCGCGCACCTGTTTCACAACGTGGTCGAACATATACTGGCGTTCGGCAGGACGATCGAGCACCTTTTGCGCGTTGTAGGCAATCGGAGTCTTCTTTTCGCCAGCCAGCGTAATTTTTTGCGGCGCAACAGGCGAGAGCACAAAGAGATTTTTCTCGTCTTTGTCGAAAGCGAGCGTTGCCTCTTTGGCATTGAGTTTCATCATCAGTTTGGTCTCCTGCTTGCGCAACTCGTTTGTCCATAGGTCGTATCCGTTTTCAAAAGCAGAGAGGTAATAGATTTTTTCGCCATCCTTCGAAATAACGGCATCGCCCATTTTCGACGAGTTGATGGTTACCCGCTCGATGCGATCCTCAATGTTATCGAGTTCCAGTTTGATCTCCTTCGCCTTCTTCTCTTTGGCATCGGCTTTTTTGTCCTCTTTTTTATCGGCATCCTCTGCCTTTTTGTCGTCTTCTTTTTTCTTATCCGTACTATCCTTCAACAGTTCAGCCTCCTCTTTCGAGAGTTTGAACTTGTCATGCGCCTCTTTGTTCAGAAAGACCAGAAAAGCATCGTCGAGCGAGCCCCACGAAGCGTGACTGCGCATTCCGTAGCGGTCGCAGAAGAAGAGAATGGCGTCGCCGCCCATCACAAATTTCGGATTACGGTTGGTATAGCCACTCGCCACCAGGTCGATAATAGGTTCGCCGCCCTTGGTGCTCACGATACCTATATCGTTGTAAGGCCAGTGTTTATTCGGCGTGTAGTCGAATGTGATCCATTTGCCGTCGGGCGACCAGTTGAAATCGAGATCGCCGTCGGAACTCGAGAAGGTGGTTTTGCCGTCGGTGATCTGGCGCACTTTTTTATCGGCCAGCGTAATGATTTTCAACTCGCAACGGTTTTCGTAAAAAGCAATCTCCTTGCCGTCGGGTGAAAATTTGGGATACATCGCATTGCGGGGCGTGCTGTAGAGACACTCCTCATTGATGATGGTTGCATTCGGGAAGTTTGGCTCTTTCGGGTCGGCGATGGATGCCACGTAGAGGTTCCAGCTGCCGTTGCGTTCTCCCGAGTAAACCAATTTCTTGCCATCAGAGCTAAAATTCACCTGACGTTCCTGTTCGGGGGTGTTGGTGATTTGCTTGGTGGTCCCGTAATCTACCGATGAGACAAAGACATCGCCACGGAAGATAAAGGCCATCTGCTTGCCGTCGGACGAAACCACAGCTTCGGAGGCTTCCTTCCCCGATTTGAGCACTTCCGTTTCTTCGGCAGAATCGTCGCGTTTTACGTTGACACTGATCTTTTGCGGTTTACCATTTGCCTGCTGCGTATAAATCTCTCCCTGGAATGTATAGCACAGCGTTCCGTTACGCGAAGCCGAGAGGAATCGCAGCGGATCTTTCTTGAACGATGTAACCGGAGTCACGTTTTTCGGATCGGCAACCGCGAATTTGAATCCGTTGAAGCTCCCGCCCCGTTCACCCAAAAAATAGACAGTTTTGCCGTCGGGCGAAAGTACCGGAGTACGGCTTTCGCCGTTGGTGGTGGTCAGTTTGGTGTATTTTTTATTTTGGGTGTCAAACATCCAGATATCACGCACGACCGACGAGGTGTGGTGCTTTCTCCAGCGGTTTTCAACACCTTTGATATCGTTGTAATAGATGAATTTTCCATCCTGGCTCATTGTTGCCTCATCGGCAGGCACCGCGAAAACCTGATCGGGACGACCGCCTTTAACGGAGACTTTGTACAACTCGCCGTAGCTGCGAAAGGTAAGACTGGCGGCCGGATCCTGAATCAATCCGCTGTAGATAACTTCTTTGCCGTCGGGAGTAAAACAAAAGGGAATTTCGTTGGACGAATGAGTTGTCAGACGAGTGGGATTACCACCATCGGCATCCATCAGGTAAACATCGAAGTTGCCTTTACGGTTAGAAGCAAAAGCCAGTTTGCTACCGTCGGGCGACCACACGGGATGGTAGTCGTGAGCCGGATTACTGGTCAGCTGACGGGCATTGCCGCCCTGGCTATCAACCACATAAATATCACCCTGATAGGAGAATGCGATTTTGCTTCCGTCAGGAGAAATAGCCGGATAACGCAACCACTTGGCCGGATTTTGTGCCCATAAAGCACCGACCGTCATCAAACAAAATAGCAGAATAAAGGTTTTCTTTAGCATATATGAAATTTATAAATGATTCCTTGAAACAACGTAGTCATCACTCTTTTAGAATGGTACATTAGAAGGGGTTCAAAATTAAGGAAAAAAATCGAATCTGTATTCATGCAAAAAAGGCAGTCCCGTGAAACCGAAACTGCCTTCAATAACTAAAAATATCCACAATATTATTCCCGATACCGGCTCTGACGTTCGATCATCCAGCCGGGATATTCGGGTGCCAGTTTGCTTACTTCGTCCAGTCGGCTTAATTCATCGTCCGTCAATTTTACCTCAACCGCTTTGAGGTTTTCTGCCAATTGCTCAGGTTTCTTTGCCCCCACAATTACCGAAGTAACAACCGGTTGGTGGAGCAACCATGCCAGTGCGATTTGTGCCACAGAAACTCCTTTCGAAGCTGCCATCTCCTGCATCACGTCGATAATATCGAACGCTTTCTCCTTGTTGATAGGAGGAAAGTCGAAGTTGACGCGGCGCCCCTCTTCGGTAGATGCATTGCGACTATATTTTCCACTCAGGAAACCTCCTGCCAGCGGACTCCACACCATCAGTCCCATCTTCTGGTCGAGCAGCAACGGCACTAGTTCCCGTTCCAGATCACGACCAGCAATGGTATAATAGGCCTGTAACGACACATATTTTGCCAGACGGTTTTGCGCCGAAATGCCCAGCGATTTCATAATTTGCCAGGCCGCCAAGTTGGAGCAACCGATGTAACGCACCTTGCCACTTTTCACCAATACGTCGAGTGCTTCCAGTGTCTCTTCAAACGGGGTCAACGGATCGAAGCCGTGAATCTGATACAGGTCGATGTAGTCCATGTTAAGACGTTTCCGGCTCTCGTCGGCCTGTTGCAGGATATGTTTCCGGCTCAATCCCGCTTCGTTAGGTCCCTCGCCCATCATGCCGCACACTTTGGTGGCGATTACCAGATCGTCGCGTTTCAGTCCAAGCTCGCGGATGGCCTGTCCGGTCATCTCTTCGCTCAATCCGAGGCTGTACACGTTGGCCGTATCAATAAAGTTAATACCGGCATCGACAGCCTGTTTCACCAGTGCATTCACTTCATCCTGAGGCAGCGTTCCAATGGCTGTCCAGTAGCCTTTTCCTCCGAAAGTCATCGTGCCGAGGCAAAGTTCGGACACCATCAGTCCTGTATTTCCAAATTGTTTGTATTGCATAAATTTCTATTTTTAGTTTCGTTTATTGCGATTACAAATGTCGCTGAACAAAGCGGGAAATGGTACTCTTTGCCCCATTAAAAGATGTGAAAGGAATATATATCCCGCATTAAAAAATTTGATAAGGGGTTTCCACCCCTATAACCCCGACTTCCTTTTTGCCTTGAAGCAAAAAGGAAGCAAAAAATTCAAGGCTATGCCCGCTTCGCTCAAAAAACTAGCGTTCGTAAGCGGGAACCGTCCAAACTTGTTTCCTCCTTACGTCGAAAACTTCAAACAAGGACGATTCTTTCCGCTTCCTCTCTTGTTTTTTGGCTCACCGGACAAGGCCACTCCAAATCTGACTTGAATAACTTTTCAATGCCTATCCTTTTGTAAAGGACGGATGAGCCTGCGAAATATCTACCTTTGCAGTTCCATTCGCTTTCATCACGATGACTCCAATCGACAACCCAAACAGATCTCTTTCCCGCTTTCAGGTAATGCTGATGGCGGTGGCAGCCGGCATTTCGGTTGCCAATATCTATTACAACCAACCCATTCTGAAAGATATTTCGACCACCTTCGGATGCACCGAAGCGCAGGCCGGACTCACCTCCATGCTGGCGCAAATCGGTTACGGGCTCGGACTCTTCTTTATCACTCCGCTGGGCGACAAGGTGAACAAAAAATCACTGATCGTAAACCTGTTGGCACTGTTATTTCTCTCGTTGTTGCTGATGATTTTCGCGGCCAGCATCCTACAGGTGTGGGTACTCAGCGTACTTATCGGCATCCTGTCAGTGGCCGTGCAGGTGATTCTGCCCATGGCGGCCGGTCTCGACAGCGTCAACCGGGGCAAAACGGTAGGCACTATTTTTACGGGCATCCTCATCGGCATCCTTGCCGCGCGGGTGTTTAGCGGCGCCATTGCCGAATGGCTCTCGTGGCGTTGGGTCTATGGCTTTTCGGCCGGTCTGGTGTTGTTGGTTACCCTGCTGCTCAAAACCTACCTGCCCGAAGTAGAAACTCCGTTCAAGGGCAGTTACCTTAAATTGCTTGGCTCGGCGCTCAGCATGTTGCCCCGCTATCCGCTGCTGCGCAAGGTGGCCCTGATGGGCGCTTTCCAGTTCGGCATCTTCTGCTCCTTCTGGACCACCCTCACCTTTCACCTCAGCGGGGCACCGTTTCGTTTCCACACAGACACCATCGGCCTCTTCGGACTGGTGGCCATTGCAGGGGCATTGATGGCGCCGCTTTTCGGGAAGCAGTCCGACCGGGGAAACACCAACCGTGTGCAGCTCTACGCCATCACGATGATGATTGCCGCCGTGCTACTGATGCTCTTTTTCGACCAGTCGGTGATTATGCTGGTGGCTGCCGTGCTGCTGCTCGACATCGGGGCGCAGGCCATGCAGGTGACCAATGTGGCGCTGGTCTACACCCTCGACGAGTCGTCGCATAGCCGCATCAACACCATCTACATGACCACCTTTTTCACCGGTGGCGCGCTTGGCACCTTCGTGGGACTGCTCTGCTGGCAGGCCGGTGGCTGGCTCTGGGTATCGCTGCAAATGCTCACCTGGGCGGTAATGATCCTGCTGATTCTGATTGGATTCCGATCAAAAACGCGTTGAAATAAAAGGTTTTGTCAAAACAGGTTTTGAAGAATAAATTGTATGTTTGCAAGGTAAATTTAACTATAGCAAAACATTCGTAAATACACCCATCTCGATGGAATTTACAAAGGTTAGTCCATGAATTACATTTTAATAGCAATTTAAATCCACCCTTTATGCGATTTTCACAGAGAATAGGGAAAAAAGATGTTCGGCAAGTATTGCAAACTGATAGTATTGACCAAATTCTTGAGAATAAACTTTGGAATAATATATTAAACGACTTCATAAATAAGATAGAAGACCACGCTTACTCGTACCAGAAATCCAAAAGAGCTGAAGTCTTCATATATATTTGGGAGAATTTTTTTGAATTAAAATCAGATGAAATACCTTCTTACACAGACGGTGATGTTTATACAGAAGGGATGACAGAGTATATTAAAAAATGGTTCCTTAATGCTGAATGGTATGAAAAGTATGATTTAATAGAATTTTTATCAGATTTATCAAATCCCTTAAGGCTAGATTTCACCACTAAAGTAAATTATACTTTAAAAAGAGAATTGGCTGGCTATACAATTATTCAAAATAAAATTATTCAAATAACAGCTGAACAAGAAATAAGTGCAATTGAAAATGCTTTAAAAAACGGTTCTAAATATAAGTCTGTAGAAACTCATTTAAGTCAAGCCTTGGAACATTTGTCCAATAGAGAAAATCCAGACTACCGTAATTCAATAAAAGAATCGATTTCTGCTGTTGAAGCATATTGTGCTATTTTGACCAATGATTCAAAATCGACATTAGGAAAAGCTTTAAATCAAATTGAAAAAACTCATAAAATACATACGGCTTTGAAATCGTCATTTTCTGCTTTGTATGGTTATACAAGTGACTCAGGAGGTATTAGACATTCACTCTTAGAAGACGATATAAATGTTGAGATAGAAGATGCAAAATTTATGTTAGTTTCTTGTTCTGCGTTTATAAATTATTTAAAGTCTAAAGAATAAAAACTGTTGGTAACATCATAATTGTTATTATTCATCTTCTCAGCTAGTACGAGTCTCCTGACTCTTGCTCATCCCAAGCGGTAGTAGCATCAGGGGCATTAGCCCTGTAATCTTGGTAGCAACAAACCGAAAAATTGGAATAAAGGGGCATAGCCTTGACCTCTAAACGGCTCATCAGAGGAAATAGATCAGAGCTACGCTCCTCCGGCTACAGGTTTTATGCTCTTTCTACAAAGAGATCGGGGCTAACGCCCCTAAATTTGCGCTCGTTCATATTTGATATTCTAACTTATGTAATAATTCATTCAACAATACTAATTCCATCCCCCTATGAAACTCATTTATAAAATTTCCCTATTTTTGCTGCTTGCCGGAGCCATCCGACCGTGTCAGGCGCAATTTGCCAAAGGAGCCGATGTGGGTTGGTTGCCCCAGATGGAGGCCACCGGTTTTAAGTTCTATGACAGCGACGGCAAAGCCAAAGATTGCCTGCTGTTGCTCAAAGAGCGCGGCATCAACACCATCCGCCTGCGGGTGTGGGTCAACCCCTCCAACGACAGAGGCAGCGGCCATTGCGGCAAAAAAGAGACGGTGGAGATGGCGCAACGGGCTCAAAAACTAGGCATGCGGCTGATGATCGATTTCCACTACAGCGACAGCTGGGCAGACCCTGCCAAACAGAATAAACCGGTTGCCTGGGAAAAGCATTCGTTCCCCCAACTGTGCAACGACGTTTACAAACACACTTTTGAGGTGCTGGACACGTTGAAACAGGTCGGCATTACGCCCGAGTGGGTGCAGGTGGGCAACGAGATTCCCGGTGGCATGCTCTGGCCCGACGGCAGCACCTCCAACTGGCCGCAACTGGCGCAACTGATCAACAAAGGGTACGATGCCACCAAAACCGTCGACCCGAAGATCAAGGTGATTGTGCACCTCGACGAGGGCAACAACAACGCGAAATACCGCACCTTTTTCGATAACGCCACGCAACACGGGGTACGCTACGATGTTATCGGCATGTCGTACTATCCCTACTGGATCAACAAAAGCTACAAGGCCACCCTCGGCGATCTGGTCGGCAACATGAACGACATGATTGCCCACTACAACAAGGATGTGATGATTGTGGAGATCGGCGAAGAGGATCGGCTGGTGGACGAGACCTACAACATGCTCACAGCGGTAATCAAAGCCGTGAGAGCCATTCCCGGCAAACGGGGTTTAGGCGTCATTTACTGGGAACCCGAAGGAGCCCGGAGCTGGAGTCACTACGCTCTCGGCTGCTGGCAGGACGACGGAAAACCCTCACCGGCGCTGGATGCTTTCAAAAAATAGAAACCTACGGGGAACGGAGTAACGCTGTTCCCCGTTTTTTATGTTAGGGGCGGAAGCCCCTTAATAGAACCAAAACGCCTTTCTATTGATGTCAATCATAAACATCTCCTTTCCCCTACTTTTTTGTTATCTTTGTGTCTGCTTAAAACTGACGTTTCACCGAAAATCATGAACAAGAATCTCACTATAGATCAGTGCAATGAGTTGTGCAAAGGCACGCTGATGGAACACCTGGGGATGAAAATTACCGTGGTGGAAGAGGGGCGCGTGGAGGCTACCATGCCCATCGACAAGCGCACCGTTCAACCGGTAGGAATCCTGCACGGCGGCGCCACCATCGCTTTGGCCGAGTCAGTGGCCGGGGTCGGTTCGTATTATCTCTGCACCCCCGAAGCGCATGCCGTGGGAATGCAACTGAGTGTCAACCACATTTCATCGCCCCGCAAAGGAGAAGTGAAAGCGGTAGCCGTAATCCTGCACCAGGGCAAGAAAAGCCACATTTGGCAGGTGGAGGTTTTCGCGGCCGACAACAAACTGGTTTCGGTAATCACCGTCACCAATATGATTATCAAAAAGAAAGTTTCTTGACAGATCAATTGATACATATAGAACTGATAAACAAGCTCACGCAGACGAATTCGTGTTTCGCTCTTTACCGGCTTCCGGGCGAAGAGAGCGTCCGTTTGGTTTATCAGGCATCGGAGCAACCCACACTTATCCGGTCGATCTCCGAACTGAACAACCGCGAAGGTTTTGTCTTCGCCCCGTTTCAAATCACAGACCAACATCCGCTGCTGCTCATCAATCCGGAGAGACATCTTGCCGGATGGGAAGCCATCGGAGCATTCCTTTCAACGTTGACCATCAACGATAAAGAGAACACTGCCGGTCACACTTCGGATTATTCCACACAAAAAAATACAAAATCCACCTACCTTGCCGCTTTCGAAAAATTTATCGAAGCGTTGCAATCGGGCAGGTTCAATAAACTGGTACTTTCGCGCTGCGCAGCCATTGCCCGCCAACCGGAATTTTCGCCTGCCGAAGCATTTCTCCGTGCCTGCGCAAAATACCCCGGCGCCTTTGTCTACCTCTGCCACACGCCTGTTTCAGGTACCTGGATGGGGAGTACCCCGGAAGTTTTGCTAAAAGGAGGCCACGCCGCCTACCAAACGGTAGCACTGGCCGGAACTCGCAAGGCCAAAACCGACTGCACCACTGCCACCCGCTGGGATCACAAAAACAAAAACGAACAGTCGCTGGTAGCGCTCTACCTGCGGGAGGTACTCTCGCGCAATGCCGAAAGCTGGAGCGAAGAGAAGACCGAAACGCTGACCGCAGGCAATGTGGTTCACCTCAAAACCGGATTCTCGTTTTCCTATCCGAACACCAGTAAACTGGGCGATCTCTTGCAACAACTCCACCCCACACCGGCCGTTTGCGGCTTGCCAAAAGAGGAGGCCTACAGGTTTATTCTGGCTGAAGAGGGCTACGACCGCGAATATTATTCGGGATTTACCGGCTACCTGTCGGCTGACAATCAAACGGATTTATACGTAAATTTGCGCTGCATGAAGATCGAAGCCGGAGAGCTGAAACTCTTTGCCGGCGGTGGCCTGCTCCCCTCCTCCAATCGCGAAACAGAGTGGAAAGAGACGGAAGAGAAGCTGAAAACGATGCGGGGAATCTTATAAAAGGATTTGTTGTCTTATTTCAGATATACCTTAAACCATAGTTGGTATGCAAAACAAAATCCAGTTGTTTGAAGAGAAAAAAGTTCGTACTGCCTGGGACGAAGCATCCGAAGAGTGGTACTTTTCCATTGTAGATGTAGTGGATGTATTAACTGATAGTCCCAATCCACGAAAATATTGGAGTGTATTAAAAACACGACTCAAAAAAGAGGGAAGTGAGTTGACTACAAATTGTAGTCAACTGAAAATGGTTGCTGCCGATGGGAAAAAATATTTAACAGATGTAGTTAGTCCCCAGCAGCTTTTCCGCTTAATTCAGTCTATTCCCTCTCCAAAAGCTGAGCCATTTAAATTGTGGATTGCTCAGGTGGCAAAAGAGCGACTGGATCAGATTCAGGATCCCGAACTGTCTATCGAACAGGCAATGGCCGATTACAAACGGCTGGGCTATTCCGACAGTTGGATCAATCAACGCCTGAAAAGTATTGAAATACGCAAAGACCTCACGGACGAATGGAAGTCGAGAGGTCTGCAGGAAGGCATTCATTTTGCAACACTGACCGACATTATTTATAAGACCTGGGCAGATAAAACAGCTAAAGAATACAAAAGTTTCAAGGGATTGAAAAAAGAAAACCTGCGCGACAACATGACCAATGCCGAATTGGTATTAAATATGTTGGCCGAACTATCGACTAAACAAATTTCGGAGGCTACCAATCCCGACACGATGGACGAACATGCTGATGTTGCCCGGAAGGGAGGCGAAGTTGCCCGCAACGCACGTCTTGAACTGGAAAATAAAACCGGTAAATCGGTGGTTTCGCCTCTCAATGCCAAAAAAGGAATTATAAACCAAAAACAGGACGAAATCACTGAAGAATAAATTATAAACTGAGATAGAGATCAAGCAACAGATTCCATTTTCAAATTCTCAAATTTCCTAATTTTCAAATTAAAACAGTGTTTTCCAACAAAACCAACATATTACAACTTGTATCGCTGATGCTGCAATACGGCATCCGTCACGTGGTACTCTCACCCGGATCGCGGAATGCTCCGCTGATTCATACCTTTACGCAACATCCCGGTTTTACCTGTTACACGGTGGTCGATGAGCGCTCTGCCGCCTTTTTTGCATTGGGTTTGAGCCAGAAGTTACAACAACCGGTGGCAGCCTGCTGCACCTCGGGAACGGCACTGCTCAACTACGGTCCGGCCATCGCTGAAGCTTACTATCAGGAGATTCCGTTGCTGGTTATCTCTGCCGACCGCCCCGAAGCATGGATCGGTCAGGCTGACGGGCAAACCATTCCGCAAAACGGGACATTTGCCGCCATCGCCAAAAAGAGCGTTCAACTGCCGGAACCGGCCAACGCTACCGACGAATGGTACTGCAACCGTCTGATTAATGAGGCATTGATTCAACTGACAGCCAACGGAAACGGTCCGGTGCATATCAACGTGCCGCTTTCGGAGCCGCTCTACCAGTTTATAACTCCTGGTTTGCCGGAAGCGAGAAAAATCACTTTCCACACCGCAAAACAACAAGTAGAGACAGAATCTTTCCAATCAATCTGGAACACCTCATCCAAACGAATGATCGTAGTGGGTCAACTGCCGCCGAATAATGGATTGGATGTCATCCTCAGCTCTCTACTGAGCAAGGGTGATGCGGTCTTACTGGCAGAACAGATAGGCAATGTACACCTCCCGCAACAGATAGCCAATTTCGATTTGGTGCTGGCTTCGTTGTCGGAGGAAGAGTCTAACAGCTTTGCTCCCGACTTACTAATTACCCTCGGCGGACATCTCACCTCCAAACGGTTAAAACAGTTGCTACGCAAACATAAGCCACAACATCACTGGGATATTCGCCCCGACGGCAACGTAAAAGACACGTTCCAGACGATCACCGACCTGCTTCCGGCTGATGCAGCCGATTTTTTGCAACAACTGGCGAAGGAAATTACCCCTCAAGAAGATAAAGAAAATAATTTCAGTGGGTTATGGCAAAATAAATCCACAGTAGTAGATCTGGAAGTTGCCCGTTTTATGAAAGAGGCACCCTTCTCCGACCTGACTGTAGTCAATGCGTTTATACAACGTTTACCACAGCAATCCACACTTCATCTGAGCAGTAGCGCTCCCATCCGTTACGCCCAGATCAGCAAGCTGAATCCGACGGTTTCGGTTCTCTCCAACCGGGGGACTAACGGCATCGACGGATCCATGTCAACCGCGGTGGGATATGCGGCAGCCAACAAAGGATTGACCTTCCTGCTGATCGGCGACCTGAGTTTCTTTTACGACATCAATGCCTTGTGGAACAAACAGATCAGCAAAAACCTGCGGATTTTACTGGTAAACAACGGAGGCGGCAACATGTTTCACCTTATTAACGGGCCGCAGCAATCGGAGGCGATGGAGGGTTACATCGCTTGCCACCACAACGAATCGGCCAAAGATCGGGTGCTGGCTTTCGGATTGCACTACCTGTCGGCCACCAACTTCGACGAACTCGACCGGTGCCTTCCCTATTTTTGCAACCCGAACGAAGATTACCCGATGGTGCTGGAGGTTTTTTCCCATACCGAAACCAATGCCTACGTTTTCAGTCGCTTGTTTGAAGCCCTGAAGCATCAATGATATGCGCATTTTAATGACCCATGACTTAATGAATGGATATGATTAAAAAGATTTTCTTCCTTTTCCTCGCTTTAGTGACCATCGTTTCCTGTTCTAAAAACGAGGACGAACAGATTGGTCCGCTGCAAGTCGATAAATCATCGGTTGTTCTTTCAACTGATAATCCTTATGCTGCCATTCAAATCATAAAGGGCTCCGGCTCTTATTCTGTTTCTTCATCTAACGAATCCGTTGCTGAATATCTCTTACTGGAAAACACCCTATATATTTCCGGGAACGCAATTGGAAATGCGGTTGTTACCCTCAGCGATGGAGAAGGGAATAGTGTCAAAATTAAAGTCGAAGTAAAAAACTATATTGCACGAATTGTCCCTTTATCTACAGTTGTATTTCTAAAAAAAGGAGATACAAAATCTATTGAGGTCACAAAAGCCAATGCCGTTTTTGCTATACACTCCTCCGGAAGCAACTCTATTCAGGTGAAAGAAAGCGGCAATAAGGTATTGATAAGTGGGTTGTCACTTGGAGCCGCCACTTTGTACTACTTTGAAGATTTTTGGCCTACACAAATATATAACGTACAAATAATAGAACATTATTCTTTTTCAATAAGCTCAAGTTCAACAAATATTTCAGTTACTAAAGGTAATGACGGAGAGCTATATATCATCTCCGGAAATGGATCGTATAGTCTGAGTACATCTGCTTCTGGTGTGATTTCCACTGAACTTCGACCATATCCAATAGCTGCAACCTTATCTCAAAATAACCCGGCTGTTGTCTATTATAAAGCTATTGCAACCGGAGTTACTGTTTTAACTGTTACAGACAATGAAACCGGTGAAAGCAAATCTTTTTCTATTCGGGTAAATTAGTCTGAAACAGAAATTTATCTCCTGATTCAACTTATAAATAATTCAATTGTAAATCATATAGTTATGTCAACAACACGTCAATGGGAAACCATTAAAGAATACGAAGAAATCCTGTTCGAATATTTCGAAGGAATTGGAAAAATCACCATCAACCGTCCCCGTTACCGCAACGCATTCACCCCAACCACCACCATGGAAATAAGCGATGCGTTACGTATTTGCCACGAAAATCAGGATATCTACGTGGTAGTGCTGACCGGTGCAGGCGATAAGGCATTTTGCGCAGGCGGCGACCAGAACGTGAAAGGTAAAGGCGGTTACATCGGTAAAGACGGCGTTCCCCGCTTGCAGGTATTGGAGGTGCAGAAACAGATCCGCTCGCTCCCAAAACCGGTCATTGCAATGGTAAACGGTTACGCTATAGGTGGCGGACACGTGCTGCAGGTGGTGTGCGACCTCTCCATCGCTTCCGACAACGCTATCTTCGGCCAGACCGGCCCACGCGTGGGAAGTTTTGATGCCGGCTTCGGCTCGTCCTATCTGGCCCGCATCGTCGGACAGAAGAAAGCGCGTGAAATCTGGTTCCTTTGCCGTCAGTACAACGCCCAACAGGCACTCGAAATGGGTCTCGTGAACACCGTCGTTCCCTTCGATCAACTGGAAGACGAAACGGTGAAATGGGCGCACGAAATGATGCAGCACAGTCCGATGGCCATGCGCATGATTAAGATGGGACTCAACGCCGAACTCGACGGACAGGCCGGTATTCAGGAACTGGCCGGCAATGCCACCCTGCTCTACTACCTCACCGACGAAGCGCAGGAAGGTAAAACCGCATTCCTCGAAAAGCGCAAGCCCGATTTCAAGAAATTCCCTAAATTCCCCTGATAATAAGGGAATAACAACTCCGAAGGCGAAACGAAAATTAACCGTTTCGCCTTTTGTTTTGAAATAAAACCGACCCACTCCGGATAAACGCAAAATAAGTAACTTTGTACAATTGTTTTCAAAACCGAACACTATGGCGCTTGCTTACCGCATACTTCCTTACACCCTCCATTTCAAACAACCGGCGGGCACTTCACGGGGCGTTTACCGCACCCGGCAGTCGTGGTACGTGCAGTTGTGGCACACCGAACAACCCCTGCGCATTGGCATCGGCGAGTGCGCCCCCCTACCCGATCTGAGTTGCGATGCATTGCCCGGCTACGCAGAAATTCTGGATCGGTTTTGCCGGAAACTCATTGTTAACAGACAATTGGATTATTCTGCTTTACGCGCCTATCCCTCGATGTTGTTCGGACTGGAGACGGCACTTCTTCATCTCGAAACCGGCTCTTTCCGGCTCTGGAACACTCCATTTTCGCGGGTAGAGAGCGGAATCACCATCAACGGCCTTATCTGGATGGGCGATAAAGATAAAATGTTCCGCCAGATAGAACAGAAAATGGCAACAGGATTCCGTTGTATCAAACTGAAAATCGGAGCTATCGATTTTGAAGAGGAACTGGCGCTAATCCGACATATCCGCAGTCACTTTTCGCCCGAACAGATAGAAATCCGCGTGGATGCCAACGGTGCCTTCTCGCCCGACAATGCGCTGGAAAAACTGCACCGGTTAGCCGAATTGCAGCTTCACTCCATCGAACAACCGATTCGGCAGGGACAATGGGAAACGATGGCAAAACTGGTAAAAGAAACTCCTCTTCCCATCGCGTTGGACGAAGAGCTGATCGGCATCAACGATCCGGCAGAAAAACAACGTTTGTTGGATATCATTCATCCTCACTATATTATTCTGAAACCATCGCTTCACGGCGGCATTCAGGGTTGCACCGAATGGATTTCCGAAGCCGAAAAACGCTCCATCGGCTGGTGGATTACCTCAGCGCTAGAGTCGAATATCGGCCTGAATGCCATTGCGCAATGGTGTGCCACGCTCAACCCCTCTCTGCCGCAGGGACTGGGCACCGGAGCTCTTTTTGCGGACAATATCGACATGCCGCTGGTGGTTGAGGGAGACCAACTCTGGAACAAGCTACCCGAAAATGAAGAAAACACGCCATTTTGTCTCGATAGAAATCATCAATCGATCACCCTCAACGGCATCCCCTATTCGAAAGAACTGGCACTGATTTTGGCAAATATAAAGCTGACCGACCCGGAAACGCCCGAGTGGGAGCGCGAACTGTTCGCCTTTTTGCAAGCGTGGTGGAACGACTCTCCCACCCTTACGGTGCACACCTCCGGATCGACCGGAACGCCTAAAAATATTGTGGTGGAAAAAGAGCGGATGATGCAAAGTGCGATCACCACTTGCTCGGCTTTAGGTCTGGAACAAGGCGACAAAGCACTGCTCTGCCTGCCGGTTCGCTACATCGCCGGTAAAATGATGATAGTACGCTCTCTCGTTGCCGGACTTGATCTCTACTCCGTTGCGCCGGATGGCCGCCCGCTGGCAAATATTCCCCATGGTTTGATCTTTGACTTTGCCGCCATGGTTCCGCTACAGGTATTCAACTCCTTGTCGAACGATAAAACGGCTCTGGAAACCATTAAAAATGGTATTATCGGGGGTGCTGCCATCGATCCGGAACTGGAAAAGGCGGTTGCCGCGTTGCCCAATGGCTGGTACTCCACTTACGGCATGACCGAAACACTGTCGCACATCGCACTGCGACGCCTTAACGGCCCGGCGCGATCCGAAACCTACTGTCCGGTCAATAATGTCAACATCTCCCTTTCCGAAGAAGGAACACTGGTGATCGATGCGCCCCTGATCTGCCGCGGCACTATAGTTACCAACGATATTGCCCGCATTTTGCCCGACGGAAGTTTCGAAATTCTGGGCCGAAAAGACAACGTGATCAACAGCGGCGGCATCAAGCAGCAAACCGAACAGATTGAACGAAAACTCTCTCAAATTCTTGATATTCCGTTCTGCATCACCTCCGCACCCGATCCGAAACTGGGGGAAAAAGTGGTGCTACTAATCGAATCGAAAGCTATCTCGGAACAGGATTTACTGACCAAAATATCCTGCTTTTTAGATGTTTATGAAACTCCGAAACAAATTATTCCGGTAGATAAAATCCCGATGACCCCCAACGGAAAAATTGACCGCAAAGCGGCAAAAAATATGATTTTGGTGATTTAAATAGAAAAATATTATAATATTTGGTGATTACAGTCACCAAAATCGCATTTTATTAAAACACATACCTTATTTGCCAACATCCGACAAATTTGTACTTTTGTATCAACTTAAATTAAAATCGCCTTATGAACATAAAATTCCGCCTGACGCTGATGAGTTTCCTCCAGTTTTTTATCTGGGGATCGTGGTTGATTTCTCTCGGTGGATACCTGGGTCGTAACCTCAACTTTGAAGGAGGCCAAATCGGATCGATTTTCGCAACCTTAGGCATAGCTTCGTTGGTGATGCCCGGAATCATTGGCATCATCGCCGACAAATGGGTCAATGCCGAACGCTTGCTGGGTATTTGCCACCTGTTCGGAGCCGGAGCGCTGTTTTACGCCTCTACCCTTACCGATTACGATCACATGTACTGGGCGATGCTGATAAACCTGTTCTTTTACATGCCCACCATTGCGCTGAATAACACGGTTGCTTACAACGCTCTGGAGCAATATAAATACGATATTGTCAAGGCTTTTCCACCGATTCGAACGTTCGGAACCATCGGTTTTATCGTTGCCATGTGGGTGGTCGACCTGTCGGGCTTCAAAAACTCCAACGCACAGCTCTACGTAGGTTCCATTGCTTCGCTCTTCATGGCCCTGTACTCCTTTACCCTGCCGGCTTGCCCTCCCGCCAAAACGGAGCATAAATCGCTGATGTCGGCACTGGGACTCGATGCTTTGGTGCTGTTCAAGACACGAAAGATGGCCGTTTTCTTTTTCTTTGCCATGCTTTTGGGGGCTGCGTTGCAAATCACCAATTCGTACGGCGACCTCTTTATCGGTAGTTTCAAATCCATTCCCGAATATGCCGAGTCGTTCGGCGTCAAACATTCGGTGATCCTGCTCTCGCTTTCGCAAATGTCTGAGACATTGTTTATTCTCACCATACCATTCTTCCTGAAACGTTTTGGAATCAAACAGGTGATGCTAATGAGCATGTTGGCCTGGGTGCTCCGTTTCGGATTTTTCGGTATCGGAAACCCCGGATCGGGACTGACACTACTCATCCTCTCCATGATCGTTTATGGCATGGCATTCGATTTCTTCAATATCTCTGGTTCGTTGTTTGTGGAAACCGAAGCAAAACCTGAAATCAGAGCCAGTGCACAGGGGTTGTTTATGATGATGACCAACGGTTTGGGTGCTATTATGGGAGGATATGCCAGTGGTGCAATCGTCGATTTGTACTCCAAATATGGGGAAGGCGGTGTGCTGATTAGTCGCGACTGGCCTACCATATGGTTTATATTTGCAGGCTATGCAATGGTCATTGCAGTTTTGTTTGCCCTGTTCTTCAAGTACAAACACAAAGCTAATTCGATCTAAAAAAGAGAACACACGTGAAACGTTTAGCAATAATTATCCTGCTTTGGGCGGAAATCGTTTGTTCGGTTTCCGCCTTTGCGCAAAATATCACCGGATCGTTCCGGTTTGCTCTGATCACCGACACACATCTCAAGCAAACCGATCTACGAAACGAAGCCACTTTGCGCCAAACGGTAAAAGATCTCAACAGCCAGAACAACCTGGATTTTGTGATCGTGGCGGGCGACGTGGCCGATAAAGGCGACCGTCCATCGCTACTGAAAGCCAAACAGTTGCTCGACAGCCTGAAAATACCTTACTACGCCATTCCGGGTAATCACGACACACGTCATTGTAAAACGATTACCGGTACTTTCGATTCGGTTTTCATACAACACCATTTTTTATTCAACCATAAAGGTTATTCATTCATTGGATTCAATACCGGGCAAGGAAATGGAAATAACCGGGGGCGTGTAAACCAGAATGAACTCAACTGGATCAACCGCCAGTTATCGAAAATCCCGTCGCATCATCCCATCATTGCCGTCACTCATTTTCCTATCGTCTCGGTTCAGGTGGACGATTCAGCCAAAATAATAAATACGCTATTGAAATACAATACCAAAGCTATACTGGGCGGTCACTATCACCGCAATGCCGTGTTCGACTATAACGGCGTTCCGGGCATTCTTACCCGTACACTGCAACAATCGTTGGCAGGCAAAAGCGGCTATTCGATATTTGAAATAGCCAACCAAATAAGAGTATACGAACGGAATCCCCTGACTTCTTCATCCTATCTCTGGCTTACATTGCCACTAAATAAAGAGAACGAAACAATTGCTGAATCAAATCCGTAACTTTTTTCTTAATTGATTCCCATTTCCTAACTTCTTATGAGTTAAATTGAACTGGAAATCAACCGCATTTAAATAGATTATTTCTACATCTTAAACTCGTTTCTCATTGCCATACCAATAAATTTGCCGAACTTTGCGCCGCAAAATATAACGCTATTTTAACCCTACATTTCTATGGCAATCTACAAACGCATATTGCTAAAAATCAGCGGTGAATCGCTGATGGGAGAAAAACAGTACGGCATCGACGAAACCCGCCTCGGCGAGTATGCTGCCCAAATTAAAGAAATTGCCGATATGGGCGTTCAAATCGGAATCGTTATCGGAGGTGGAAATATCTTCCGCGGTTTGAGCGGCGCTTCCAAAGGTTTCGACCGCGTAAAAGGCGATCAAATGGGCATGTTGGCTACCGTTATCAACAGCCTGGCGCTCAGCTCTGCTCTCGAATCACTGGGCATGAAGACGCGCGTACTGACGGCTATCCGCATGGAGCCGATCGGCGAATTCTACAGCAAAGCAAAAGCTATTGAAAGTATGGAACGCGGCGAAGTGGCCATCTTCTCGGCCGGCACCGGCAACCCATTCTTCACCACCGACACCGGTTCTTCACTTCGTGCCATCGAAATCGAAGCCGACGTGATGCTCAAAGGCACCCGCGTGGACGGCATCTACACCGCCGACCCCGAAAAAGATCCTACCGCCACCAAATTCGACGAAATTACATACGACGAAATCTACATCCGTGGCCTCAAGGTGATGGATCTGACCGCAACCACAATGTGCAAAGAAAATAAAATGCCGATCTATGTTTTTGACATGGACACCGTTGGCAACCTCAAAAAGGTGATGAGCGGCGAAAAAATCGGAACTTTAGTAAAACTATAATCAATGAAAGTCTTTTCAACCATTGCCGACCTGAAAGCTGAAATTGCAGCTCAAAAAGCAGCCGGCAAAACCATCGGACTGGTTCCCACCATGGGTGCCCTCCACGCAGGACACGCTTCGCTCGTGAAAAAATGTGCTGCAGAAAATGACGTAACCGTAGTTAGTGTTTTTGTAAACCCTACTCAGTTCAACGACAAAAACGATCTGAAAAACTACCCGCGTACACTCGAAAAAGATACTGAGTTGTTACAAAGCGTCGGATGTAACCTTATCTTTGCACCAAGCGAAGATGAAATTTATCCCGAACCTGATACCCGCGTATTCGATTTCGCACCGCTAGATAAGGTGATGGAAGGCAAGTATCGTCCGGGACATTTCAACGGAGTAGCTCAGATTGTGAGCAAGTTATTTGACATCGTGACACCCGACAAGGCCTATTTTGGAGAAAAAGACTTTCAGCAACTGGCCATTATCCGTGAGATGGTAAAACAACTTGGATTGCCACTCGAAATCATTGCCTGCCCCATTGTGCGTGAAGCCGACGGTCTGGCATTGAGTAGCAGAAATGCCCGTTTAACTGATAGTCAGCGAAAAAAAGCAGTAACTATATCGAAAGTTTTATTTGAAAGTCGTAATTTTGCACCCTCAAAATCGATTGCCGAACTCACCGACTGGGTAATTGACAACGTCAACAAAGAGAGTGAGTTGCGCGTCGAATATTTTGAGATTGTCGATGGCAATACCCTTCAGGCAGTATCGGATTGGAATCAAACCGATTATATCGTAGGATGTATCACCGTATTTTGCGGCGAAGTACGCCTCATCGACAATATCCGTTACAAGTAGTTTTATTTTATTGAATTAAGGCAAATTAATCACCTGTTGAAAGTTGTCGGTCGACAATAATCAACACCCACTAACCAATCATTTTCATGCAAATTGAAGTTTTAAAATCCAAGATCCACCGTGTCACTGTTACCGACGCGAATTTGAACTATATCGGCAGCATCACTCTTGACGAAGATTTAATGGATGCCGCCAATCTCATAGAGCACGAAAAAGTCAGCATTCTGAACAACAATAACGGTGCACGCTTCGAAACTTATATCATTAAGGGAGAACGCGGTTCGGGAACCGTATGCCTGAATGGTGCAGCTGCACGCCTGGTTCAACCGGGTGATATTGTGTTGGTTGTGTCATTTGCAACGATGGATTTCGAGGAAGCAAAAACCTGGAAGCCAACCATCATTTTTCCCGACACGGCAACCAATAAGCTGAAATAAGTTCCGGCATTTATTTGCCGTTTGCTGACAGAGCTCTCTGAGTCGCTTCTTTTGTTTTTTGATTTTATATCCAATAATCTTTATGAAGAAACAACTCATTATTTTTGGCTCTGTTTTCGGAGGATTTTTCTTGATCCTCCTTTTTTTGCCTATGGCTTTCAATGGCAAAGTAGACACTATTGTCAAATCCGAAACCAACAAAAAGCTTAATGCAACGTTCAATTACAGCAAGTTAAGCATCAGCTTACTGCGTAATTTTCCAAAGGCAACCATCGAGCTCGAGGATCTTTCCATCGTCGGTGTTGGTGAGTTTGCCAAAGATACTCTTGTCTCCGCCAAATCTTTTCAGGTGGTGGTCAACCTCCTGAGCCTTTTCGGAAACAGCGGTTACGAGGTTTCCAAAGTGGTGCTCGATCGCCCGGTAGTAAACGCCATTGTGGCCAAAGACGGCAAGGTGAACTGGGACATCATGAAACCCGACTCCACGGTTGCCAAAACCGATACTACTCCATCAAAATTTCATCTCAAGCTTAAAAAGCTGGCTATCGACGAAGGCCGGATTACCTATAACGACCGTAAAGCAGGACAATTGCTTACGCTCAACAAATTTTCGGGCACTCTCTCGGGCGATATGACGGCCGACGTTACCGACATTGAAACGCAGATGAAGGCCGAAAAAGTGAGCTTCACCATGGGAAATATCCCCTATCTGCGCGATGCCAACATCGAGTTGGAAGCCAACCTGAATGCCGATCTCAAGCATAGCAAATACACGCTCAAAAAGAATAAGATTAAGGTGAATGATCTCGAAGCCAGTTTGGACGGATGGGTTGCAATGCTACCGAAAGGCTATGGTATGGATATCAAGTTGTCAACTCCGGCACTTGCTTTCAAAAACATTCTTTCGCTGGTTCCTGCCATCTATGCCAACGATTTTAAATCTGTTCAGGCCGATGGTAAGGTTTCATTGGAAGGGTATGCAAAAGGCCAGTACAGCGATTCGGTGATGCCTTCGTTCAAAGTCGCACTGAATGTGATCAACGCCTGGTTCAAATACCCGAACCTCCCGAAATCAGTTACCAATATCAATCTGCAATTGATTGCTGAAAATCCGGGCAACCGGCTCGATCAGGTACAACTGCATGTGCCGAAATTCCATTTCGAAATGGGCGGAAACCCCTTCGATCTGAGTGGCAATTTTAGCAATCTACTCGGCAACACGGCATTTGCCATGAAAGCTGCCGGACGGCTCGATCTGGGTGGAATTAAGGACTTCTATCCGCTCGAAGCAGGAACGGGCCTCACAGGGCTTATTACAGCTAATTTGGCCGCCTCTGGTACTATGGGGCAAGTACAAAGCGGGCAATACGAAAACATTAATGCCAACGGGTTGTTGCAAATCAACAACATGAACTACAAAGGGAAAGATATGCCGGCAGTTCGTATTCCGCAGGCAAAATTGCAGTTCTCTCCCAAATATGCCGAACTGACAAATACACAGATAATTATTGGCAAAAGCGACATTTCAGCTGATGGAAAACTGGAAAACATGATTCCTTATGTGTTAAAAAATCAGACTATTAAAGGAACGCTGAATGTCTCTTCCAATAATCTGAACCTGAACGAACTGATGGCATCGTCAACCACAACTACAAGCAACAAATCAGTTCAGACAACAGCATTTGTAGTGCCTAAAAATATCGATTTTGTACTCAATGCCAAAGCAAAGAAGGTGGTTTACAATAAATTCGATATCAACAATCTGGCTGGTCAAATCATTGTGAAAGATGGTATTGCCTCTATGAAAAATGTGCAATTGGGAATATTCGATGGAACTATCACTACCAATGGCAGCTACAGTACTGTCGATCCTAAAAAACCGGCCGTCGATTTTGATCTGAACATTCAGACAGCTTCGTTTGCCAAAACATTCGTATCGCTCGACATGGTGCAGAAACTGGTTCCCATTTTTGAGAACGTAAAAGGAAACTATTCGGTGAAGATGTCGCTCAAATCATTGCTCGACGACAAAATGAATATCGACTATAACTCTTTATTGGCAAATGGTCTACTTCAGTCGAACAATGTTCAGGTTGGTGGCGTATCAGCTCTTAATTCGCTGGCAACTGCCCTTAAGAATGACAAACTCAAAAGCTTCTCGACAAAAGATTTGAAAATTCCGTTCACCATCGCCGAAAAAGCTGTGAATGTGAAGCCATTTGATGTCAAAATAGCTAATTACACCCTTAATTTGGGAGGAAAAACAGGTTTGGACAAAAGCATACTTTACAACGGAAAACTAACCTTGCCTCCGGGAACTCCCTCGCCTTTAGGAATCAATCTCAGCAACATTCCGTTCCAGATTCTGGGAACTTTCAGTAATCCGAAAATTAAATTAGGCACAGCCGAACTGGGTAAATCAATTGCCAATACAGCTTTGGGTACCGCTAAAAGTGCTGTAGCCCCGAAACTGGACGCAGCCAAAGCAGAAGCGCAGAAGAAAATGGATCAGATCAGGGCGGATGCCAAGGCCAAAGCAGATGCAATTTTACAGGCTGCACAAACCCAGGCCGACAACATCGTCAATCAGGCAAAAAACCCGTTTGCTAAAATTGCTGCTAAAAAACTTGCCGACGAAACCATGAAAAAGGCACAGCAAAAAGCAAACGACATCATTGCCAAAGGCGATGAAGAGGCTCTAAAACTACAAGTATCAAAATAATATTATGCTGAATTTCAGCATAATGATTAAAAAAGCAGAAAAGAAATCCAATTATAGAAATAATTTGTGGATAATTTTTTGGTTGTTGATAAAATTTCTGTACCTTTGCGCTCCCATTCTGTGAAAGAATAAACAATAAAAAATAGAATAAGATATGGCAAAGACTTGTCAAATTACCGGAAAAAAAGCAATGACAGGAAACAACGTTTCTCACTCGAAGCGTCGCACAAAACGCGTTTTTGATGTAAACCTGTTTACACGTAAGTTCTATTGGGTAGAACAAGATTGCTGGATTAGCCTGAAAGTATCGGCTGCCGGACTGCGCACGATTAACAAAATCGGTTTAAATGCTGCCATTAAGAAAGCAGCTGAAAAAGGGTATTTATACGTATAACCAAGAGGAGGCAGAGAAATGGCTAAGAAATCAAAAGAAAACAGAATCCAGGTGATTTTGGAATGTACCGAGCACAAAGAAAGCGGTATGCCGGGTACATCTCGCTATATCACAACCAAAAACCGTAAAAACACAACCGGTCGTTTGGAGTTGAAAAAATATAACCCTATTCTGAAAAGAGTAACGGTTCATAAAGAAATCAAATAATAACTATATACTATGGCAAAGAAAGCGGTTGCATCATTGCAAACAGGTGAAGGTCGTGCCTATGCTAAGGTGATTAAAATGGTTAAATCTCCTAAGACCGGTGCATATGTCTTCAAAGAAGAAATCGTTCACAACGATGAAGTAAAAGGATTTTTCGCTAAATAATTTAGCGCTACATTATAACTAAAAAGAGGTTGTTTCATACGAAGCAACCTCTTTTTGTTTTTTATTTACTTGATAATCATACTAGTAAATCAACCAGGCTCTGACAAATCTTACAGCTGACAGCAATAAAGGAATACTCATAAACAGATAGAAAAGAGATAAATACGGCAAAGCAATCAAATGGCTTGTCCGTAACCCTACCCCACCACTTATCATCACCACCATAATACCATACGAACGCAAGTTGAAAAACGAGAAAAGACAAGGACGTTCGATTTTCATTTTCCGGATGCGGTTAATGTGTTTATTTGAAATACGGAGAAACATACCCCTGAAAAACAATAGGCCTCCTATAAAAGAGAGGATTAATAACCAAGGCCAGCCAGAAACAGGCTCGAAATAAGCACAACTTCGCCACAACAACATGCCTCCGGCGAACAGCCACATGCAGGCTGCCGCCAGTAATAAATTGTGCCGAGATATACGGGGAGTTATTTTATGAATGAAATGTCTCATAGATTTTTGAATTAGGCTGCAAAAATACATCACGATTCGATTATTCCTGCTTTTTGTACCAACATTAGTAAAAAAATGTACCTTTGTGCAGTCAAATAAACGACATCTATTTTTTTAGTAACTTATTATCATTCAATACAATGTCAGTTAAAAAAACTATTGCAATCGTTGCAGGTGGAGAACAATCGGAAGTTGTCGTCTCCATTAAAAGCGCCAAAGGCATTTTTTCTTTCTTAGAAGATTCAGGTTACAACCGCTACATCGCAGTAATTGAAAAGGATAACTGGCATGTTTTGCTCGAAGACGATTCTACCTTACCCATTGACAAAAACGACTTCAGCTTTGTATTGAACGGGCAAAAAATTACTTTCGACTGCGCCTACATTACCATTCACGGTATTCCGGGCGAAGATGGCCGCTTGCAGGGTTATTTTGAAATGATCGGCATGCCTTATACTTCCTGCAACGTTCTGGCTTCTGCCATTACCTACAACAAATACGTTTGTAATACCTACCTGAAAAGTTTCGGAGTAAATGTGGCACCATCTATCCGTCTGAGAAAAGATGATGTAATTACAGCTGATCAGGTAGTTGAAAAAGTGGGGTTACCCTGTTTCGTGAAACCTAATCTTGGTGGCTCCAGCTTCGGCGTTACCAAAGTAAAAGCTGCCGAAGAGGTAGAACCGGCCATTGCAAAAGCTTTTGCGGAAGCGCAGGAGGTTATCATCGAAAGCTTTATGCAAGGAACGGAAATCACCAACGGAATTTTTTCTACCTCGAAACGTCAGGTGGTTCTTCCTATCACCGAAGTGGTTCCGGCCAACGAATTTTTCGATTTTGCCGCTAAATACAAAGGCGAATCGCAGGAAATTACACCTGCACGTCTTTCTGCTAAACTTACCTCTAAAGTACAGAAAACTACGTCATTTATTTATAACACATTGGGTTGTAATGGTATTGTACGTATCGATTACATTATCACCAAGGGCGATAGAATTAATTTGCTGGAAGTAAACACCACTCCGGGTATGACGCCGACCAGCTTCATTCCACAACAGATTCCTCATGCCGGCTTGGTTATCGGTGAAGTAATTTCAGAAATTATCGAAGATGCTATTGCCCGCAAAAAGGCTTAAAAGAAACTTTTCTATGACTTTTCAAATAAAATCACTCGATACGATCCGCGAAACTGCCCGTGAATTTATCAATAACATGGGCGAACGTACGGTCTTTGCCTTCTACGGTTCGATGGGAGCCGGTAAAACTACATTCGTCAAAGCTGTATGCGAAGAGCTGGGCGTGAAAGACGTCGTAAACAGCCCCACATTTGCCATTATCAACGAATATGAGGTGGAAGGTAAGGCTCCTATATTTCACTTCGATTTTTACCGTATAAACAAGCCAGAAGAGGCTTTCGACTTCGGTTATGAAGACTATTTCTACAGCGGAAGCATTTGTTTCATCGAATGGCCCGAAAAAATAGAGTCACTTTTGCCTGAAAATTGCGTAAAAGTAACCATCGAAGAGCAGGCTGATGGGAGCCGGAAAATTGAAGTGGAATAAAATTCAGGTAGAACTATTTGCTAATCATATATAACTGAAAAAGCGGCAAAGATGCCGCTTTTTTTAGTTATTGTTGTTTCAATTCATACGTTTTTCGGTATAAGAATTTTCCGAAATCTTCAGGTTTCTTATACTGTTTTTGCTCTTCCACAGTAATCGGTTCGCCAATGCGGAGGCGAATCTTCTTTCCTTTCTTATTATTCAATTCCGCAGGAATAAAAGCCGTTCTCAATATGGGATGAATCAATCCTATCAGTAAAAAACGCCAACTGTTATGTCCCTCAAAATAGACAGGAATAACAGGCACACCCGACTTCTGAATAAGCTTTACGGTAGGCAACTGCCATTCGCGGTCACCAATCCGAAACCATTTTACAATTTTAGAAACCTGTCCCGAAGGAAAGAAAAAAAGAGGATGGCCTTCGTTCAAATGATTCATAGCAACGCGCAAACCAGGCAGACTGGAGCGATTGCTGGTCGATTTTTCGAAGGGATTGACAGGAATAAAATGATGAGATATAGGTTCTACCTTACTCAGAAGAAAATTTGTAATTCCTTTTATGTCAGGACGAACACTGCTGATAACACGCACCAACGACATCCCGTCATATGTTCCGTAAGGATGATTGGAAACTGTTACAAACTTCTCGTTTTCGGTAAAATATTTCAGAGCTTCCGGGTTTTCAACAACCGTTTCCACGCCAAATAGTCTGTAAACTTCGTCAATAAACCCATTTCCGTCAGAAGAGTTATTTTTTGCTGCTTCATATACTCTGTGGACTTTTCCAAGTCCCAAAATATTATAAACCATTTTACCTAATGGTCTTCCTATCAGCGTTCTGAATACAGGAATCTGACTGCTAAACTCCTCAAAACTTATCACCCTTTTATCAACTTAAAGTTTAACCTGTTTTATTTTTCTTCGTCTACACCAAATGTAGATAGTTGGCGACGGAAAATTTCTTCAAGCGAAAGTTGAAAAGTTTCTGTGTTTGCAACGCCCGGAATGGTAGATATTTTATCGAGAATCAATCGTAATAAATGACGATTGTCTTTGGCATACATCTTTATAAACATCGCATATTTCCCGGTAGTGTAATGACACTCTACAATTTCAGGAATCTCTTTAATATGATCAACTACCGCCTGGAACTCAATATTGTTTTTCAACACAATGCCTATGTAAGCGCATGTTTGATAACCAACTTTGTATTGATCTATAACAAATTCCGAATTACGTATTACACCCTGGTTAACAAGTTTTTGTACCCTTTGGTGAATGGCAGCACCGGACACATTGCATTCTCTGGCTATTTCTAAGAAAGGTGTCCTTGCGTTTTGAGATATATAATGCAAAATTTTACGATCCAGTTTGTCTAATGTGTGTGCCATATAACAGTATTTAAATTTGATGCAAATATAGTGTTAATATTGAAAGTTAGCAAATTATGTCACTACATAAGTATCAAAATGAAGTTATTCACAATAGTTTTAGAACAGGTTGTTAGTAAAATTGTGGATAACTTGTGATTTCTTTTTCAAAACTAATTGAATTTTGCCCTTGCATTTTCACATAAATTTATTCTGTTATTCAATTTCGCTATAATATCAAATTCATTTTTCCATTTTTATACAATCATCATCAACCACTTTTTACACACAAAACATATGCAGAGGGATAAAAAACTTACTAACTTTGCAACTTATGAACAGGTTGTTGATAATCCTTTAAATGCTGCTTACAATTAAGCTTTTACAAAACTAATAAATTGTTCATTTCTCCAATATTATATTTGAAAAGGAAAAATCAAAGACTTTGCAAAAAAAGTTTTGAGCATTATCAACAATCAATAATCATCATCTTTCTAAGTTTTTAAATTGAAAAAAAATATGAATATAAAAGAATGTTGGTTGAAAAGTGGATTTGCCAATGAAGCTATTCCCGAAAATACAGATCTTGTAGCCGAAATAGCCCGTCTTAAAAAAGAAAAGAATGCTGTCATTATGGCTCACTACTACCAAACTGGTGATATACAAGATATTGCAGATGTTATTGGTGATAGCCTTGCTTTGGCTCAATGGGCAACCAAGGTTGAAGCTGATATTATTGTGATGTGTGGTGTTCATTTCATGGGTGAAACGGTTAAAATATTGAGTTCTGAAAAAAAGGTTTTAGTGCCTGATTTGAATGCCGGCTGTTCTCTGGCTGAAAGTTGTCCTGCCGATAAATTTGAAGAGTTTGTAAAGGCTCATCCCGATCATACGGTTATTTCGTATGTAAATACCACTGCTGCCGTCAAAACTTTGACGGATGTGGTTGTGACATCGAGTAACGCCCGTAAAATAGTAGATAGCTTTCCCAAAGATGCAAAATTAATCTTTGGTCCGGATCGTAATCTTGGAAATTATATCAACAGCGTGACAGGTCGTTCAATGCTCTTATGGGATGGAGCTTGTCATGTTCATGAACAATTTTCGTTGGAAAAAATTCTTTTGTTGAAAAAAGAACATCCGAATGCTTTGATTTTAGCACATCCTGAATGTCAGAGTGTTGTTTTGAAAGTGGCCGATGAAATAGGATCAACTCTTGCTTTATTGAATTTCACGAAAACATCGGATGCTAAAGAATTTATTGTGGCTACAGAAAGTGGAATTATCCACGAAATGAGAAAATACAGTCCTGATAAAACGTTTATTCCTGCTCCTCCTATCGATAGTACTTGTGGTTGTAACGATTGTAATTTTATGAAGCTCAATACAATGGAAAAAATTTACAATTGCCTCAAGTATGAATTTCCTGAAATTACTATTGAAGAATCGGTACGTGTGAAAGCTGAAAAACCAATCAGAAAAATGTTGGAATTGAGCTAATATTCTAATTTTTCAATAGTATGAAAACTATAATTATTACTTTTATTTCTGTTTTTGTTTTAGTTAATCAATTAGAAGCTCAGACTATTGAGACCAAATGGCTGCATTCAATTAACACTGGGTCAGGTACTTTTTTGAATAATTCCAGTAAATTTTTATCCAATTCAGATGCTTATATTGCAGTAGGTGTTCCCATATTTATTCTGACAAGTGGCTATTTGTCTAAGAATGAAGAAGAGGTAAAAAATGGCTGGTATATAGCTTCATCGTTGGTTGTTTCAAGTGCTTTTACAATGGCATTGAAATACAGCATAAATCGTTCTCGACCTTATAAAACGTATCCGGGTTATATTATTCCAAGTGGGACCGAAGGAAGTCCTTCTTTTCCATCAGGACACACTTCAATGGCATTTTCCATTGCTACTTCTTTGAGTATCAGTTATCCTAAATGGTATGTAATTGCTCCGTCCATGTTATGGGCAACTTCGGTAGGTTATTCCCGAATGAATCTCGGAGTGCATTATCCTTCGGATGTGGCTGCAGGAGCTATTTTAGGAGCCGGTAGTGCATGGTTAACCTATAAGGCAAACCAATGGCTCCATAAACCTATAGAACGCGTTACAAAGCGTTCTATGGAGTGGTTGCATTAAAACTGAAGTTCGTTGATTTTTAATTTGAGGTTTCCGGAGAGTTGGCCGCTTACAACGATAGCATTCGGCGTGATGGTTATTGCGTCGAAATTGTTTTTTACAAGTTTTCCGCTAAGATTTATTCCTTTAATCAATTCGTAATTTATCAGCATTTCGTTGCTTGTTTTCACAATATCGTTTATCTGATCTTTCATTGAAATAGTCAGATAAGGTTCTATCATTTTCAAAAATCTATTGTGCATCAGCCAATTGGCACTTTTTACCAAAACATTTTTCGTTTTCATATCAAAATCGAAATTGGTAACACTCAATGTTTGATTGACATTGTCGAAAGCCAGTTTTCCCACACAATAAACCGTTCCGTTGGCACTACCCACTACATGCGTTTCAACAACCAATAAATCATTGTGACCATAAAATTTAACCTTATCAATGGTTATGTGTTTGCTTCCCTGATTAAAAGTTCTGCCAACAATTTGTTTGGATGCAATGTCGGTTAATTCTTTGTAATCAAGATTGACGTTAAGTAAAAGATTAAATTCTGGCTTTATAGCTGAAACATATTGATAATCAGGTAAATTATTAACGCCATTATTTTTAATCTGGCTTCCTACCGAGGTCTCAATCTGAGCATTCATTCCAAGATTGAAATTTACATGAGATCCGTTGGCCACCATTGGAGTAGAAAGGATGCTTTTGGGTGTAACCTTCAACCAAACATCGTAGTTTTTATTTACCTGAATAGGCTTTTGAGCAACCGACCAGGTTTTAGTCATAATCTGACGGACATCCATATTTTTAGTAATGGCGGCATCAATAGACTTATTGATTTTTTGTTGTAAAGCCTTCAGAGTGAGGTTAGCAATCATTGTAACCGGCATTTCTATGCCTGCAACTTTTACAGTAGGTCTTTCAGTCCAGTTAAAATTATTAATCTTTGTGGAAGTAGTTATTTTCCAATCGTTTTGAAGCTGGTAAGTAGAACTTAAATTGATGGTAATTCCGCCGGTTGCCTGATAATATTGCTGGATTGTAGCACCGAGAATTGTTTTTTTGAATCCGGTTTCAACCCAAATTTTGAGAGGAATAGTGCAGTTTATTTTGTTTCCGGTAATGTTAAAATGAATATCCTGCTGTTTCCATACTTTCAGACGTAAGTTGTCATCAGACAGGTTGTTATCTTCATAAATAATATTTTTCAAATAGCCATTAATGCTTTTTTCGAGATCCTGAACATCAATATCGAGAGAAATACCGATGGTTGATGTTTTGTTTTCAATGGTAGGAGGAATATAATTTTCAGTCGGTTTATCAATTAACAGCTGAGAACTTCCACACGCTGAAAGAAATAGAATTAAAAAAAGAAAAAGATAACTATATTTCCTCATGACTATTTGATATTTAATTATTTAGTGATTTTATTATCCTCCCATTTGAAAAGTTTGTCGTTACGTCTTACTTTATCTTTAACGGCAATAGAGAAATAATCTCCCTTTTTGGCTTCATCTACCGGTTTTAGATCAACACGGATTTCGGACAATGTATCTTCGTAGCAACCCGTTGTGGGACCGGTTATGATGATTTCATCTCCTATTTTTACCGATTGTGTCTCTATCAGGCATTCGGCAACACCGATGTTGGCAAAATAGTTGGTCACCTTGCCTACGTAAATCTTTTTTTTGGTGGCTTCCGAACCATAGTTTTTACTCCATTCGCCCAAACGTTGTCCCAGATAGTATCCGTCCCAGAAACCACGGTTAAAGACTTTTTTCAACCGTTCGTCCCAGGCAGCAACTTTTTCATCGGTGAAACTATTGTCCAGATAAGCCTGAATAGCCTGTTTGTAACATTCCACAACCGTTCGCACATATTCGGCGCTGCGGGCACGTCCTTCTATTTTGAAAACACGCACACCCGAATCGATCATTTTGTTCAGGAAATGAATGGTTTTCAAATCTTTTGGCGACATAATGTACTGGTTTTCAATGTCCAGTTCAATGTTCGATTCTTTGTCTTTTACCGTATATCCACGACGACAAACCTGCATGCACGCACCCCGGTTGGCCGACGCATTCATTTCGTGGAGGCTCAGGTAACATTTGCCCGAAACAGCCATGCAAAGCGCTCCGTGACAGAACATTTCGATGCGTACCAGTTCTCCTTTTGTGCCGCAAATATTTTCTTCAACGATTTTTTCGTGGATAGCTTTCACCTGATCCATATTGAGTTCGCGGGCAAGTACCACCACATCGGCAAACTGAGCATAAAAACGCAAAGATTCTGCATTGGAAATATTCAACTGTGTGGAAAGATGCACTTCCACCCCTACCCGATTGGCATAAGTCATGGCTGCCACGTCGGATGCAATAATGGCCGAAACACCTGCTTCTTTGGCAGTGTCCACTATTTCGCGCATTAGTTGAAGATCTTCATCATACAGTATTGTATTGAGAGTCAGGTAACTTTTTACGTTGTTCTTTTGGCAGGTAGCTACAATCTCTTTGAGATCTTCGGTGGTAAAATTGTTGGATGAGCGCGAACGCATGTTCAGCTTTTCGATACCAAAATAGACGGCATCGGCTCCTCCCTGAATGGCTGCCGTGAGCGATTCCCATGAACCGGCCGGTGCCATTACTTCAAAATCAGATATATTTAAATTATTGTTGTTCACTGAATAATTATTATTATGTTGAAAATCAGATGATCATACCGCTTCCCAAACAAAGTTGAGCGTCGTTGTCGTAAATAACGCCAAATTGTCCCGAAGCAATGCCCTGAATTTTGTCATCAGAGTAAATGCGGTAGATATCGTTTATTTTAACCAGTTTCCCTTTGGTAAATTCGGGAGTGTGACGAATTTTGAAATTAATATCTTTTTCTCCTTCAAAATTACCCCACCAATCTTCGGTGATAAACTGGAATCCCTGCAAATTGATTACTTTACCATATTGTGTTTCAGGATCATAACCATTTGAAACGTAAACTATATTTTCTTCTACATTCTTTTTTACCACAAACCAAGGTCCCCCACCCAATCGCAAGCCTCTGCGCTGGCCGATGGTGTGAAACCAATATCCTTTGTGCGTGCCCAGAATTTTTCCGGTTTCCAGTTCAACAATTTTTCCCTCTTTTTCGCCAAGGTAACGACGAATGAAATCGTTGTAATTGATTTTACCCAAAAAGCAGATACCTTGGCTATCTTTACGTTCGGCACTTGGAAGTTTGGCATCTGCGGCAATTTGACGTACTTCGCTTTTTTGCAGGTGTCCGATAGGAAACATCAGTTTGCTAACTTGCAGGTAATCAATTTGTCCTAAAAAATAGGTCTGATCTTTCACATGATCGGCAGCAGTGGCAAGATAAGTTTTTCCATCAACTTCTGCGGTGCGGGCATAGTGTCCGGTGGCTGTTTTGTCGAACTCTTTACCCCAGTTTTGTTCAAAGCAACCAAACTTAATCAGCTTGTTGCACATCATGTCCGGGTTGGGTGTCAAGCCACGTTTAACGGCTTCAATAGTGTAACTTACAACGTTTTCCCAGTATTCCTCGTGAAGAGAAACTTCTTCGTATTTGCAGCCGTATTTTTTGGCTATGTATGTAGTAATTTCAATGTCTTCTTCTGACGGGCAATCGATGAATCCATCTTCTTCTTCCATTCCGATGCGAATGTAAAAAATAGTAGGATCATAACCCGATTCTTTGAGCAGATGTACCATCACGGAACTGTCCACTCCTCCTGAAACTAATGCGGCAATGTTCATTCTTTAATTCTAAAAATATTGTAATGTATTGAATATTAATAATTTGTTTTCTTTTTTGCTTCAAAGAAACGACGATGCAAAAATACTCAAAAAATGCGGTATGTCAGCTTTTTTTTACTGGTATACAATTTGTTGTATTAGAATTGTTTTGATGTATCTTTGTAACAAATAGAAAGTCAAAATTAATTCAGAAAAATAAATTATTAACGTATGAAAAAAGGATTGATTATTTTGGTGGCAGTTGTAGCTGTAATTGCCATATTTATTTTTTGGGGAGTGGGAAAATACAATGGCTTTGTATCTCAGGAAGAAGGTGTTAAAGCTCAGTGGTCTAATGTGGAAAACGTGTATCAGCGTCGTGCCGACCTGATTCCGAACCTGGTAGCAACCGTGAAAGGTTATGCCACACATGAAGAAAAAACCTTGACCGAAGTAATTGAAGCACGTGCGAAAGCAACTTCAGTAACTATTGATCCTACAAAGCTGAATGAAAGCAATATAGCTGCTTTTCAGAAGGCTCAGGACGGTCTTTCAGGCGCTTTGTCGCGTTTGATGGTAAGTGTGGAACAATATCCTAACCTGAAAGCTAATGAAAACTTCCTGGCTTTGCAATCGCAACTGGAAGGAACGGAAAACCGTATTGCGGTTGAACGTCGAAAATATAATGAAGCAGCTCAAGCGTTTAATGCTTCTATTCGTAAGTTTCCTGCTAACATAATTGCAGGTATGGGTAGCTTTGAACAAAAGGGTTATTTCAAAGCTTCTGAAGGCGCAGAAAAAGCACCTCAGGTTAAGTTCTAAGATATTTTTGACACATAAGTACATGTTTATTGTGCTTGTGTGTCATTTTTTTACCTATAAATCAATTAAATATGGATGTTACTGAATTTTTTTCTCTTCACGAGCAGGGAGAAATCATGGAAGCGATTGCCGAAGCTGAAAAAAATACATCCGGCGAAATACGTGTTCATCTCGAAAATTATTGCTTTGGCAATGCGTTGAAGCGTGCCACAAAAGTTTTTAAGAAGCTTGGAATGGCTAACACGGCACAGCACAATGGAGTGTTGTTTTATCTGGCTGTTAAAAGCAAAAAACTGGCAATTGTGGGCGATAGCGGGATACACGAACATGTAAAGCAACATTTTTGGGATGAACTGAAATCCAGTATGTTGGATATGTTTGCAGAAAATCATTACAAAGAGGGGTTGACATCAGGAATTCTTGCAACCGGTCAAAAATTGAAAGAGTATTTTCCTTACCAAAGTGATGATGTGAACGAATTGCCGGACGAAATTTCATTTGGAAAACATTGAATATGAGAACTATAAAATATATAGCAGTTTTATTGCTTTTGCTGTTGGGGCAAATGTCATTTGCTCAGGATTTTCCGAAACGTCCCGATCCGCCACGTTTGGTAAACGATTTGGCAAACCTTTTTTCTCCGGAACAAGCCAATGCTCTTGAAAGAAAATTAGTAGCCTACAATGATTCAACTTCCACACAAATTGCTGTTGTAACCATCAGTGATATAAAAGGATATGACATTACCGATTTTACGGATCGTTTGGCGATGGACTGGAAAGTGGGGCAAAAGGGTATCAACAACGGTTTGATGATTCTGATTGTTCCCAAACAGGCGAATGGTGAGCGTGGACATGTGCGTATTTCCGTCGGATATGGTTTGGAAGAGCACATCACCGACGCCATTTCGAGTAAAATTATCAACGATGTGATGATTCCTGAATTCCGCAATAATAATGTTTATGGTGGTGTAAATAAAGGAGTTGACGTTGTTATCGGGATCTGTTCCGGACAGTTCAAAGCCGATCAGATAAAGAAAAAGGATAAAAACTACTCATGGATATTCTTTCTGATTCCACTCTTTATTCTGTTTATAATCGGGTTTGTTCGTAGAAACCGTTATTCCAGCTACGGTTCAAATGGCTCCGGTGGTGGCGCACCTTTCATCTTTTTCCCCGGATTTGGCGGTGGCGGCGGTGATTTTGGAGGCAGCGGAGGCTCCGATTTTGGAGGTTTTGGTGGCTTTGGCGGCGGCGATTTCGGTGGCGGCGGTGCCAGCGGTAGCTGGTAAGCCTGAATTCCGATAAGTTATTTAGCACACGGAAAACACAGAGATAACAGAAGACAAAAGGTCACTATTTTGTGATTTGTAGATTATGAAATAGTTGAAGGTCTATCTGTATATTCAGTGTTTTCCGTGTGCTTTTTTTATGCTAAACCGGATATTTTCAAAAAATTGCGGAACAGTTGTTTGCCGGTAAACATGTATTCTTCGAAGAAGGAGCAAAAATCTTCCACACATTTCTCCTGATCGATGGCTTTCAGGTCATCTACTTCATCCATCCACTGCACAAACATTTCGCGGGTCAGTTCAAAATGGCACTGAATACCATAGGCTTTATCAGCAACTTTCACAATTTGATTACGGCAAAGTTTTCCGATTCCCAAAACAGTCATTGAATCAGTAGGTTCCACCGTTTCTCCGTGCAGTTGAAAAACAGGGAAATTGTCTCCAAGGTTTTCAAAAAGTGGATCGTTTTTACCTGCTTGGGTCAGTTCTATGCGGAACAGTTGTCCATCAGGTCCGCGAAAACCAGTCTCTTTTACGGGGCTTTTTACCACCTTTCCACCGGCCGATTTCACCAAAGTTTGCAATCCGAGACAGATTCCCAAATACGGAATTCCGGCTTTCAGTGCCTCCTGAATGCGGGCTATTTCGGCGGTCATCTTTTCTGTGGTGTCGTTGGCGCTGTCCGGACCGCCAAGCACGATCAAAGCACCGTAATCGAGTGGGGAAGGGAAGGGCATTCCTCCGGCAAGATCGATTTCATCGGCAGAAATGTTCATTTCGCGGAGTACCTCGTAAAGTAACCCGCCACCTTCGCTGCTTTCGTTTCTAACGATTAGTATTTTCTTCATATTGTTGATATTCAATTGTTTTTGTTGTAAAAATTTTCTACTTCAGCTATTTTTTCCTCTTTTTCGTCTTCGGGCAGGAAGCTGGCTGCAAACGAATTTTTGGCTAACAGGGTAATTTCTTCTTTGGAAAGCCCAAGAGCGTCGGTCATTACAATAAAATTTGCGTTGAGATAACCGCCAAAGTAGGCAGGATCGTCTGAGTTGACTGTCGCCATCATACCGAGCTCCAACATCTTTTTAAGAGGGTGTAAATCAGGCGATTTTACTACCTGTAATTTAAGGTTGGAGAGCGGACAAACCGTTAGCGCCAACTTTCTGTCGACAATCTCTTTGACCAGATTAGGATCCTCAAGTGAGCGGTTTCCGTGGTCGATACGGTCAATTTTCAAGGCATTCAAGGCTTCTTTCACATATTCGGCATTTCCTTCTTCACCGGCATGAGCAACGCCAAGAAAACCCTTTTCAGCGGCTTTTTCGAACACTTTTTGGAATTTTGAAGGCGGATTTCCCACTTCTGACGAGTCCAAACCGACTGCTGTAATCCATTCTTTGTATGGCAATGCCTGTTCAAGCGTTTTTAAGGCCGATTCTTCGCTTAAATGACGCAGAAAGCATAAGATAAGCTTTGAGGTGATTCCAAGTTTGTTTTCGCCGTCTAAAAGCGCTTTGTGAATGCCTGTGATTACTGTATTGAAAGCAATTCCTCGCTCTGTGTGTGTTTGGGGGTCGAAAAAGATTTCTGTATGAACGATATTTTCCTCTTTTGCTTTTAGAAGATACGCCATTGTCAGGTCATAAAAATCCTGTTCTTTTTGCAAAACGGCGGCTCCGGCATAATAGATGTCCAGAAAGTCCTGCAAATTACCGAATTGATAGGCCTTGCGCACTTCTTCTACCGATGAATAGGGGATTGCAACTTTATTTCGTTGGGCTATTGCAAACATCAGTTCCGGTTCGAACGTTCCTTCGATGTGAAGGTGGAGTTCTGCTTTCGGTATTTGACGGATGAAATCGTGGATGGACAGATTACTCATAATCAATTGTTTTTTTCAGATACAATTCGTTTCTGAATATTTATTGCCTGCAAAAATACGACAAATTGGCAAGTGATTGCAAATCGGATTTCTCATTAAATCTAAATGTTATATATTCTGTTTTTTATGATTTTTACCGAAAGAGAAATTAGCCGTATCTTTGTATCTCTTTTTATTTGAACTGAAATTGATTGTAATATGCAGATAGGCAACATTATATTTCCCGAATATCCTTTGTTTTTGGCTCCGATGGAGGACGTAACCGATCCGGCCTTCCGCCTGCTTTGTAAGCAGTTTGATGCTGATTTAGTGTATACTGAATTTATTTCGGCCGACGCGTTGATCCGGAATGTGAAGCGTACGGAACAGAAACTGACTATTTTTGAAGGCGAACGTCCGGTTGCCATTCAGCTCTATGGGCGTGAGCCCGAAGCAATGGCCGAAGCAGCTAAAATTGCCGAAACTGCCAATCCGGAAATCATTGACCTGAATTTCGGTTGTCCGGTAAAAAAAGTGGCCGGCAAAGGTGCCGGATCCGGTCTTTTGCGCGATATTCCGAAGTTAATTGCTATTACAAAGGAGGTTGTGAAGTCGGTGAACGTGCCTGTAACGGCAAAAACCCGTTTGGGCTGGGACGATAATTCAAAAATAATTGTCGATTTGGCCGAGCAATTGCAGGATTGTGGTATTCAGGCATTGGCTATTCACGGTCGTACGCGTGCTCAGATGTACACCGGTGATGCCGACTGGACGTTGATTGGCGAAGTGAAAAACAATCCCCGGATGAAGATTCCCATTATCGGTAACGGAGACGTTGTTTCACCTCAAAGAGCAAAGGAGTGTTTCGACAGATATGGCGTGGATGCTGTGATGATCGGTCGTGGATCAATCGGAAAACCCTGGATATTCAAAGAAATAAAACACTATTTGCAAACCGGCGAACTGCTTCCGTCAATGCCTGTATCCGAACAATTTGATATAGTTAAGAAGCAAATATTGAGCAGTATAGAATGGCTGGATGAGCGAAGAGGAATTGTTCACACCCGTCGTCATTTGGCAAATACGCCTCTTTTCAAAGGCATTCCGCACTTCAGAGACACCCGTATTGCCATGTTGCGTACCGACAATCTGACAGATCTTTTTGCTATACTGGATAACGTAAAATCGACTTATTTCGGGGATGCTGAGTAATTATTTCATCAGCATTCCCTGAGCATACATCCACAGCACGTAGCGCGAAAATTTACCGATAGTCATGGCAATTGCCGTGCCCAGAAAGTTGCACCGGAAATATCCGCAAGCAACTACGATTATGTCGCCAACTCCCGGAACGAAGGAAAAAAAAGCCAACCAGTCACCCCGGTTGTACATTCGTTTCTCAAATTTTTCTATCTTTTCTTTCTTGATTTTCAGGTACTTTTCTATCCATTCAATCTTTCCCATTCGTCCAATCCAGTAAGAAGTGATGCCTCCAAGTGTATTGCCAACTGTAGCCACGGCAACGCACGTCCACATATCCAATCCTGCATAGATTAGCGTGGCAAAAACCACTTCCGATCCGAGCGGAAGGACTGTGGCTGCCAGAAAGGCTGCCAGAAATAGGCCTATATAGCCCCATTCAGCGAAGTGTTCCACTAAGGCCAAGTATTAGCGTTACTATCTGGAATACAATCAAAATGGCAAATATGATAGTATTTTGTTTTGAAACGCGGGTGGAGAAGAAGATAGAAAAAATGAGACTACAAATCATTAAAAACGGGAGCAATAAATCACTGATATGTCCCATTTTCACCCAAAGTATGGTAAGTATCCCAAAGTAGAACCAAACCAATACTTGTAGATTTTTTCGTTCGGCAATGCTCGAACTGAAACGGTTTTGTAAACATCCGGTGATGGCAATACACGAAATGATAGTGAATATTCCCAAAAGTACGATCAATGCAATATTTGAGGTCCAGTATTCAAAATGGAAGATGATATTGCTCATGAAATAGTCTGTCTGACTATTCATTTTTCCAATGAAGAAACTGATTCCGAAAACCAATGCCGCAGGTGCCAGTAATCCGAGCATTGTGGAAAGAAATACCCGGATATTCATGTTATTTACAATGTGTAATGTGATGAATATGATAGGTATAAGGAATAAAAAATCGAAGCAATAAAAATAACCCAGCGACAGGAACATACCGGCATTAAAAGCTTCCCTGATTGGAATATTTTTATGGAAGGCGGAGAATATCTGCCATAAACACATTAGCAGCAATAATGCGGCAATGAGGGCATTTGTGAGATAATGAAAAAGAGGGTAAGACCCTGATAGTAGGATAAAAAACAAGAATGGAAGAAATGTGCGTTGCTGTAAGAAAGTATATGTTTCCAACAGACGGAATAAAAGATATGCTACACCCAGGCTCAATAGAAGTCCAAACCAGACAGAATATTGAGGCAACAGCGAAATATTGAAAAGATGGAGTAGGGGAGTGCTTTGGGCTGGTAGAATAAATTCTTTAATCCATAGCAATCCGGCTACAACAAAGGAAAGTGTAAAATTTACAATGTTCGGGTGTATCAATTCTTTAAAACGAACGCTCATAATCAGATAGTTAAAATGTAGGGCAAAGCCGTAACTTTGCCCTATCTGTTTCTTATTTCAATCCTTTGCTTTTCAAAAGTGCATCGGAAGTCGGCTCGTGGCCACGGAATTTTACGTAAAATTTCATTGGATCATCGCTGTTACCGCGTTCCAGTATGTTTTTGCGGAACGATGTTGCGGTGGCAGGATCAAAAATACCTTTTTCCTTGAATAACTCGAATGCATCTTTTTCGAATACCGATGCCCATTGATAGCTGTAATAACCGGCTGAATATCCGTCATTAAAGATATGTTTGAAGTATGTTGAACGGTAGCGGGGCAAAATTTCCGGAATTAATCCGATTTTGTCCATTTGTTCTTTTTCAAACTTGTCAACATCAATGCCGTCTACGCTGGTAAGTTCGTGCCATTTCATATCGAGAATAGAAGCTGCCACCAGTTCTGTCATTTCAAAACCCTGATTGAAATAGGTGGAATTCTGTATCTTTTTCATTAAAGATTCAGGCATCAACTCGCCTGTTTTATAATGAAATGCATACATTTTCATCACTTCCGGCTGGAAAGCAAAGTTTTCCATGAATTGAGAAGGACATTCTACAAAATCGCGGGGCACACTGGTTCCGCTGACACTGGGATATGTACATTGCGATAAAAGACCGTGTAAAGCATGTCCGAATTCGTGGAAGAGAGTTCCTACATCATCCATGCTTAAGAGCGATGGTGAAGTTGCTGTAGGTTTGGCAAGGTTACCAACATTTACGATAACAGGGCGCACCATTATCCCTTTTTCGATGTATTGATCGCGGATATTGTTCATCCAGGCACCTACAGTTTTACTTGCGCGGGGAAAGTAGTCAGTGTAAAGAATACCGATCAGTTTTCCATCTGCATCTGAAACTTTAAAAGCTTCAACATCAGGGTGATAAACAGGAACATTTTTGAGTTTTTCGAAATTGATGCCATATAAACGGTGAGCAACTTCAAACACGCCTTTGCGAACGTTCTCAAGTTTGAAATACGGTTTCAGTTCATCTTCGTTAAGGTCATATTTAGCTTTGCGTACTTTTTCTGCATAATACCACCAATCCCACATTGCCAGTTTGAAGCCTCCGTTTTCGCTATCGATAATCGACTGCATTTCTTTCACTTCGTCTTTTGCTTTGGCAACAGCCGGAGTCCAGATTGACTGAAGAAGCGCATCAACTCTTGCAGGAGTTTTAGCCATTGTATTGTCCAATATGTAATCAGCCGAAGTTTTGAATCCAAGCAAATTCGCCAGAGCGATGCGGTTTTTCATGATGTCCAGAATAACCTGCTTATTATCTGTGGCATTTCCGTAATCACCTCTCATCCAGTAACCTTTATACAGTTTTTCACGAAGATCGCGACGGGTACTGTAAGTCAGAAATGGAATCCAGCTTGTTTTTTGAGCAGTGAAAATCCATTTTCCGGGCAGATTAGCTGCTTTGGCATCTTCTGCGGCAGCTGCTTTTACGCTTTCAGGTAAGCCGGCAAGATCTTCTTCTTTATCAAGAACCATTTTGAAACTGTTTGTTTCAGCCAGAAGGTTATTTCCGAACTTTAATTGCAACATAGCCAGGTTTTTGTTGATTTCCCTTAGCTCTTTCTTTTGTTGGTCATTCAGTGCAGCCCCGTTGTGGATGAATTTTTTATATTGCTCTTCAATTACACGACGTTGTTCGGCTGTCAATCGAATTTGCGAACGATTTTTGTATAAAGTTTCAACGCGTTTGAATAGTTTTCCATTCAGCAGAATATTGTCAGAATGCTCTGTAAGCATGGGTGTTACTTTCTCAGCAATTGCCTGCATTTCAGCGCTGTGCATTGATTCTTCAAGGTTGAAAAATACCATGGAAACTTTTGTCAGGAGTTTGCCTGAATATTCCATTGCAGCCATTGTGTTGGCAAACGTTACCGGTGCAGGATTGTTGGCAATGGCATCTATTTCTTTTTGATGCTGTTTAATACCTTCTATGAAGGCAGGAAGGTAGTGTTCAGTTTTGATTTTATCGAACGGTGGAACACCGAATGCTGTTTTGTAAGGAGTGAAGAAAGGATTGTTTTCTCCTTTTAATACGCCGGATGTAAGCATAATAAGAGAAATTAATGTTAGAAATAATTTTTTCATCGGTTGCTTTGTTTATATCTGAAAATCAGTAAATTGGATTTATTGATAAGGAATAAATTTATCTAAAATATTGACTATTTGCAGCTTATCTTCTTCTATCTGTTTTCGTAATGTTTCAAGATCAGGAAATCTTTTTTCGTCTCTCACTTTTTTGATTATCTCAAGAGTGATATGTTCTCCATAAATATCCTGATCGAAATCTATAATATTTACTTCAATAGTAGCTCTCTGATTTTCAGGGATTAGGGTAGGACGAAGGCCAATGTTTAGCATACCTTTGTAGCGGTCATCATCAATTTGAACCCAGCAGGCATAAACGCCCAGTTGGGGTATCTTTTTTTCTGTATTTGATACGTGTATATTGGCTGTAGGAAATCCGATGGTTCTTCCAATCTGTTGACCGGCAACTACCTTACCATCAATCTTGTATGTGGAACCCATTAATTGATTGGCAATTGCAATATCCCCTTCGTCAATCAGGCGTCTTATTTCGGAAGAACTTATTTGTTTCCCTTTATAAGAAAACTCTTCGGCTTTTTGAACAAGCAACCCAACTTCGTGACCGTAAACCACATACTGCTCAAATCCATCGACACGGCCTTTACCGATTCTGTTATCGTAACCCGTCAGAAGCACTTTTACATGCAAGGTATCATGCAAAAGATTCTTGATAAATTCTTCAGCTGTTAAATTCTGAATGTCGGGAGTAAAATCGAGAAGAATGCAATAGTCAAGACCGGTTTGAGCCAGCAAAGCCATTTTTTCTTCACAGGTGGTCAGAAGTTCCGGAACGAAATCGCTGTGCAGCGCTTTACGGGGATGTTCGCGAAAAGTCAGTACTGCAGTTTTGAGTCCTTTTTCGGAAGCTACCTGTTTCAGGTTTTCAATTAAGAAACGGTGACCGCGGTGAACACCATCAAAAAAACCAACCGTGATGGCCAGTTGTTCTTCCGGAGCATTTTGTATGTTAGTTATTATTTGCACGTAGTAAAGTTTGGTTTGATAAACGGCGCAAAGTTACGAAATGGAAGTACAATAACAAATGGCGTTCATTATCTTTTATTGATTTGAATTTTCGATTCGATTATCCGAAGCTGAATTAAAAATGGTGCTTCAACAGTGTCAGAATTGAATATTTGCCGGGCAAATACCCGTCGCAAATTAAATATTCAATTCTCAGAGGCTTAAATCGGGATGAAAATGCTTATAAATAATTGAAGCTCTTTTGCTTCCTACAATTTCGGCTATTTCATCATTTGATGCCAATCTAAGTCGTTTTACGCTTTTAAAATGAGTCAGCAGCTCTTTTTTGCTTTTTTCTCCAATTCCGGCTATCGAATCCAGTTCCGAGCTCACTTGAGCTTTGCTTCTCCTGTTTCGGTGATGAGTGATTCCGAATCGGTGAGCTTCATCTCGAAGTTGCTGAATCAATTTCAGGCTTTCGGAATTTTTGTCCAGATAAAGCGGAATAGGATCTTCCGGAAAATAGATTTCTTCCAAACGTTTTGCAATGCCAATTACGGTAATCCGTGCCGGGATGTCTAATTGACGAAGAGCACTCATCGCCATTCCAAGCTGACCTTTGCCTCCATCGATCACCACTAGTTGGGGTAGGGGAGTGCCTTCATCAAGCATCCTGCGATAACGGCGGTATACCACCTCTTCCATCGACGCAAAATCGTTAGGACCTTCAACCGTTTTGATATTGAAATGGCGATAGTCTTTTTTTGCAGGCTTGGCTTTTTTGAAAACGACACAGGCAGCTACCGGATTTGTTCCCTGAATGTTTGAATTATCGAAGCATTCGATGTGCATCGGTAAATTGCTCATTTTAAGATCTTTTTGCAAAGTATTCAGAATTCGCATCATTCGGTGGTCCGGATTGAGCTTTTCTGCCTGCTTCAATTTTTCAAGTTTATATTCCCTTACATTTTGCATGGAAAGATCGAGCAACTTCTTTTTATCTCCTCGCGAAGGAATTGAAAATGTTACGTTGGCTAATTCCAGATCGGGAAGAAATGGTACGAGCAATTGTTTTGTCTTACTCTTTAGCTTTGTCCTTAACTCAACGATGGCCATCGCCAGAATTTCTTCCTTGGGCTCATCCAACCGTTTCGTGTACTCAATGGTATAACCTTGAATGATAGAACCTTTTGATATTCGTAATATGTTGATATAAGCCGATTTGTCATCTTCGTCGTAGGCAAACACATCGTAATCGTCTAGGTTGGCCGTAATTACGATAGATTTTGATTTATAGCGTTCTATTGCGTCGTATTTTTCCTTTATTATTTGAGCTTCTTCAAATTTCAATTCGGCAGCAAGAGCGCTCATTTGATTTTGCAAATAGGTTGAGATTGCATTCACATTACCATTAGCAATTTCTTCTACTTCCGAAATCATTTGGAGGTATTCTTCTTCAGATTGAAGTCCTTCACAGGGTCCTTTGCACTTGTGAATATGGTATTGCAGGCAAACTTTGAACTTGCCGGATTTAATGTTTTCGTCCGATAAATTAAGCTTGCATGTACGTAACGGATAAATTTCGCCAATGAATGAAAGTAAAACATGAAGGGTAGCCAGAGAACTAAATGGCCCAAAATATCTTGCTCCGTTTTTGAAAATCTTGCGTGTTTTGAAAACTCTTGGAAATGGTTCCTTCGTTATGCAAAGCCAGGGATAGGTTTTGTCATCCTTGAGCAATATATTATACCTCGGCTGGTGCTCTTTGATGAGGTTGTTTTCCAAAAGCAATGCGTCTTCTTCTGTGTCAACGACAATATACTTCAGGTTGATAATTTGCTTAACAAGGACAGATACTTTCGGACTATCGTGCTTTTTTGTAAAGTAAGAGGAGACTCTTTTCTTTAGATTCTTGGCTTTCCCTACGTAAATAATTTTACCTTCCTTATCGAAATACTGATACACTCCCGGTTTTTCCGGGAGTGTACTAAGAATAAGTTGGAGATTTTCTTTTATGTTAAGACGTTCATCCATGCGTAGGGTAGGGGGTGAAATTAGAAATGTATAAGTGAATATACTTCATTTGCTTCTTCCAGCGTATCTCTTCCTTTTAGAAAATCGAGTTCAACAAGGCAATTTACATAGACAGTTTTCACTCCGAATTTTTTCACCAGATTGTACGCGGCTTTCATTGTTCCTCCCGTAGCAAGCAAATCGTCGTGTAAGAGGACAACGTCGTCAGCATTTAGGGCATCTTTGTGAATCTGAATTATGTCAACTCCGTATTCTTTTGAGTAACTTTCTTCAATTGTATCTGCCGGTAATTTTCCTTTTTTGCGTACAGGAACAAATCCTACACCCAATTTTTCAGCAAGAATTGGACCAGTAATAAAGCCTCTGGATTCAATTCCTACAATTTTTGTGAGGCCGGTTTCTTTATATTTATCATACAACATGCTGGCAATTTCTTGTAAATCGTTGCCGTTTTTGAACACTGTTGTTAGATCTTTGAACATAATGCCAGGGTGAGGAAAGTCTGGCACATCTCTGATTCCTGCTTTTATTTTTTCTAAACTCATGAAATTTGTATTGCGTTCCACGTGGAACAATTTGTATTTTTTGGTTTGCGATCCGATTTTTGCAAATATCCGCGTGAAATTTCCGTTCCACGTGGAACAAATGGCTATCTTCCCAGAAGAACCAGGAGGATGTTGATGTCGCTCGGCGAAATTCCTGAAATACGGCTAGCTTGACCGATGGTTTCGGGATTTATTTTTGCAAGCTTTTGTCTTGCTTCCGTTGAAAGCGACAAAATTGTAGAATAATCAAATTTGTCTTTGATTTTAATATGTTCGAGACGTTGAAGCTTTTCTGCAATTGTTTTTTCTCTTTCAATATAGCCTTGGTATTTCAGAGTTATTTCAGCAGCTTCTACAACTTCTTGTTGTTGGTTTTTTATTTCCGAAATCTTCGATTTTAGCGATGAAATCTCCTCAGAAAGTTCTGAAATAGTTATTTGAGGTCTTAAAACAAGATCAAGCAATTTTACTGTTTGTCGTACCGGCGACGATCCGATTTGTTCAAGATAATTGTTGATTTCATCAGGCTTTACAGATGTTTCGCGAATAAAGTTGATAAGATTATCTCTGTTCTCTTTTTTCTCGATGAGTTCGTCATAGCGTTCTTTGGACGCGAGTCCAAGTTGGTACGATTTTTCTGTAAGGCGAATGTCCGCATCGTCCTGGCGAAGGAGAATGCGATATTCGGCACGCGAAGTGAACATACGGTAGGGCTCATCCACTCCTTTTGTTACCAAATCATCGATGAGAACGCCAATGTAAGCTTCGTCTCTTCCTAATACAAACGGTTCGCCGCCGTGACATGCAATATGTGCATTAATGCCGGCAATCAAACCTTGTCCGGCAGCCTCTTCATATCCGGTAGTTCCATTGATTTGACCGGCGAAAAAGAGGTTTTTTATCAGTTTCGTTTCTAACGAATGTTTCAGTTGGGTAGGGGGAAAGAAATCGTACTCGATAGCATAACCCGGCCGATAAATACGTACATTTTCGAAACCTTCAATGGTGTGAAGTGCATTTATCTGAACATCGATTGGAAGCGATGACGAAAAACCGTTCAGATAATATTCCTGCGTGTTTGCACCTTCCGGTTCTAAAAAAAGCTGATGACGTTCTTTATCGGCAAAGGTGACAATTTTTGTTTCAATACTGGGACAATAACGAGGTCCGATACTTTTTATTTGTCCGTTGAAAAGAGGAGAAAATTCTAATCCGCCACGAAGAATGTCGTGCGTTTTCTCATTGGTGTAGGTAATCCAGCAACTACATTGCGGAAGTTCTCTTTTTGACGATGAAAGGTAAGAAAATTTGTGAAAATCATCGTCGCCGTCTTGTTGCCCCATTTTTGAAAAATCGACCGAACGACCGTCGATTCTGACAGGTGTGCCGGTCTTCATGCGTCCGGCAGTGAAACCTAATTCCACCAAACTTTCGGTTAATCCTTTTGCTGCCGGTTCGGCAATGCGTCCGCCGGGAATTTGTTTTGCACCGAAATGGAGCAGACCGTTGAGAAAAGTACCGTTTGTCAGCACTACACTCTTTGCAAATATCTCAACACCCAAACTCGTTTTTACTCCGCAAATCTGGTCTTGTTGTGTTATCACCTCAAGAACCTGATCCTGCCAGATATCAAGATTTTTTGTGTTTTCAACGATATTTCTCCACTCTATGATAAATTGCTGGCGGTCGTTTTGCGTGCGGGGACTCCACATGGCTGGTCCTTTGGAGCGGTTAAGCAATCGGAACTGAATCGCAGTTTTGTCAGCAACGATACCGGTAAAGCCTCCCAATGCATCAATCTCTCTTACAATTTGTCCTTTCGCTATTCCACCAACAGCAGGATTACAACTCATTTGTGCTATTTTGTTCATGTCCATTGTTATCAGCAATGTTTTTGAACCAAGATTGGCTGCCGCACAAGCAGCTTCGCAACCGGCATGTCCGGCGCCTACCACGATAACGTCGTATTGTAAAGTCATTTGATTTATATTCAGTTATAACCTGCAAAATTACAAAAAATATACCGTCGCCCTGCTTTACTATTTTCCGCGGTGTTTTTTTGTTTATCTATATATAAATCAATAAATGAGTGCTTTATGTCTTATAAACCTCTTTCTCCTGTTTACAAAATGCGGCTTCTTGCTTTATTCTTTTGAAGTTTTATGAAATTAAATAGCTGTATTACAAATAAATAATAATTTGGAGATATTTACTGCCAAAACTTTTGAAGCCGAAATGAAAATAAAAAAAATCATGTACTTTTGTTTTTCTAATTTGAAATCCAACGATATGGTGAAATTCAGAGCAAAAGCTGTACTGTTTTTTGTATTGTTGTCGCTTACTTCCATTTTTGCCCAAGAACCAAAAAATACGATTACGAGTGGTGGCTGGTCGTTGGGAATTGGAGGTGTAAGTGTTCATGATGAATATTTATCGCCTTTGGTTTATACGGGAACCCTATTCAGAGCCGATTACGAATCAATGCGTTTTATCTCTGAATCGAACAATAAGGTTTCCTTGCAGCGAACCCTCATGGTTTCGGGTGGAATGACGGATAATGAGGCAAAGACGAACTCAATTTTTTATCTTTCTTTGCGCCCCGGAATTGGGGTTCATTACCATTTTCGTCCAGTGACGAATCTGAAAATTTTGGTGGGAGGCATCTGGGATGTTTTCTTTGCCAGTAAATATAGCTTTAATAACGGGAATAATCCATATTCAGCCGATATTTCAACTCAAATAAATGCTTCTGCAATAGCACAATATACCATGAATATTAAAAAATTTCAGGTTATATTTCGCTATTCAACGAGATCTCCTTTGGCTGGAGTGATGTTTGTGCCGGAATATGGGTCGTCTTATTACGAGATGTTTACGTTGGGTAAGCTAGGCAATGCCATCCATTTTTCATCGTTAAACAACTCGTTTGCGTGGAATAGCAGTTTATCAGCCGATCTGATGTTTAAGCGGATGACTCTCAGATTATCATATACCCATGATTACGAAAAGCATCACGCCAATTCTTTGCACTTTGAGTCGATGCAGAATGTTTTTTCGATAGGAACTGTGATAAATTTTTCGACGTTTGACCGTGGCAAGCATAAAGCTCCAGCCTCTTATAACGATATAAACAAGTAAATTCCGGTCATGCGACAAATATTGATTTTAATCATAGCCATTAGCTTTGCATCTTGTAAGATGTCGGTAGACGAACCATCGAATATCAACGATTACAAGACAAATTTTGAGTCTCTCTGGAAGATAATGGACGACCATTATTGCTATTTCACCTATAAAAAAATTAATTGGGATTCGATTGGAAATGTTTACAGAGCCAAACTTCAACGTTCAGATACGCTCAACTATGTTCAGTTTTTCAGAATTTGCAGCAATATGCTGGCAGAACTGAAGGATGGGCATGTGAATCTGGTGTCGTCGTTTGATGTGGGCCGTTACTGGAAATGGTATCTGGACTATCCGGATAATTTCAGCTCAACTATTTTGTATAGCGACCGTTATCTGGGAAAGAATTATTACATTGCAGGTGGTTTTAAATACAATGTTTTGCCGAAATCGGCCATTGGATATATTTATTATGGCGATTTCTCAGACGGATTTTCCGGTGCAAATCTTTCATATGCTATTGGCATGTTGGCCAACTGCCAGGGATTAATTATTGATGTTCGTAACAATGGGGGGGGGGTGTTGACCTATGCCGAGGATATTGCCTCACGGTTTACCACACAATCGTTGACTTATGGCTACATCCGGCATAAAACAGGTACCGGTCATGATGAATTTTCATCTCCCATTGCTCAAACCCTGACTCCGTTTTCAACCAGTTCAATAGCAACGAATTGGGTAAAAAAGCCGGTGGTGGTTCTGACAAACCGTTCGTGTTATAGTGCAACGAACGATTTTGTTTGTATTATGAAGCAACTGCCTAATGTGGTGATTATCGGCGACCAGACGGGTGGTGGCGGCGGACTTCCGATGAATAGTGAGCTGCCTAACGGATGGATGGTGCGTTATTCGGCATGCCCGATGTACGATGCTGATATGAATAATATTGAATTCGGTATTTCTCCAGATATTAAAGTTGATATGAGTCCGACAGATATTTCCAAGGGAATTGACACCATCATTGAAACTGCAATTACTTATTTGAAACAACATAAAGTAAATTAACCATTTATTCAAACAATATGGAAAAGAATCGTGCCATTGAACAGTTACAGCCGGTAGCTGTATGGCAAAATTTCAAGGCATTAACTCAAATTCCACGCCCTTCGGGGAAGCGTGATCTGATAACAAAGTATCTGGTAGATTTTGGCAAAAATCTTGGTTTGGAATCTTTTGAAGATGAAGCCGGAAATGTCATTATTCGTAAGCCGGCAACTCCGGGTTTGGAAAATCTGAAAGGCGTTGTACTTCAGGCGCACATGGATATGGTTCCTCAGAAAAATGCTGCTGTGGCGCATGATTTTGAGAAAGATCCTATCGACGCATTTGTTGATGGCGAATGGGTAAGAGCCAATCAAACGACTCTTGGAGCCGACAATGGTATTGGTGTGGCTTCGGCATTAGCCGTACTTCAATCAAAGGATCTAACTCATGGTCCTGTAGAAGTGCTGATTACAGCCGATGAAGAAACCGGAATGTTTGGTGCTGTGGGTTTGAAAAACGGAACTTTGAAAGGTGAAGTATTGCTTAATCTCGACTCTGAAGATGAAGGCGAACTTTATGTGGGATGTGCGGGCGGTATAAATGCTCACATTTCTTTTGCATACAAAGAAGAGCCCGTATATCATGGCGATGTAGCTTATAAGATCAGCCTTACAGGCCTGAAAGGCGGACACTCCGGGTTGGATATTAACCTCGGCCGTGCCAACGCCAATAAATTGCTTTTCCGCTTACTGAAATATTTAGTTTCTTCGTTCGAAGCACGTCTTGCTTCGGTTGAAGGCGGAAATCTCCGTAATGCCATTCCACGTGAGGCATTTGCCGTGGTGACTGTTCCGGAAGAAGGTCAGGATGATCTTCTGGAAGCGATTTCTGAAATGGAAGCGATTTTCAAATCGGAGTATGCTTCGGTTGAACCTGATTTGAAGATTATTGCCGAAGAGGTTGATCTCCCCGAAGGAATGTTGCCTGAATTTGTTCAGGATGACCTGATTAACGGGATAACAGCTTGTCCGAACGGTGTGTTACGATTTGTGCCGGAAATGCCCGAAGTGGTAGAAACTTCTACGAACCTGGCAATTGTAAAATCGGATGGTTCGCATGTAGAAGTAGCTTGTCTGGTAAGAAGTTCGGTTGAATCAATGAAAGAAGAACTTTGCTCGATGATTGAGAGTGTTTTCTCTCTTGCAGGTGCAAAAGTTGAATTTTCAGGAGGTTATCCCGGATGGCAACCTCATTTCGATTCTCCGATACTGAAGGTGATGTCGCAGGTTTATGCCGATAAATTTGGAAATACTCCCGAGATTAAAGTAATTCACGCCGGATTGGAATGTGGAATTATCGGTTCTGCTGTTCCCGGACTGGATATGATTTCGTTCGGACCGACCATTCGTCACCCGCATTCGCCTGATGAAAAGGTGAATATTGCAACTGTAGCCAAGTTCTGGGATTATCTGACCGCTGTTTTGAAAGCGATCCCTGCAAAATAATCTTGAAAAATAATTGATGGAAAGTGGAATGAACGTCTGGATGTCAGTTGCTTATCTGGCTCCTTTGCATTATTACGCCCGAATGCTGTCGGCAGGGCATGTATATATCGAGCAGCATGATAACTACCTTAAACAGACTTACCGCAACCGTTGCCAGATTGTAACGGGAAACGGGGTCATTCCACTTTCCATTCCTGTTGATAAAGGAGAGAGCGTCAAATGTCTTTCACGCGACATACGCCTTTCTTCTCATACCGACTGGCAAACTCTCCATTGGCGCTCGCTGGTGGCAGCTTACAATTCATCCCCGTTTTTCGAATATTATACAGACGATCTTCTCCCGTTTTACGAGAAAAAATGGGATTGTCTGTTTGATTTCAATATCAGTATCCAGTCAAAAATTTTGGAACTGATTGATGCTGAATTTGCTATTGAATTTACTGACGATTATAAAACGGAGTTCGGAGAAGGTGAGTTGGATCTTCGAGAAAGGATACATCCAAAAAAAATGCCGGAATCAGAAGATCCGGCATATAGAGTTGTTCCTTATTATCAGGTGTTTGATCAGAAACTCGGATTTATTCCCAACATGAGCATTGTTGATTTACTGTTCAATATGGGACCTGAGTCGAAAGAAATCCTGAAAAAGATGATTATGCAGTAATTGGTGATGCCTATTTACGTTCGTGTAACGCAATAGAATCGTTAGGTGCCGAAGCAGCATCAGCAGCCTCGACTCTTGATATTTCGACGGGGGCAATGCCAAAACGCACGATATCAATCTCTTTTGCAGCAGCATAAGAGAGGTCGATGATTAAATTACGGCGATGAGGACCACGATCGGTCACTTTTACTATTACTTCTTTATTGTTTTTCGGATTTCGCACTTTTAATAACGTTCCCAGCGGATAAGTGCGATGAGCGCATGTCAGACTGTCTTTGTGATATCTGCTGCCATCAGAAGTTCTGCGTCCATGCATTTTTTTGTTGTAATAGGTTGCATTTCCGTGCTCCTGAGCATATGAGAATCCTACGCTGAATAGAAAGAAAAGAAGCAGTAGTCGTATGGTTAGTTTCATTGTCTTGGTGGGTGACTGGCAGAATCTGGTTACAAGTAACAGAGACTGTCGGATTACCTCTTTTTTTCGGGCAAAAGAGAATAGCCAAACGATTTAGATTTACAAATTAAGCAATTTTATTCGGATTCCCAGCAATTTCCTCCTCAATATTTCCAATTTCTCAGGGTTTATTATTGTTTATTTGGTAAATATGTTAAAACAAATAAGGGCTATTTTAAACGGTTACCGGCTTTTCTTGGTCGTAATCAAAATCACGCCATTAGCTCCTCGTACACCGTAAATGGCTGTAGCGGATGCATCTTTCAGTACGTCGATCGATTTTATATCATTAGGATTTAAGGTACTGAGAAGACCGGAATAGGGGATATCATCCAGAATGATTAGCGGATCGGAAGAGCTGTTAATTGTAGAGATACCACGGACACGCAGTTTCATTTCGCTTCCAGAGTGAACGACCTCAACCCCGGGAACGTTTTTGAAAAGAATCTCGATATTTCCTGTATTATTTCGCGTGATCATCTTTTCATCAACCGAGCTTACAGATTGAGTCATCTTTGATCTTTGAACCGTACCGTAACCAATATTGATTTCTCTATCGGGATCATTTAGGTCATAGACCAAAAAAATAGTGATGGTATTTTGATTATTAACAGCCACTTTTTGCGTCACAAATCCTTTGCGGGAAAAAATTAGCTTCCCTTTTGCCGGTGCCGAGATTTGATAAATACCGGCTGTGTCGGACACTGCTTCAGCCTTACTTCCCTTTATTTTTACGCTTACACCTTCAATCGGGTGATTGAAGATATCTTTAATTAAACCAGTAACCGTGATTTCCTGACAAAATGCGTAACCGGTAATGAGCGTCAGCAGAAGAGTCGTAATACTGACTGTTTTTAGTAACGATGGATTTTTCATGATAAGGATAGATTAAAGGTTGATTTATTTAGTGAATCACAAATGTATGTATTTTAAATGATTAATAACTATTTTTCTGTTTATAAGTCCGATATTGAGCAAAATGCAAAAATGAAACAAACTCTCATATCAAAGAAAATGTCAAGGTGACTTTATGATAAAGCCGGCTTCAAATCAAAAAAGGTCTCCTGAACAGAGACCTTTTGTTTGAAATAAAAGGAGAGGATGAATGATCAGCTACCGTGGTTGCAGGAGTGTTCGCCTCCTTCGTGATTATGACTGCATCCAATGCCCGAGTCAACGGTTTTACCACTGATAAAATTTTCCACTACAACGCGCACATTGCCTGAACATCCACGCAAAACATCGATGCCATGGCTTTTGAGCTTGTTCAAAGCGCCATCGCCCATATTTCCGGCCAGCATAGTTGTTACTCCCAATTGCTGCAGGGTCGATGCGATGTTGCTTTTGCATCCGCATCCTGCAGGCGAAGGTACAATAACGGCACCTTCAATCTGGTTTTGCTGATTGATAGAAAAAACGGTATAGGCATCGCAATGGCCAAAATGGTCATCAACCAGATTTTCTTTTGTAGGAACTGCTATCTTTTTCATTTGTAAATAATTTTGATTTTAAAGGACAAATGGAATTCCATGTTACTGAAAATTATTTTCATTTCTGTTGGTATTGTAAAGCAACATGTTCATTTCATACTATGAGAATTTTTTGTTTTTGAATTAACAATACAAACGAATCATATATAACTCGTTATCTCCTTCAGCTCGTCGTCGCTATATTTTGTACATCCGTGACAACGAATATGATTTTCTATTCCTTCCACAAGGCGGTGACAGGTTCTGCATCGATACCATTTCTTATCAAACTGAACATCTCCACCTTGAATTATTATGGCTGAACCTTCGACAAACGCTTTCGCGATAGTTTTGCGCGCCTGTTCGTATATCCGGGTAAAAGTCGGACGGGAAACCTGCATCTTTTCGGCTGCCTGTTCCTGAGTCAAACCTTCGTAATCAGTGAGGCGAAGTGCTTCGTACTCTTCAAAAAGAAGGGTTACCGTCTCTTTCCCATTTCTGTGAATTCCAAATGGTTTGAATCCCTCCATGGTCGGCGGACAGCCGATCCTGCGTTGACATTTAGGACGAGGCATTATTTTTGTGCTGTTAAGAAGAATACAGGGAATGCTTTTATCTCTCCGTTTTCAACCGGTTTGTTCATCACGAAACAGGTTTTATATTGTGGATTTTTGAAGCCGGCCGCAACAAGCATTTTCTCCATTTCCTGCGGATCGAATCCGTTATGTCCGTCAAATCCTTTGCCATGAAAGGATCCGTCTTCCGTATACAAATCGGCGATGGCGATATATCCACCGGTATTCAGCAACGCGTAAAATTTTTCCAGCAAAGGTTCTATTTTAGCAACGTGATGAAGTACCATCTGTGTTGCAACAAGATCGACCTTTTCTCCGTAGAAATCATCTTTCTCCATGTTGAAAACCGTAGGGTGAAGATTGGTCGTACCGCTATCGGTAACTTTTTGTTGCATCACTCTCACCATCTCTTCCGAGCTGTCCATCATAACGATCTCTTTCACATCATCCTTTAGCATAAAACTCAGGATGCCGGTGCCTGCTCCGTATTCCAAAACCCGCCAGTTTTTATCAATGGGCAATATTGTTTTTATATCGTTGGCAATAGCCTGCGAGCGTTCCCAATGGATAGAATTGCCATCCCATCCGGCAGCAGCCAAATCAAAGTTGGTCATAATTGAATAATTTTGAATGCAAATATATACTTTATTTTGAACATATGCTCAAAATGTTGGTTTTGTATAGAGATTTTTTTATTTACTAAATATGCTCTTCCTGTTCATGTTCAGTTCCTCGCAACACAAAATAATGAAAAACTCTTCTATTGCAGGCAGGAGGCAAATGATGAAAATGGCTTTGATGAAAAAACCGGAAATGGAGAAGAAAACGAGAGGAATGAAAAAGAACAGCAATAGTCCGGTTGCTTTATTGGCAATGGTATGAATGGCAACCGCTTTTCGGAAGCGAATTAAGCCGGTAGTGAATGAACACAATTTGAGGGTCAAAATCAGAACCAGCCAAAGCAGATTGCCTGTAATTACCGTTCTGAAATTTAACGAGATAATCAATAAAATAGCAAGGGAAAATACAGCATCGGCCAATGAATCGAGTAGGGCGCCGGTGCGGCTGGTCCATCTGTACTTGCGGGCAATGTACCCGTCTGCCACGTCGGTGATTCCGGCCAGGAGATAAATTATCAGAAAGAGAAATGAGTTCGCGGAGAGAAGCAGAAGCATCCCCGATAACCCAATGCGGCAAATCGACAATATATTCGGAATCTGTTTCGGTAGCATTACAATCTACATCCAGTTTACCTGAGCCTCTTTGCGTTGAGGAGTTTTGAAATAGCGATATTTCGGGTATCCTACCATCAAAGCCGAGTGGACGGTGTACGAGTCGTTGAGTCCGATCACTTTTTTTAAGTCGGGTGAAAACTGGAGAGCGACCATCAGGTAACCGGCCCAGCATCCGCCGAGTCCGAAAGCGGGAAGCAGCAGTTCGAGATGAGAAGCCGCGATGGTATTGTCTTTTGCGCCGGTGGAATAAGCTGTTTCGGTATAGCCTATTACCAAATGTGGAGCATTGCGGCAAATTACATCATTCCCCCGTTCGAATGCAGCAACCAGCCCGGCAAAGTTAAGCCGTTTAGCCAGTTCGGGATTGACCGGAATCATCGCTTTCATCCACGCTATAACTCCTTCTCCCAGTTGGCGGATGGTTTGCGAATCGCTCACTACCACCCAGCGATTCATCTGGCGGTTGACGCCTGTGGGAGCATAACGTACAATATCGATAACTTCTTCCAAGGTCTCTTTTTCTACTTTTTTCGGCAAAAATGCACGAATTGAACGGCGACTGCGGAAATATTCAGCGATATTATCGGGAGTTACCTCTTTGAGCTTTTCGCGTCGTATAGGTGCCATCTCCGGAAGATGATTGTGCTTCAGAGCCGAGTCGGGACAGATCGATTCGCAATGGCCGCAAAGCACACAACGTTTTTCTTTTTCGGCAGAAACAAAAGGCGTTTTGTCGTCACTCATGGAGATAATGGAAACAGGACAAGCCTGAATACAAATGCCACATCCTTTACATGCCGCGTTGTCGATAGTCAGTAGGCTCATAGTTATATTGTTGTATGTTGATTTATAATGGAAATTCTAAAATCTGTCAGCGGCAGCAAATTTAGTTGATATGCTTCAAATTGTTTGTCTTCATATCCGTGTTTTTTTAATATGCACGACCCCCGTTCCTATTTTCTTTTGGCAAACCTTTATCTATTTTTTCCCTCATCCTGCTGAAAATTAGTATTTTTGCGTTCCAAATGAACTGTTTTTGAAAAAAAATTATTGTTACGATGTTATAAATGAGTGATAGCTTCGTCATATTGTAAAATGAATCCCGAACGATTTAAAGCGGAAGTCGTGCCGCTACGCGAAAAGCTCTTACATATAGCATGGAAAATGCTTGAGGAAGAGCAAGATGCTGAGGATGCCGTACAAGAGGTATTTCTCAAGCTCTGGCACATTCGCGATTCGCTCGACAAGTATGACAGCATTCCGGCTTTTGCCACCACGGTAACCAAAAATATCTGTGTTGACAAGATCCGGATCAGGGGAAGGGAGACCTCACTCGACGATGAGATATATCGGCAGGCCGGACCCGACAATCCCTACCTGCAACTGGAGCGGAAAAACAGCGACGAGATCATTCGTTTTATAATTGACAGGTTACCGCCGCTACAACAGGCAATTATACGGATGAAAGATATTGAAGAATACGAAGTAGAACAAATAGCCGAAATAACCGGCACACAAATAGAAGCCGTGCGGATGAACCTGTCGAGGGCACGGAAAAAAGTGAGAGAGGAGTATTTAAAATGGACAAGATAATGCAACTATTCAGCAAAAATAAAACAATCAGCATGAAAGAGGCCGATGCGCTTCTGGAGAAATACTACGAAGGATTTACTTCGGCTGAGGAAGAGCGGCAGTTGCATTTGTTCCTTTCGCAACCGAATTTGCCGGACCGGTATGAGGCCGCTCGTGCCATGATGGGATATTTTGCAGGAGAGAAAAAAGAGGTCAAACCGGCGAAAAAAACTGTAATCATCCCGATGATTCGTTGGGCAAGTGTAGCGGCAGCTTTAGTCGGAGGAGTTTTTCTGGTAAAATCGCTGATGATGGAACAGCCTCAGTGCTATGCTTACGTTGACGGCGTAAAAGTGACCGATGTAACTGCCGTGAAAGCTGAGGCCATGCAATCGATAAGCGATATTGCTTCCGGTTCCGACGAAGTGGAACAAACAACAAAGCAGTTCAAAACCGAACAAGTTATAAAAGATCAACTATCTGTATTTTCAGGAAACTAATAAAACCAAAATAAAATGAGACGCTCAACTAAACTTTGTTTTCTTCTGTTTGCGATGATGGCTTTGGCATTGCCACAGCATCTGGCGGCACAGAAAGATTTGCAAATCAGCAAGGTGTTCGATATTTACGGGAAAAAGAAGGGGGTTACCATGGTAGAGCTTTCGGGCGAAATGCTGGGTGACTATAACCTGTCGCTGTTCAAAAGCATTGTCATCAATGATGATCCTGGTGCCGGAGATTTTATCCGTAAGTGTCTGGCTAAAGATCAGGAAGGAGCCAAAAAAGTGAAACAGGTAATCTCAAGCGGAAACCTCTCCACAATCATTCTGCAACTTCCCCGCAAAGGCCGGCTCAATCGTCTGATTCTTTACAATGCAACCTCGTCGGGATATAAAATTACGCTGGTCTATCTGGAGAGTAGCGATGAGGCTGATGATATCCTGAATCTATTATTGAAAAAGAAATAACACATAAATAAACTATCCTATGAAACGATTTTATTCATTATCAACGAATGTAATACGAATGAGAACCGTATTCGTACTGGCTTTGATTGTCTCAATGGCTTTCGGAGCAAAAGCAGCTGTTTTGCCGGTTGATACCACTATCCACTTTAATCATAAGACGGTGAAAATAGAGGATAATGCCGATCAGGTAAAAATCAAAGTTTGTGATCAGGGCAATGACTCTGTACCATACAAACAACTTTACGAAGGCATATTCAGTGATGGGAAGAGTTATGAAAAATGGACTGTGATGGAAGAAGTTGGTCTGCAATTGCCTTTCCTGAACAAGAAACATGGAGAAAAGTATTCTCGTAAAAATTATAGTATGCAACCGCACTATGCAGGTTTCGGGATTGCCTATGCCAACATCACCAATGATTCACACTCTAAACTGAATAATGTCAACGGCTTGGCCATCAAACCCGATCAATCGACCGAATGGTTTATCAACCTGTTCGAACATATTTTGCCTATTTACCGGAACACTTTCGGAATTACTACCGGGTTGGGGATGAACTGGAAGACATTCCGTCTCGACAACAATACCCATTTGGTGGATGTCGATGGAGTGACGGGAGTTTATAATGCTCTTGCCGGAATAAAGTATCAATATAGCCGCTTGAAAATCGTGCATCTTACTCTGCCGCTGATGCTTGAATGGCAGCCTACTTTCGGGCATGATCATAAATCGTATGTTGCTGCCGGTTTAGAAGGAGGCATTAAAACGTTTTGCTCGTATAAAGTGAAGTACAATGATGCTGAAGGGAATACCATTAAGAAAGTAGAAGATAAAGGATTGAATACAAATCCTGTTTCTATCGATCTGATTGCACAGGCTGGATATGGCGATTTCAGCGTTTTTGCAAAATATGGCTTGGTTAAGATTTTTCAGAGCGGGAAAGGACCTGATGTAAGAGCTGTGTCTTTAGGCTTGATGCTCCATTTTTAAGATAAAGCAGGAATAATTTTAGGGCCTGAATCGTCATATTTTGGGATGATTCAGGCCTTTGTTGTGTTAAAAATTACACAGTTTATATGTTTTTGAGCAGATTATGAGTGGATGGCAGATTGATAAATTACTGTTTTTGACAATAATAGCAAAAAGTATGTTTTACAACATAAAATTGGTCAACCAAAACGGGTACAACTATCAGGATAAAGGATTAATTTTGCTTCCGTTTGCAAACTACAGATTGCAAATTGCATCGTTTTGTGAAAAGTAGAGTTGCCATTTTGATGAAAAAATCACACGGATTGCACACAATTCGTACAATTGTGCACGGCAAGATGGCATAATGTTTCAAAAACCAATATGATAGCCAACCAAAAATCAATACTGGAATTGCAGCAACATACCGGTGTGAATGTAAATCGCTGTTACCAATGCGGTAAATGTAGTGCCGGTTGTCAGCTAGCCGACGAAATGGATTTTCCTCCCAGTATGGTAATGCACATGTTGCAAACCAGAGACGAAGAGCTGTTTCAGCAACTGTTGAATTCGAAAACGATATGGCTTTGCGTATCGTGCCAGAACTGTATCGAACGTTGTCCGATGTCCATCGACATTCCTCAGATCATGGATTATCTCCGCGAAAAATCGGCCGGCGAACACAAAATCAATCACCAATCGCGCGACATCGTCGCTTTCCACCGCGCCTTCCTCGATTCCATCAAATATACCGGACGTCTGTACGAAATCGGCCTGATAGCCGGTTACAAGACGCGCACTTTCCATCTGACTCAGGATGTGAAGCTGGCTCCGAAAATGTATGCCAAAGGTAAATTGCCGTTGGTACCCGAGATGATTAAAGGAACCCGAAATATCAAAGGAATTTTCTCGAAAACCAAGATTTAACCGCAAAGATCGCTGAGATTACTGCGGTAAAAAATAACGCTATGAAGAAATTAGGATTTTATCCTGGCTGTTCGTTGAAGGGCTCTTCATCGGAATATGCGCAATCGGTACTGGCCGTGGCAAAAGCTTTCGACATTGAGTTGGAAGAGATCAACGACTGGAACTGTTGCGGAGCCACGGCTGCTCACAATATGAACAAGGAGCTGGCGCTCTCCCTCTCGACCCGCATTTTGGCATTGGCCGAAAAACAGGGATTCGAGGAAGTTGTGGTGCCTTGTGCCGCCTGCTACAACCGTCTGACGGTGACTCAGCACGAACTGAATAAAGACGAAGCGCTCAAACAGCGTGTCAGCGACATAATCGAGATGCCGATCAGTGGCAACCTGCAAATATTGAATGTGATGCAGTTGATTGACAAATATGTGGCCGACCGTCTGGAGCAGAAAGTTACTACACCGTTCGGTCACAAGGTGGCCTGCTACTACGGTTGCCTGTTGGTTCGCCCTCACAACATCCTAAAATTCGACCGACTGGAAGATCCGCAATCGATGGATATCCTGATGAAACGTTCGGGTGCCGAACCCATCGAATGGGGTTTCAAAACCGAATGTTGCGGAGCCGGATTTTCCGTATCGCGCACCGACGTGGTAGCCAAATTATCAGGCAACATCGTGAAAGATGCCGCCGATCGTGGTGCCGAGGCCATCATTGTAGCCTGTCCCATGTGCCAGTCGAATCTCGATATGCGTCGTCCGCAAATCAACGAATACCTGAAACAGAAAATCAATATATCGGTCATTTACATTACACAAGCCATCGGTCTTGCCGTGGGCCTGAGCCCGAAAGAGGTTGGTTTACAGAAACATTTTGTTCCGGTGAAAATCGGTTAAAACACAAAGACACGGAGACACAAATTATTTTTGTATTGACAATTATCTTTGTGCCTTAGCGTCTTCATGTTGAAAAAATATTTATCTGAGATTGCGAAAATTGAGTGGAACCCGATTGCTGTTTCATTTTCAAATTTTCAAATTCCCAAATTTTCAAATTAGCACCATGTCGAAAATAGGAGTTTTTATTTGCCATTGCGGAGAGAACATCAGCGCTACTGTCGATTGTGAAAAGGTAGCCGCCGAAGCCGGAAAAATGGACGGGGTGGAATTTGCCACCGACTACAAATACATGTGTTCCGATCCGGGGCAAACACTCATCAAAAACGCCATCAAAGAAAAAGGGTTGACCGGTGTTGTGGTAGGCGCTTGCTCGCCGCGCATGCACGAACCGACGTTCCGTAAAGCGTGTGCTGAAGCCGGACTGAATCCCTATCTCTGCGAAATGTCGAACCTGCGCGAACATTGTTCCTGGGTGCACGAGAAAAACGAGCAGACCACTGAAAAGGCGATCGACCTGGTCAAAATGCTGGTTGAGAAGGTGAAGAAGAACAAACCGTTGAACGCCATCAAGGTGCCCATTACCAAAAAGGCGCTGGTCATTGGGGGCGGTATTGCAGGTATTCAGGCAGCACTCGACATTGCCAATGCCGGACAACAGGTCATCATGGTGGAAAAAGAACCCTCCATCGGCGGTCACATGTCGCAACTCTCCGAAACTTTCCCTACACTCGACTGTTCGCAATGTATCCTTACTCCCCGTATGGTGGAGGTGGCGCAACACCCGAATATTACTCTATACACTTACGCCGAACTGGAACATCTCGATGGTTTTATCGGCAACTTCAAAGCAACTATCCGCCTGAAGGCAAAAAGTGTGGATTATAAGCTCTGTACCGGCTGCGGATTGTGCACCACCAAATGTCCGAGCAAGAAAATTCCCAGCGAATTCAACGAAGGATTGGGTATGCGTACTGCTATCTACACCCCGTTTCCGCAGGCTGTGCCCAACAAACCGGTGATCGACCGGGCTAATTGTACTTACTACCAAAAAGGCAAATGCAAGGTGTGCGAAAAAGTATGTCCCACAGGCGCTATTCAATACGACCTTCCCGATCAGTTTATTACCGAAGACATCGGAGCCGTGGTGATTGCCACCGGGTTCAACGTGCTGAAAACCGACTTCTTCCCCGAATATGGTTACGGCAAATATGCTGACGTACTTACCGGATTGCAGTTCGAACGTCTGGCTTCGGCATCAGGGCCGACACTGGGTGAAATCCGCCGTCCGTCGGATGGCAAAGTGCCCAAGAAGATCGTATTCATTGCCTGTTCAGGCTCCCGCGATCCGGCCAAAGGCATTCCTTATTGCTCGAAAATATGCTGTATGTACACCGCCAAACATGCCATGCTTTACCAGCACAAGGTGCATGATGGCGAATCGTATGTCTTTTACATGGACATCCGTGCAGGCGGCAAAAACTATGAAGAATTTGTGCGCCGTGCCATCGAAGACGACGGTGTGAACTATATCCGTGGACGGGTGGCCCGTATCTACGAAAAGGACGGTAAATACATCGTGAAAGGTGCCGATACACTGCTCGGGAGCAAACCGGTGGAGATTGAAGCCGATATGGTGGTACTTGCCACGGCAGGTGTTTCCAACCCCGGAGCGGAAGAGCTGGCGCAGAAGATGCATGTGTCGTACGACGCTTACAAGTTCTTTGCCGAAGCGCATCCGAAACTGAAACCGGTAGAAACCAACACGGCAGGTATTTTCCTGTGCGGTGCCTGTCAGGCTCCGAAAGATATTCCCGAAACGGTGGGAATGGCCTCGGGCGCCGCTGCCAAGGTGATCGGTCTCTTCTCGAACAACGAATTGACCCGCGAACCATTGATTGCCGTGGTGAACCGTTCGGCTCCTCCGGTATTCTCTACCTGCGTGGGGTGCTTTATGTGCCAGACGGCTTGTCCTTACAACGCCATCGAACGCGAAGAGATCAAAGGGCGCGACGGCAGCGTAATCAAAACTGTGGCGAAAGTCAACCCGGGATTATGTCAGGGATGCGGTACGTGCGTGGCCTTCTGCCGCTCGAAAGCCATCGATATGCAGGGCTTTTCGAACGAACAGATGTTTGCCGAGGTAATGGCGCTGCTGAATGAGTAAAATGATGTGACGGGACAAGCGACTTCCAAGTCGCTTTATTCGAGGTCATATTTTTCAAGCGACTTGGAAGTCGCTTGTCCCGAAGAATTGTAAATGAATAAATCGTAAATAAAACCATGTCAGAATTTGAACCGAAGATCGTTGCGTTTGTCTGCAACTGGTGTACCTACGCGGGTGCCGACCTGACGGGGACGAGCCGTATCAAATACGCTTCCAACGTGAAGATTGTACGTTTCCCGTGTACCGGCCGCATCGACTTCATGCTGCTGCTCAAAGCCTTTGCCGAAGGTGCCGACGGCATTATCGTGTCGGGGTGCCATCCCAACGATTGCCACTACACCTCGGGTAATTTTCACGCGCGTCGCCGCTGGGTGATTTTCCGCGGGTTGCTCAACTTTATGGGCATCGACGTAAACCGCATTCAGTTTTCGTGGGTGTCGGCAGCCGAAGGAGCCAAATGGGCCGACGTGGTAAATGGTACCGTGACCGCTGTTCGCGAACTGGGACCTTACACGCAATACCGCAAGGCAGCCGACTATCTGGCACAACAGGATCAGAGTATTATTGACGGTCAGGAGGCGATGATAATAAAGTAAACGAGTCTACAAGTTGACGCGTGAACAAGTTAATCTGAAATAAAGAAATTTTCAATGGAAGAACTGAGAAAAAAGGCTGCTGAGTTGCTGCAATCGGGCGAGGTTCAGATGGTGATCGGTTACGAAGAAGGCACCCGTCATCCGCGCCCCTGCTTTATCTCTTCGGCCGACGATACCGCCAAACTGATATACGACGACCGTTGCACCGGCAATCTGGCCGTTTACCTGACACACAAAGAGCTGATCGGCGGACAGAAGATTGCCATCACAGCATCCTATTTTGCCCTGCGTAGCATCCTGCGTTTGTTGACCGAACACCAGATTCAACTCGACAAACTGGTTGTCCTCACTGTTTCCGCAGAAAGGGAGGTGATTCAGTTTGCGACCACCGACGACATTACGGCTTACCTGCAAACCGCACCTGTTCCTGCCCGCGAAGACGATAAAGCGTTGATCGAAAAACTCAATGCCATGAGTCGTGAAGAGCGTTGGGAATTCTGGTCGGCCGAACTTTCGAAATGTTTCAAGTGCTACGCCTGTCGGGCGGCTTGTCCGATGTGCTACTGCACCAAATGCATCGTTGAAGAGAACCGTCCGCAATGGATTCAGCCGTGGGCAAGTACGCTGGCTAATATCGAATGGCACATCAACCGCGCCATGCACATGACCGGTCGTTGTGCCGACTGTGGAGCTTGCGGAGCCGCTTGTCCGCTGGGCTTGCCGATACATCTGCTCAGTCACCAGATTGTGCAGGAGGTAACCGATAATTTCGCGCTGGATGTCAATCAGGCCGTGTCGGGCGACAATGCGCTCTCAACCTTCAAACCGGAGGATAAGGAAAACTTTATACGGTAGCAGCTCCAGCCCCCTAAATCCCCCTCAAGGGGGACTTTTAATCTGGGATAATGCGCAAAATTAGTCATTGGAGGGAGTTACTGAACAGAAGATTTTGTAGAAAAGAACTCGAACGGAAATAAAAAAACAAGAATCAATTTAAAATGCAGATTCTTTAAGTCCCCCTTGAGGGGGATTTAGGGGGCTGTTGATAATATGGAAAAACGTTTCATTACTCAGGCATCGCTTAACCGTTGGCTTACGAAAATTGTCAGTGACGGGAAACATCTCTACGCTCCGGTGAACAAGGGTGCCAAGGTTGATTTCGGGCGTGTGGCTTCGGCCGACGAAATCGTATTCGACCATATTCAGACCACCCAGTCGGCGAAGTCGGTAGCATTTCCACGTACCGATGTGCTCTTTTCGTACGAAAAAGAGAAGGGCAAGGTTCAACTCGAAAATGCCGACCTGAACGCCTATCCTGAAACGGTGGTGTTCGGCCTGCATCCCTGCGATGCTGCCGGATTCAATCCGCTGGGAGCGATCTTTAACTGGGATTACAAAGACGAACTCTACAATGCCCGCCTGCAACGCACCGTGGTGGTGACGCTGGCCTGCACCAAAGCCGATGAGTACTGTTTCTGTACTTCCGTTAACGGCGGCCCGGGCAATACCGCCGGGAGCGATATCCAGTTTACACCGGTTAACGGCGGTTTTCTGGCCGAGATCCTGACCGAAAAGGGCGAAGCCTTGGTGAAAGCCGATGAGGCCGTTTTTGAAGCCGATCGTGGTGATGTAAAGGAGGAATATCTGGTGAAGTTACCGGAGAAATTCGATATTAAAACCGTTCAGGAGAAGTTGCAGACCGCATTCGAGAGTCCGATCTGGAAAGCGCAATCGCAACGCTGCATCGGCTGCGGAGCGTGTGCCTATGTTTGTCCTACCTGCGCCTGCTTCGACATTCAGGAAGATGCGCACGGCACCAAAGGGAACCGTCTCCGTTGCTGGGATTCATGCGGATTCGCACTGTTTACCCTGCACACCTCGGGACATAATCCCCGTCAGACGCAGGCTCAACGCTGGCGGCAACGCCTTTTGCACAAATTTTCGTATATGCCCGATCGTCTTTCCGTAAGGGGCTGTACCGGTTGTGGCCGTTGTTCACGCGCTTGCCCCGTGGATATGAATTTATCGGAACATCTTTCCTCGATTTGAGGATTTGGGGATGTGAAAATTTGAAGATGGAAACAGCCTTTGATTTTATTGATTATGAAAAATGACAAGGATAATTTGATCGTCAACCTTTCGGTAGAATTTGCTTTGGCCATTATCGAATATTGCGAATTGCTGGAAGAAAACAGGAAATTTGTTATTGCCAATCAATTGCTTAAATCAGGGACTTCCATCGGAGCGAATGTCCGTGAAGCCCAAAATGCAGAGAGCAAGGTAGATTTTATTCACAAATTGAAGATAGCAGCAAAAGAGGCTGACGAAACAGAATATTGGTTGATTCTTTGTGAAAGATCAAAGAATTATCCGGATCCTTCGGCTCTGAAAGAAAAATTGAATTCTATACACAATGTGATTTCAAAAATCATCATCACATCAAAAAAGAACTGATTAAGACGTACGCTTATGGATAATTTACAACATATTGAGGAGAACGGTATTTCTTCATCCTCAAATTCTCAAATCTCCACATCCTCAAATCTGTATTTGCCTTATCTGATGACCGTTGAGAAGGTGACGCAGGAGGCTCCCGGCGTGAAGACTTTCCGTTTGAAATTTCAGGATGAGGAGGCAGCAGAACAGTTCTCGTTCAGAGCCGGACAATTCGGTGAATACTCCGCTTTCGGCGATGGTGAAAGCACCTTTTGTATCGCTTCGGCGCCTACCCGCAAAGGCTATATCGAATGTACCTTTCGCGAAGCCGGTAAGGTTACCTCATCGCTGGCAAGGCTCGAAGAGGGTGACACGATGGGATTCCGTGGCCCGTTTGGCAACACTTTTCCCATCGACCAGTGGAAGGGCAAGAACCTGCTCTTTATTGCCGGTGGTATCGCGCTTCCTCCCATGCGTTGCGTGATCTGGAATGCGTTGGATACCCGCGAAAACTTTAAGGATGTGAGCATCCTTTACGGCGCCAAATCGGTGGCCGATCTGGTGTACAAGCACGAACTGAAAGAGTGGGAAGAACGTCCCGATGTGAAACTGGTAACGACAGTCGATCCCGGAGGCGAAACACCCGACTGGAAAGGTGAGGTTGGTTTTGTTCCTTCCGTCCTTGAAAAGATGAATCCATCGAGCGAAAACACTGTGGCGATTGTGTGCGGTCCTCCGGTGATGATTAAGTTTACCTTCCCGGTGCTGGAAAAACTCGGTTTCAAACCCGAAAATATCTACACCACGCTCGAAAACCGTATGAAATGCGGGGTAGGGAAGTGCGGCCGCTGCAACGTGGGCAAACTGTATGTATGCAAAGACGGGCCGGTATTTACCGGAGCTGAATTGCAGGCTTTACCCCCTGAATATTAACTACTCTATGTTTTAAAAGAAGCTCTATTTATTATTTATTGTGTTTAGGCTGAGGCTGCTGTCGTTTGATGGTGGCCTCGGCTTTTTTAAGCCGAAGCTTATCTTTCGTGAGAGCAGGTTCTTTGCTGGCAACTTGCTATTTTTGCACGTTATGATGAGAATTTCAAGAGTTATGTTTCAATATATATCTGCCTTTAGCATTCCCTAAAAGTATCAAATCAAGCAATTTCGGCAACTCTTCAAGACTTACTTCCTGAGTTATTTCTTTCAGTTGATCTGGTTTCCAGGCTGTAGATAACAAATTCCATATTTGCATTTTTGCATCTTTGGAAATCTCCACAGAATCAATGCCAATTAATTTCACTCCTCTCAGAATAAAGGGGAAAATACTCGTATCTAATTGAGAGGAAGCAATCATTCCACAACAGGTCACAACACCGTTATAATTGACAGATTTCAACATCCCGGATAATATTTTTCCACCAACAGTATCAATACCCGCAGCAAACTCACTTTTAGATAAAGGTCTGTTATCATATCTGGCAGTAAATTCTTCCCGTGTAATTATCTCATCAACCTTTAATGTATCCTCGAGAAGCTTTGCGTTATTCTTTCCGGAAACAGCTACAACTTTATATCCTAAGTGTTTTAGTATAGCAATAGAAAGACTACCAACTCCACCAGTCGCACCACTGACTACTATTTCCCCTTTTCCCGGAGTAATGCCATTGTTGATAAGGCCTGAGACAGAAAGGCCGGCAGTCAGACCGGCAGTCCCGAAATACATAGCTTCTTGTTCTGTGAATGCTTCAGGAAGAGGAACAACCCAAGCCGCAGGCACGCTGATATATTCTCCAAATCCACCAGAAGTATTCATCCCCAAATCATATCCGGTTACCAGTACCGGTGCATCGGTTTTAATTTCCTCTACAGAGGATAAAACAACCTTTCCTACAGCATCAATACCGGGTACATGTGGATATTTCTTTGTCACACCTTTATTACCTGATGCTGAAAGGGCATCTTTATAATTAATCGAAGAATAGCTAACCTTTATCAATACTTCATTTGCCGGCAAATCTGCGAGGGTTAGATTTTCCACCACCTTAACAAAAACGCCATCTACTTCTTTTACTACTAATGCTTTGAATTTTGTTTCCATATCATCAAATTTTGGTGTAAATTTGGGCAATAATTTTTTATGAAACAATAACTTACAAAAAGTACAGTAACCAACATACTATTCACAATTGCTGATTAACACGGTTTTATAAAAATGGATGAAATAAAAAAAACTGAGATTATTTGTCCGTCTGATGTTTTCCTGAAGATTATCAAAGGCAAATGTAAGACAACGATAATCGTTTTGATCGAACAAGGCAGAAACCGTTTTAGTGAGATAAAACGAACCTTACCGACTATCAGTGAAAGGATGATTGCCAAACAACTAATGGAATTAGAAAAGGATGGCATAATTGTTCGTAAAGTGTTTCAGGAGGTACCTCTGCATGTTGAGTACTTCCTCACAGCATATGGAGAGAGTATTTATCCAATTGTCCGAGATATGAGGAAATGGGGGTATGAATATTTAAATCATTTGGATACACAAGGTAATAACGAATCGCATTAGAGTTCAAGGCTCGGTCTTCAGGTCCCCCGACACTCGCTATTTTCACACGTTGAGTTGATCCGGGAGAACAGTGTCGACAGTGGATAGAATATCACTTTTTTACATTGAATCGAGCCTTGTATTCACTGGGTGTCATACCCAAAACCCGCTTGACGTAACGAGTAAAATAACTTGTTGTGTCGAAGTCCAGCTGATAAGCGACCTCAGCAATTGAAAGATCTTCTCTCTTCAGCAGTCCGGCTATCTCCTCAGCCGTAAAGCGTTCGATGAAAAAAGAGGCATTGTGCCCATTTGCCCTTATGCAACACTCGGAAAGGTATTGAGGACTTACATTCAGCAAAGATGCATAATATTCTACCTTTCGGTATTTCCTGTACAATCCTTTCTGAAGGAGGTGCACAAACTTTCTCAGAATCCATGCACTTTGATCCATACCTTTCAAATCATCCGCATGATACCCGGAATGGATATCATACATATCAAGAACCATCATCTCTACGGCACGAACCACCATTTCGGCATAATAAACATGTGAAAACCCATTATAGCGGAACTTAACCTGTTTGAAATCAGAGATAATTCGTTCCGATTCTTCAACCGATAAGGGCATAACAGGATTATTTGCCATCGCAAGCAGCCCCGTCGCCTCATAGTTGCTTTTAGGAAGAGCCACATGCATAAATTTATTAGAGACGATGACGCCGGTCATTCTGAAATCATCTGTTGCCCTGATGTCTGTAATCGAAGTCCTGTTTGGAATAATAATACAGTCGTCTTTGCCGGCAGCAAAGCTCTTTATACCAATACGGAATGTCACATTTCCTGAAATAACAACCAAATGAAGACAGGTATCAAGATGCTTGTCAGACATGGCATCATAGATATCATTTGAGAAAACAATATCATTTTCACTAATGATAAATATTTGTTTATCAATTTCTTCTTTCTTTGCCATATCTAGTTTACATGATTAATAATAACGCAAAGGTAATAAAAACAACAAAAAGATAACTAAACTGCAAAAAGTGATATTTTTACTTGTTTTAGTGTTATAACTCAGCCCTCATGTTGGAGTAATTTTGCAACACTAATAATAAGATTTGATAAGGTATGAATATGAAGAAATTTGGACCAGCGGGATGGCTCTTCCCGAAGCCGGTAATGATTATCGGCACATACGACCAGGACGGCAAACCAAATGCCATGAATGCTGATTGTGGTGGTAGTTGGGATCACACAGAAATTTCCCTCTTTTTGGGTAAAAGACGGCAGACTACTTTGAATCTGCAGAAACATGGTGAATTTACTCTGGCATTAGCCAACAAGGACACTATGGTTGGAGCTGACTATGTAGGTATTGCCAGCAGTCTCCGTGAACCGGATAAGATAGCCAGGACGGGCTGGACAGTAGAGAAGGCTCCGGATGTCAATGCACCTCTCTTCACGGAGTTTCCATTAACACTGGAGTGCCGTGTTAAAGAGGTACTCGATGATGCGACGTCTCGCGATTGCTACCACCTTATCGCTGATATAGTCGGGATTCTGGTTGATGATAAATATTTGGGAGAAGATGGCTATCCGGATATTCGGAAGATGAATTTGATCTGCCACGAAACGGTACATCAGACCTATATCCAGCTTGGAGAAACAGCAGGTAAGGCATTTCGTGAAGGAGCTAAGTTAAGATAAGGCTGTCTCAAAATTATTTAAAACGAGACACCGCCCTACCAAACACGAACTAAAGAACATAAAAGAAACAGATTATGGCAATAAAACCAGTTGAATTAAGTAAAGCCTACCGTTTGTTACAAGTAGGACCTACTACAATGATTTCCGCCAAACACGATGGAGATGAAAACGTAATGGCAGCCGCCTGGGTCGGTATTGGCGGTCCAAATAAAGTGGTCGCCTATATTGGCAAACAAGCCGACACCCGCCAGCTTGTAGAAAAGAGCGGTTATTTCGTTGTGCATATTCCTACGGCTCAACAAATGGAAATCGTTTTATTTGTGGGAGAACACAGCAAAAACACGATGCCTAACAAACTTGATAGTCTTCCCCTGTTTTATCAGGAAGAATTTGACATTCCAATGGTAGAAGGTTGTGCAGGTTGGTTAGTTTGTAAAGTAATTCCCAATTCGCATCAAGAACAGAATTTTGACTTGTTTATGGGTGAAATTGTTGCGGCTTGGAGCGATGACCGCGTATTTAAAAACGGGCATTGGATTTTTGATGACGCACCGGATGAATTGCGTACTGTGCATTATGTAGCAGGCGGTCAATTCTACGCTATTGGCAAAGGCACGAAATTTAATCACGGACCGGGAGTGGACTAAGCAAGACCAGCTTAAAATCCTCCGATCCCCGTAGTCTGCCAATTACCTCAACAGAATTAAAGAAACCGCACACTTCCGATAAACGTATGGCTCCAGCCTACGCTTTGTTTAGAAACAATCATCTTAAAAACCAGAAAGCGGCTCCAGATTTATTTCTGAAACCGCTTTGACCATATATCACTTTTCTACCGTCTTATATTACGGTGCGACGAATCCCTCGTTGAAATTACAGAGGGACTATTCCGCCCCTTCCTCAAACGGCCTCCGATAAGCACATCCAGCCCTCCACTCCGAGCAGCCGTAAGCCGTTTTCCCCTTGATAATTGTTCCCTTGCCACACAACGGACAGATTTCCGGTTGAGGAGTTGCGGCAGGAGCAGTTGTAGCAGCTGGTTTTGCCACTTCCGGCTTAGGTTCGGTCGGCTCTTTCTTCTTGCGGGGGGCGCGTTCCTTTTTCTCTTTCGGAGCTTTAGCCTCTTTCTTGGGCTCTTCAACGACCGGAGCCTCCACACTCACCGAACGGTGCGAAGTATCGTATTTCACCTGATGCACTACGTCAGATACCATCGTTTTTAGCTCGTCAATAAACTTGCGGGCCTCAAAGCTACCTTTTTCTATCTCGCGCAGTTTTTTCTCCCAAAGACCGGTCAACTCCACGGATTTAAGCAGCTCCACATCAATCACGCCAATCAAGTCCATGCCCGTGGGAGTAGCTATCAGGTTTTTCTTCTCCTTGCGGATGTAATTGCGTTTAAAGAGTGTTTCGATAACCGCAGCACGGGTGGAAGGACGGCCAATGCCGTTTTCCTTCAAAGCATCGCGCAACTCGTCATCATCGACCTGCTTACCGGCTGTCTCCATCGCACGAAGGAGCGTCGCTTCGGTGTAAGGCTTGGGCGGCTGCGTCCATTTCTCTCCCAATGTGGGTTCGTGCGAACCGCTTTCGCCAATCTCAAAAGCCGGCAGGATATTATCGTCATCTTCGTCTTTCTTTTCGCTTTCGTCCTTTTCCTCCGGCTTGTCTTTGGCAAATACCACACGCCATCCCGGATCAAGGATCTGCTTACCATTTACCTTAAATTCTACCTTATCCACTTCTCCATTGACGGTCGTGGTCGATATTTTACAATCAGGATAAAAGGCTGCGATGAATCGGCGAGCCACAAGATCAAATACCTTGCGCTCATCGTTGGTCAGGTTATTGGGGTGAACACCAGTAGGTATAATAGCGTGGTGATCGGTTACCTTGCTGTTATCGAATACTTTTTTCGATTTGGGAATCTTTGCTGCCAGTACCGGAGCAGTTAGCTCTTCATAATCCTTCAGTCCACGCAGCGTACCGGGTACTTTCGGGTAAATATCATCGCTCAGGAACGTGGTATCCACACGCGGATAGGTCGTCACTTTCTTTTCGTAAAGCGATTGGATAAGCTTCAAAGTCTCATCGGCCGAGTAGCTAAACTTCTTATTGCACTCTACCTGAAGCGAAGTCAGGTCAAAAAGGCGCGGAGGCGCTTCGTTTCCTTTTTTGGTGGTAACGTTGGTAACGGTGAAAGGCGAATTGCGCACCGTCTCCAGAAATTCCTGCCCCTCTTCCTGCGAGGTAAATTTACCTTTGGAGGCAGAAAATGTCGTATTTCGGTAAATGGTCTTGAGTTCCCAATAAGGTTCGGGCTTGAAATTCAGAATCTCCAACTGGCGATTCACGATCAACGCCAATGTGGGAGTCTGCACACGACCGATAGAAAGAACGCTGCGGTTCTTGCCATATTTCAGGGTGAATAGGCGCGTCGCGTTCATTCCCAACAACCAGTCACCGATAGCCCGCGAAAGCCCGGCTTCGTATAAATGCTGAAATTCCTGATTGGTATGAAGCTTCTCAAACCCCTCTCTAATAGCCTCTTCTGTCAGTGAGGAAATCCAAAGCCGATAGACAGGACAAGAGCATTGTGCCTTTTGCAACACCCATCGCTGAATGAGCTCCCCCTCCTGGCCGGCATCACCACAGTTAATCACTATTTCGGCATTTTTGACCAAACTTTCAATGGTTTGAAACTGTTTTACATAGCCGTCATTCTGAATCAGGCGAATGCCAAATCGCGGAGGCACCATGGGAAGATAAGCCAGCGACCATTGTTTCCATTCAGGAAGATATTCGTGAGGTTCCTTCAGCGTACAGAGGTGGCCGAATGTCCAGGTGACCTGATATCCGTTGCCCTCAAAATAGCCATTTTTCTTTGCCTTGGCTCCTAATATCTGGGCGATTTCACGGGCGACACTTGGTTTTTCGGCGATGCACACTTTCATGATTTTGGTGTATTTGAGTAAACAAGAAGGCACAAAGATACAATAAGACCTTTGAGCCTTCGGGGTAAATATATTCCCTTTGGGGTGAAGATTTGTGAGTACAAAGATAGGCATTCCCCCGTTTTCAGGAAAAACAATAGAAAGGGATTATATATCCTGTCAATACTGAAGAGCCCTTACAAAAAGGGCATATTGCGGCAAATAAATGAGTAAATCTTTTAATCTAAGATAAAGCGCAATGGATAAACCTCTGATCTATATAAAAGAGGCGATCAGTCTGGCCGCCGAGAATGTCAGAAATGGCGGTGACCCTTTTAGCGCAGTAATTGTCAAAAACTACGAGATCATCGCCCGCGCAGGCAATACGGTGACATTAACGAACGATCCGACAGCCCTGTTTCCCGTAGCGTAAATAATGCTGCTTCCGATGTTTGGCATAGCGTCTCGCTATGCCAAAGTTAGAAGGAATTACTTCAATCGCATTACTGCAATTTTTCTTACTTCTACGTTATTGTCCCTCTTTGGCGCAAGTTTAGCGATAGCGTAACTTGTGCCTAAAACCCAAATGGTTTGTAACCACAAACTACGTTCAGCGAAGCTAATCAGTTATAAACTGCTTTTATTTTGCGTCCAAGCTACACTTCGTTAAGCTTGAACGAGAATCTGTTATTTTTGTATTCTTGCGCCAAAATGGACTTCGACTATTTTAAAAATATCACATACCTCCATTGCAAGGTTCTTTGATTTTCTGGTAATATCTTGACATTTGCACAGGAATCATAGTGTATATATTTTTTAATTCATTACCAGAATCATCAGTCAGGGTAAATGACCACTCAGCAATCTTTTTTTCAAGATTGGTAAATTTGACTTTAACAACAGTTTCTCGCGGATTACCGAATGTCGAATATAAGACATTAAATTCCTGCTCTTTGTCTGATACTTTTTTTGAATTTAGTATCTTGAAGACGTCATCCTCCTGTCCATAATTTATTGTGATTGTTTTTTGTTCCCAATTGATTTTAATTTGACTAATCTCACTATAGCAAGGATATAACAAAACATATTTCCCCTTCTGTTTTGTGAGGTTAATCCAGTTATTTTCAATCTGCAGTTTGCTATTCTGAGCCATTAAACACAATGCATTCAACAGCAAAAGAATTAATATTGATTTTCTCATAATATTGATATTAGTTGGGTTTATCTTTTTAATGCCGTTCAGCCGGAATCGAAGATCAGCGAAGCTAATATGCTACCTCTGTATTCTTTATAATCAGCCATTTTCGTTCTCCACCCCAAACCCACTGACGATCTACGATGTCACTACTTCAAGTCTGAAGGAACTTCAATCTGCCTGTTGCTCTTCTCGATCGTTTTATAAACTTTTCAGTTTTCACTGACTTAAAGTCCCCTGCAGGGGATTTAGGGGTAAAAACGGCTTTTGTTTTACAGTTCAATGCTATTGTTTGGTTTGCTCACGCGAAAGATTAGCCCCGCTGAATTTCATTTCGCGCGGGAACAGAGTAATCTCCTTCATTTTTAGCTAATCACAAACTTCTCTGCAAACATACAATAAATTATTAACATGTTAAAAGAAAATATTTCGCCAATTGATAATATTTTGATTCTCCCGATATAGCTATCACAGAATTCAAATTAACCGGGAGGGAGGGGTAAGACGAATTGAATGAAGTGGTTAATATTTTTTAGCACGAAGTGCAATTGTCCGGTCAGAAATTATTCCGTCCTTTGTCTAACAATGTTAGATTTTATAACAACGTTTATATGGGCCATGTAGAGAGAAAGAAGCGGGATCAGGAGAATATTCGTGCCAGCATTTTAAATGCGGCGATAAATCTCGCTAAATCAGAGGGCTGGAGCGCTGTAACTATTCGGAAAATTGCAGAAGCAATTGAGTATACTCCACCTATCGTGTATGAATATTTCAAGAACAAAGACGATCTGATTCACGAAATAATCATTTACGGGTTTCAGAAATTGCGCCAAATGGGGAGCGAAAATTTGTTAAAAACCTCAGATCCCAAAGAGAAGTTGCTGGCATTATCATTGGTGCACTGGGATTTTTCGTACGAACACCGGGAGCTTTATCAGCTAATGTTTAGTCTTGAAAGGCCTCTCCCAAACGATGAGGCCGAAAAGGGAGCTCAATTGCTGAAAGATATTTTTGGCGAAGTTACAAAACGAAGCAATCGGGAAATCGACATTCTGATCTTCAACTGGGTCTGTGTATTAAACGGCACAATCAGCATGATAATGCAATTCGACAAACCCGAGCATCCTTTGCAGGAAAAATTCTCACTCACCTCCCGGGAACTTTTCATGCAGTTTATGCAGCGGTTTATCGATAGCATAACCCATTAACGGATAGAATTATCTTTGGTAAAATACCTATCCGGTGAGCTTTATAGTATATTTGACAATCGATAGAAAATTGGATATAAAACTTAATTAAAAAAAATGTTTGACGTATGAACAAAACATTAATCATGGGAAGCCTGCTGCTTCTTGTACTTTTCTCTTCGTGTAAGAACAAACAAATGGGAGCCAATAATCCCAATCCCATTCTTGCCTATCCGGTAGAAGCTGTTGCACCGCAAGATGTGGAACTGAAATCGGTATACCCCGCCGTACTTAAGGGACAGGAAGACGTTGATATCAAGCCACGCGTTGATGGTTTTATCGACAAAGTTTTTGTAGATGAGGGTGCTGTTGTCCGCAAAGGGCAACCTCTGTTCAAAATCAATTCACCGACATCGGTGCAGGCTGTACAAGCTGCTCAGTCGGCGTATAATACAGCGAAACTGGATGTTGATCGTATACGTCCGTTGGCCGAAAAGGGAATTTACAGTTCGGTAAAACTGTCTACCTACGAAAACGTGCTGGCCAATGCCAAAGGTGCGTTGAACGAAGCCAAAGCCAAACTGAGCTGGGCTACCGTTACCAGTCCGGTGAACGGCATTGTGGGAACCATCAACTTCCGTCAGGGAAGTCTGGTAAATAATGCCAATGTGCTTACCACCGTTGCAAATACCACCAATATCATCGCCTACTTTTCGATCAACGAAAAAGACCTGCTCACTTTGTTGAAAGACATGAAAGGGAGTACTCAGGCCGAAAAAATCAAAAACATGCCACGAGTAAAGCTATTGCTTTCGGATGGAACCGAATATGAAGAAACCGGAAAAATCGAAACCATTTCGGGAGTAGTTGATGCCGTTTCGGGGGCTGTCAATTTCAGAGCTTCATTCCCCAATAAACACGGTCTGTTGCGGAGCGGTTCGAGCGGAAAGGTTGTAATTCCACAACCGATCAGCAATGTAATTGTCATTCCGCAGGAAGCAACATTCAACCAACAGGATAAAGTGATGGTGTATAAAGTACTCGGCGATTCTGTCTTACAGAAATCTATTTTGGTAAAGGCAACCCCCGATGGCAAAAGTTATGTTGTACTCGATGGCTTGTCTGCCGGAGAAAAGATAGTATCGGGAAGTATCGCTACCCTGAAAAGCGGTCAGAAAATCAAAGTAAAATCTCTTAAATAATACGCAATGCTAAAGACATTCATCGAACGTCCGGTACTATCGACCGTAATTTCAATCGTCATCGTAGTGCTGGGTATTATCGGTCTGTACATGTTGCCTGTGGAGCAATATCCCAACATTGCGCCTCCTACGGTACGTGTCAGCACCGCCTATAGCGGAGCCAATGCCGATGCTGTACTCAACAGTGTGATTGTTCCGCTCGAAGAGCAAATCAACGGGGTACAGGGCATGACCTATATGACCTCTACCGCTTCTAATGGTGGTGGGGCAAGCATCAACGTTTACTTCAAGCAGGGAACCGATCCCGATATGGCTGCCGTAAACGTGCAAAACCGTGTTTCGCAGGCAGCATCGTTATTGCCGGCCGAAGTAACCAAGAGTGGTGTTGTGGTGCAGAAGCAACAGAGTAGCAACATCATGATGATTATGATCAAATCGGACAACCCCGATTATGATGCTAAATTCCTTCAGAACTATGCCAACATCAATATCATTCCTCAGCTGAAACGTATCGACGGAGTTGGTTCTGCATCATCGTTCGGAACTCAGGAGTACTCAATGCGTGTGTGGCTGAAACCGGATGTAATGAAGTCATACAACCTTACTCCGGCCGAAGTAACAGCAGCCCTGCAAGATCAGAATATTGAAGCGGCTCCAGGTCAGTTGGGGGCTCAGGCTAACCAGTCGTTCCAGTATGCGCTTCGCTATACGGGCCGTCTGAAAAATGCCGACCAGTTCGGAAATATCATTATCCGTTCCAAAAATGCACAAACATTGAGACTGAAGGATGTTGCGCAGATAGAACTCGGTATACAGGATTATAACTTCAAAACCCTGAGCGAAAACAAACCCTCAATTTTGCTGGGTATCAGCCAGATTGCAGGTTCAAACGCGCAGGACATCATTGAGCAGGTAAAAGCCGAAATGAAAAAAGTGGGGAAAGAGCTTCCTCCGGGTGTTACCTACGACTATATGATGGATGCCAGCGAGTTCCTCAATGCTTCTATCAACAAGGTGATTCGTACGTTATTGGAAGCCTTTGTGCTGGTGTTTTTGGTCGTTTTGCTTTTCCTCGAAAATTTCAGGGCAACGCTGATTCCGGCTATTGCAGTGCCGGTAGCCATTATCGGTACCTTTTTCTTCCTTCTTATCTTCGGATTCTCCATCAACTTGCTGACGCTCTTTGCCCTTGTGCTGGCCATCGGTATTGTGGTGGACGACGCCATTGTGGTAGTGGAAGCAATACACGCCAAGCTGGATGCCGGTGAAAAAGATGCCAGAACAGCAGCAATAAAAGCAATGAGTGAAATTGCACCTGCCATCATCTCCATTACTTTGGTGATGGCCGCGGTATTTATCCCGGTAAGTTTTCTGGGTGGTACCAGTGGCGTATTCTTCAAACAGTTCGGTCTGACACTGGCCATGGCAATTATTATCTCCGCGATCAACGCGTTAACGCTGAGTCCTGCCCTGTGCGCGCTCTTCCTGAAACCTGAAGAACATACCGAGCTTGCTCAAAAGAGCCTTCCGAAGAAGTTTGCTTACTATTTCGGTATTGGTTTCGACGCCGCAACGAAGAAGTACAAAAAGGCTCTTTATTTTCTGACTCAGAAAAACCATCGATGGATCACCGGGGCCATTGTCGTTGTATTCGCTATTATTTTCTTCAGTTTGATGAAGATAATGCCTACCGGTTTTGTTCCTCAAGAGGACAGCGGAACCCTGATGGGTGGCGTTACCATGTCTCCCGGTTCTTCGTTCGAACGCACCGATAGTATCGTAAAGAGTGTGGTAAAAACTGCCGAAGGCATCTCCGATGTGAAATCGGTTACGAGTTTGACCGGTTTCAGTTTCATGGGCGGTAGCGGTAGTTCCTATGGCGGCGTTGTTGTTAAAATGAAACCATGGGAAGATAGAGAAATGACTACCAACCAGGTGGCTGCTCTGTTGAAAGAAAAAACCGCCTCCGTGACCGATGCCAAACTGATGTTCTTTGGAGCACCCACCTTGCAGGGCTTTGGTTTAAGCAACGGAGTGGCTCTCGAAATGCAGGATAAAACCGGTGGTGATATCAATAAGTTTTTTGACGTAGTAACCAACTATCTCAATCAGCTCCAGAAACGGCCGGAGATAATGATGGCAACGACAACTTTCGACCCGCGTTTCCCGCAAAAGATGCTGGAAGCAAATGTGGCAAAAATAAAAGATGCCGGATTGACCGTCGGCGAAGTGATGTCGACCTTGCAAACATATATCGGAAGTATGTATATTTCCAACTTCAACACCTTCGGTAAACAGTATCGTGTTGTGGTACAAGCAGCTCCAATGTATCGATCCAAACTCGAAGACCTGAGCGGTTTGTCTGTAAAAACGTCTAACGGAACAATGGCTCCGATCACGGAATTCCTGACAATAAAAGATGTTACAGGCCCTCAATCATTAAGCCGTTTCAACCTTTTCTCGTCTATGTCGGTAACAATTATTCCGAATTATGCCAAAGGATTTACTTCGGGTGATGCTATCAAGGCAATTCAACAAACACCGCTCCCCGAAGGATATACCTACGATTATTCGGGTATGACACGCGAAGAGGTTAATAGCAGTAATCAGACTATCATTGTGTTTATCTTGAGCCTTGTGTTCGTTTATCTGCTGCTATCGGCACTTTACGAAAGTTACATTTTGCCGTTAGCGGTAATCTTCTCGCTTCCCGTGGGTCTTGCCGGGGTATTCATCTTTATCTTCAGCGCCATGATGGGAGGAACCGGTATTGTCAACAACATTTACGTACAGATTTCGCTTATCATGTTGATAGGGCTATTATCCAAAAATGCCATTTTGATTGTTGAGTATGCCCTGCAACGTCGTCAAAAAGGGATGAGTATCACTAAAGCTGCCATCAGCGGTGCTTTGGCTCGTTTGCGCCCTATCCTGATGACTTCGTTTGCCATGATCTTCGGGTTGATGCCTCTGGCTCTTGCTACCGGTGCCGGTGCTGTGGGGAACAAATCAATCGGTATCAGTGCCGTTGGTGGGATGTTCATCGGAACAATGATCGGTATCTTTGTTATTCCGGTGCTCTTCATTCTGTTCCAGACATTGCATGAACGTCTGAGCAAGCACAAAATCGTGACTATCGACGACAGCGAGATTTAATTAACCATTCAAGCGGCAGAATCCTTTACCGGGTTCTGTCGGTAAATCATAAAACCGACATTCATCTTTATGAATCTATTCAGTAAACATAAAACGCTAATCCTTGTAATGGCAGTGCTGGCGCTGGGGGTTTCCTCGTGCCGCTCGTACAAGGATCTGGCTCAGGCGCCGGCTCCCGACAGCAAGGGGTTGGTGCGCGATACGGTTGCCAATGCAACAGATACGGCTACTATTGCCGATATTCCATGGAAAGAATATTTTGCCGATTCCAGATTACAGCAATTGATTTCCGAAGGTCTTACCAATAATCCGGATCTGAAAGTGGCCGTTTTGCGCATACAGGAGGCTGAGGCTTCTCTTATGATGGCAAACGGGTCAAAACTACCTTCCGTTTCTGCCGGATGGCAACTGTCACATACACGTACCAGTTCGGGGAAGAACGGTACCGATGTGCTGGGTTATTCCTCCACTGTAAATCAACTTGGTTTCTCGGCCTCGTGGGAAGCCGATTTGTGGGGTAAAATCAACAGCCAGACAAAAGTCAAATATGCTGCCCTGCTCAACAGTAACGAAAGCAGAAACCTGGTTCAAACCACGTTGATTGCCAATATTGCCCGTGCATATTATTCGTTGCTGGCCTACGATGAGAATCTCCGCATTACCAGAAAAACGGTGGCTACGTTGCAGAAAAGCGCCGAAACCATGCAGAGCCTTATGACGGCCGGACAACAAAACGCGGCTGCCGTGGAACAAAGCAAGGCGCTTCTTTACAGCACGCAGCTTTCTATCCCTGCTTTGGAGACTCAGATTCGTCTGCAGGAAGATGCTTTGTGTGTGCTGCTCGGTCGCAAACCCGGTCCTGTTGAACGAGCTTCTATTGCTGATGAAACCGTCGCTACCCGTTTGTCGTACGGTGTGCCTGCCGGTATGCTGGCACGTCGGCCGGATGTGAAACAGGCAGAACTTTCGCTCCGTTCGGCATATTCTGCGGTAGATGTTGCCAAAGCAAGCTTCTATCCTTCGTTTACCATCAATTCGGCATCGTTGGGTCTTGCGGGAGGCTTTACCGACTTTTTCAAACCGGCTAATATTGCCGCAAGTATTGTAGCAGGCCTTACACAGCCACTGTTCACTAAAAACCAGCTGAAAGGAAACCTGAAGATTGCCAAAGCGCAACAGGAAGAAGCGTTGCTTACTTTCCAGAAAGCGGTATTGACAGCAGGCCAGGAAGTTTCGGATATTCTTTTCGGGTTCCAGTCGTCGTTGAGCAAAAACGAAACCCGCGGAAAACAGATCGAATCGCTGGTTAAGTCGGTGGATTACACCCAGGAACTGTTGAAAGCGGGCGAAGCCAGCTATACCGAGGTATTGTCGGCACAACGCGATCTCCTCTCGGCACAACTCAACCAGGTAAATGACAAACTCGAACAACTTACCTACGGCGTAAACCTTTACAAAGCACTTGGCGGCGGAGTCCGCTAAGAAGTCTTTCCCGTAAGCAGGTAAATCACAACAAAGCCCGGTCGAATCGATTCGATCGGGCTTTGTTGTCTTATCAATTTGCTAATGCTATTTCAACTTCTTGTTCAGTTTCTATTTCATCACTAATACCCATCATCATGTTGTAATGACCTATGTTTTTTGTATGTTTAAAAATGGCTTTAAATACATTTAAATACTTTACAATCATTCCATCAGGTGTTTCAATATACAAATCATCCGAAAATGTATGTGAACCCTCGTTAACCCAGCTTAGAAGTGATCGACATATTTCTCTTTCTTCTTGAGTCTGGAATTTCCCAATTAAGTAATCGTCACGTTTGTTACCTAGAATGCTAAAGAAGTTTTCAAGAATCCTTCGCATGGTATTTTGAATTGTAATTCCAGAATTTTTTTCCCATTCCTTTATGTCACGCCAAAGTAATTCATAAGAAGATTGGATTGGATTTTGATCGTTATAATGTTGAATCTTTGAGAATTTGTAGTTTTTCCGAAGAATCCAAAATTGAGGCTTTTCACCTTTCCGATTAAGGCCTTCATAAGAAACTTCCTTATGGAAATAAACATTATGGGTCAACAAAATTACTTGTTTGATATTTCCTTTGTCACTTTTAACCTCTTTCAGAATTTCTTTTATCAAAGTACTGACTACAAAAAGGACATTGCTGTCTAAGCTAGAAATAGGGTCATCAATTACAAGAATTCTTTCTTCATTTACGTTATCTTCTGTAGAACCTCCTTTTGCATGCTGCAGAAAATACAAAAATGTGATAAAGGTAATCTCTCCTTCACTTAAAGTTGATTCCGCAATTTCTCCATTTTCTCGTTGTATTTTGTAAAAGCCGTCTTCTTCTGCCGGTACAATCTCGAAGCTATTGAATCCATAAGATTTAAGAAGTCGATTTATTTCGTTAATTGTAGGCTGTATACTTGTTACGTTTTTGCTTAGTTCTTTTATTTCAGAATTCAAATTAGAGTAATCCTTCAACTTATTTTTCAATTGGGCTTCAATAGAATTATGTCCTGCCTCAAGGCCTTTTTTTGTTGTACTGAATTTTTCAATCTCTCCTTTAAATTCATCAATTAAATACTTCCAAATAGCATTTATCAAATCATTACGTTGGTTGGAATAATCCAAAACAATATCATTATGTTGCTTTATTTCATTGTTTGCAGTTGAAATAAGTTCGAATATTTGAGTCAGTAATTCTTTTTGACTTATTAGTTCAACGCTTCTACTAGGTTCTTTGAGCTTGTTATTTAGATATTCATTATTAGTCGTATTTTGGCTAATTAAAGTTTTGAGTAATGAAGCGAATTTATCGAGATTCAATTTGGAATTCTTTAATTCTTTCTGAGTTAGCTCAGTGCTATTCAATTCATTTATAACAGTCTGGATTAAACTACTGTATTCTTGTTTTAATATCTTTAGCGATTCAATATCCATTAAATAAGTTTCATCAAAAAAACTTTCTAATTGATTTTTGAATTTGTCGGTAATAGTATGTTGCTGACAGAATGGACAAATGTTACTTTCTTGTACATAAGTTCGTCCTTGATTTACCCAGTCACTTATGTTAAGTCTTTGAATAAGTTTCGCTATATCGACATCAGCTTTGCCAACGATAATTCTTTTCCAGATAGAGTCTTTTTCAATCTCAATAATTCTATCAAAATTGATTTGGCTAATGAAATTTAAGTTTTGTGGTGTCTCTACGAAAATAGTTGAAGCTTTTTCTTTCAACTCATCAATTGTTTTTAGTTTTCCTTTGTTATTCGTAAATTCCAGTAATAGTCTAGTTTTGAAAAGGTCGCCAGACTTCATTGAGCCAACAAAAGCATCTTTGAATATGCTTTGATATTTCTTGTAAATTTTTGTCCATGCAAACTCCTTAAAATCAGTTTCTAAAAAACTTAGCTTTTCTTCTTGTTGAGTCAGCGAAATCCGGATTCTCTCGCCTTCAATTTTAAACTGTTTTAGTTGTTCATTTTTTTCTGTAATTATTCTTTTCTGTTCTTTTGTAGCTTCTCCAAGCGTAAAAACACCTTCTAATTTCCCTTTGTCGAAATTTCTAACTCTAAATTCTTTATTGTAAACTAACGTTTTTAATTCTGTTCCATTTTTCCACGTTGCAAAACAATTTTGAAATTTAGGATCGGTTGGATTTAGTAAAAAATTTGAAATAGTAGTTTTACCACAACCATTAGATCCATATATAAAGTTGACTCTCTTTAAGTTGTCAATCTGAATGCCTGTTGAATCAAAAGAAGCAACGTTTTTTAAACTTATTGACTCAATCATAGTTCTTTATTGATTTTGAATTTATAAATGAATTCCTAATAGTCCAAACTACACTTCGTTAAGTAGAACGAGGATCTGCTTTCTTCCACCAAAAGGGATAACACTCCTCATTTTCAGTCTATCATAAACCTCTCTGCAAACATACCACAAATAATTAACATATTAAAAGAATATATTCTTTAAATCGGGAAACTGATGTGAGAAGGTGCAAATCTCAACTCTGAAAAACGGCTTGAAAAGCCATATTTTCATAACCGCAGGTCTGTGACCTGTGAGTGAATGTCGCCCTCAAGTAATGCGACCTGAAAGGTCGGACAGGGCTCAAAGTGATGCCTCTTAGGTAAAATTCCGGATAACCATTTACAACAAAAAAGCCCGGTCGAATTGCTTCGATCGGGCTTATGGTATTCTGCAAGCAGGATTACTCAAACACATTCTCCCATGGGTTGTCGCTGCGGAAAGGAGCAGCTGGGAGGCCTTCTTTGTTGATGAAGTTGGATTGGGCTGCTTCGTTCCATCCAAACCGTACTTTGACGGGATGTTTTACCGAGGGAGAGGCAACAACCACTTTATTGTTTCTGATTACCGCATCGGCAGGGTAAAACTTGCCGTCGGCACCGGCAATAGAGAACCAGGTGAGCGGCTTCCCATCGCGGCTGGCCAGTCCGCTGCCGGTATTGGTAAAGCCCACTTCAATCTTGTCGCGTACTATCTTTATGCCGTTGTATATCGGCCCGTTGCACACAATATCTTTCATGCCGTAGGTTTTGTTCAGCGCCAGCAAGGCCAGTCGGCGACCCACTTCCCATTTGTAGCCCGGATGCAGGTCGGCCACGCTGTCCACCAGGTCGGTGATAACAGCCATACCCGTGTTCGGCAGTTTGAGAGCCAGTGCCTGCGATTCCCAGAATTCGGGCAGGTTTTCGGTGGTATGCGGACGTACATCTTTGGCAGCTGAATAAGCGTAAGGCGCTATCTGCACAAAATAGAAGGGCAGGGAAGCATCCTTCCAGTCAGCGCGCCAACTGTTGACCAGTGTTTTGAACTTATAGGCATAGCGGATGGTTTCGTTGAGGAAGCAAGCCGATTCGCCCTGATACCAGAAGACGCCGCTAAGGGTGAAAGGAATCACCGGGCGGATCATCGTTTCGTAAAATTTTCCGGCATCGCCGCCGTCATTCGTCAGTGGTTTTAAGGTGGTACCGTCTTTCAGTTTTGGAGAAACTTCCAGCTGTTTCTTCTCAATCCACGGTTCGATGCGGCTTCCGGGCACGGCGGATGAAATCATCCCGACAGGCACGTGGAGTTTGGCATACAACTCTTTGGCACAGAAATAACCTGCTGCCGAAAAGTCGCGTAACGGAGTGCCGGCAGCCACGTCCCATCCCTGATGGGTAGAGTCGGGTGCCATGTATTTACGCCGCACCAGAAAGATGCGGATATTGGGATTATTTGCTGTCTGAAGATCGTCCGTTGCCGGGTGGGATCCTCTCACTTTGTCGAACAGTTTGCTGTTTTTACGCATGGCATATTCCATGTTCGACTGACCTGAGCAGAGCCACACTTCGCCCACCAGAATGTTGTGCAGACGAATGGTATCCGATGCTGCAATTACCATATCGCGGGGCTGTTCGGAAGCCTCCATTGGGCTGAGTTTTACCTCCCATTTGCCATCGGCGGCGGCCACGGTTTGCTTTTGCTGACCGGCAAACGACACGGTCACCGTTTCTCCTTTGGCGGCAGACCCCCAGATAGCTACATCTTTATGGCGTTGCAACACCATGTTATGCCCGATCACTTTCGGCAACACAATTTTTGCCTCGAGCCGGCTTCCCGACAGGAATATTGCCAGCACGGAAACAGACAGAATAAACGTTTTTCTCATCATCTGATAATTTATTTGCAAATGTACCAATACATTACCTTAATCTGCCTCCTGTTTGCATAATACAATAGATTTTGAGACCAATTAAAGAACACCGATATATTTCTTATAAAATCTATGTAATCCAATCTGAAACATTGCTTGTTTATTATACTCCAATTGCTTATCTTTGCCCCAAGCTAACCACCTAAATCTATTACTTTGGGGACTGATAATGACATACTTTATCGTCTGACAAAAGGGGATCCCGATGCTTTTGAAGCCATCTTTTGGAAGTACAATGCCAGGGTGTACAATTTTATTATGTCGACTCTTTACGACAAAACTCTGGCTCAGGATCTGACCCAGAATGTCTTTCTGTCGATATGGGAACACCGCGCAACCATAGACACTTCTAAAAGCTTTTCTGCATATGTCTACACCATCGCACAAAATCTGGTGTATCGTCAAACCGAAAAGATGCTTCTTGCCAGCCGGTACGAAGAATATGTGCAAAAATTTCAATCCGTGACCGAAATATCGGCAGAGGAAACACTCGATTATCAGTTTCTTGAAAAACTGATTGCCGAATTGATTGAGCAATTGCCGCCATCACGCAGGGAAATCTTTTTGCTAAGCCGCCGTCAGGGATTATCCAACAAAGAAATAGCCCAAAAACTCTCTATTTCCGAAAAAACAGTAGAGACCCAGATCACCCGTTCCATCCATTTTCTGAAAAAACACCTCAAGCCTCATGTGGCGCTTGCAGGTATTCTGTTTTTCCTTCAGTAACTTGTCCGTTCACCGGGAAGTAATTCTTAATTTCTTAACAAAACATAAAATATACAGGTGGCTGTAGGGGATTCCTTTCCTCTGCGTATATAAATTATAACTATGACCGAAAACGACTACAATAAGCTCCTGGAGAAGTTCCTCAGGAAAGAAGCAACTTCCGAAGAAACCCGCCGGCTGACGGAGTGGTTTTGCCAACCCGACACCAAAGAGAAACTTTCCGGTTTCTATGCCGAAAAGTGGGAAGAAGCTGCGGCTTCGATGGATGCTGCTCTTCAGAATAGCATGCTGGAGAATATCCGGAGTGAAATGAGTCCCGGCCGTCACCGGTGGTCTTTGCCTTTCGGCAAGCTGATGAAGTATGCCGCGGCCGCAGTCATCCCTGTTATGCTGGGAGTAGGAGCCTATTTGCTGATTGCGAATTTAGCTCACGACAATAATAAGGAAATGATTGTGAGCGTGGAAAATGGACAGAAGGCAAACCTGCAATTGCCGGATGGAACAAAGGTGTGGCTTAACTCCGGTAGTTCCATTCGTTACGATAAGAGTTACAATCAGCACGACCGGATTATTGCTCTTGAGGGAGAAGCCTATTTTGAAGTGGCAAAAGATAAAAAACGCCCGTTTATAGTGAAGGCCAATGCAGTCTCCGTTCGTGCGGTCGGTACCGCATTTGATGTTAAGGCTTATACCAACGATGATGCAATTACGACAACCCTGATTGAAGGGAAAGTGAATGTATTTGACAAAACAACAACCTCGCAATTGTTGCCCAATCAGAAGATTACTTTCAACAAAAGCAATCATACCTTTGATAAGGTGCAGGTATACGATGCCGCAATTGCCGGATTGTGGAAAAACAATCAGCTGGCATTCGATTCGGAAACGCTGGAAGATATTGCCAAAGTGCTGGAGCGCATGTATAACATTCAGGTAGTCTTTGATTCGGAACAGATTAAACAGATACGCTTTAGTGGTAAGATAAAAAATAACAGCCTCGAAAGCGTCTTGCAGCTCATCTCTTTAACGTCTCCGATTCATTACAACGTGAAGGATTCTGTCGTTACTTTGAAACAAAACACAAAAAAGAGGCTCAACTATAGCCGTGATTAAGTGACTCGTTAACCTATCAAATCTGAATATAATATGAAACAACCATCCTCCTGAAATCACCCCTCAAAAAAAAACGGAACAATGCCGTTAACACTGTTCCGTCGTAATCATTCGTACACTCATGTTTTTCATTTATTGATGTCTTTATCAGGCATCAACAGCCATTGGTGTATCGTTTTGATTCTGCAAATGTACGATAATTTCTTTTGTCAAAGAAAAACTCTCTATCATTCTTTCCGGAATGATTCTATGTACCATAAAATTTAATCGTATAAAAACTCAACAGATGAATCGTATAAAAAAACATCTTTACCGGCTACTGTTATGCACTCTCTTTGTGTCGTTTGCAGCAGTGAGTTTCGCACAAATTACTTTTAGTGCAAAAAATCAAAAAATCAGACAGGTAATCCACCTGATTGAAAAAAACAGCAACTATAGTTTTTTCTACAACAATGACTTGCCAGGATTGGACAAAACCATAACGATCAATGCTAAAAATCAGGATGTTGAATCCATTCTAAAACAAATTTTTCAGGGCACAGGTATTAGTTATAAGATAGATTCGAACAAACAAATTGTACTTACAACAGGTGGTGATAATCACGAAACTAATGGTTCGCCGGGAGCGGTATCTTCAAAGTCTCAGAGAATTATAGGGACAATTGTAGATGCTAATACAGGAGATCCTCTTATAGGGGTAAATATAGTGATAGCAGGTACGCGTAATGGAGTAATTACTGATATTGACGGTCGTTTCTCGATGGAAGTTCCTTTTGGAGGAGTTCTCGACTGCTCGTATGTTGGTTATATTCCCAAAAAGGTGAATATCGGTAAGCAGTCTCAGTTGAAAATTACTCTTGATCCCGATGTAAAGAAGCTTGAAGAAGTAGTGGTTGTTGGGTATGGAACTCAAAAGAAGGTGAATCTAACAGGGTCGGTAGCATCAATTACAGCAACAGAAATTGCAAACAAACCGGTTTCAAACACTTCGCAAGCGTTGGCTGGATTAGTACCAGGTTTAAGCGTCGTGCAATCTTCAGGAAGACCGGGAGCAAGTGCATCGGTAAATCTTCGAGGAACAGGAACTTTTTCGAGTGCAGGAACTGCTCCATTAGTATTAATCGATGGTACATCAGGTAATATTGACGATGTTGATCCGAATGATATACAGAGTATTTCATTCCTTAAAGATGCAGCATCTGCTTCCATATATGGTAACCGCGCTGCAAACGGAGTAATTTTAATTGAAACTAAAAAAGGGGCCGAAGGGAAAACAGTTATTTCTTATAACAATTCTTTCGGATGGCAAAAGCCGACTGAACTTCCGGATTTTCTATCTTCTTGGCAATATGCGTCTTATTATAATGAAGCTATGGCAAATATGGGAAAATCAGCTGCTTATACAGATGCTCAGATTCAAAAATTTAAAGATGGATCGGATCCTGATAATTATCCGAACGTCAATCATCTGAAATGGCTTCTGAATAGCGGTTCGGGTTTTCAGCAGAAGCATAATTTGGGTGTACAAGGCGGCAATTCGTCTTTGTCATATAATTGCTCGGCAAATTATATGCATCAGGCAGGGATGACAGAAAAAACTTCTAATGATAGATATAATATCTTATGGAATATGAATGCCAATATTCTGAAAGGTCTTACTCTGAAAGTTAACCTGGATGCCTATACAACCACTTACAATTCTCCGAACGGTCAACCGTCTAGTATTGAAGGTATAATCGGATATGCAGTCCGTGAAGGTCCTATTTATAGCGGAAAAAAGGCAGATGGAACTTTTGGTTATCAGGACAATTATAGTCCAGAAGCATGGCTATCAAGCGAATCGTTCACAAAAAACATAAGCACCAATATAATAGGCAATACACAATTGGTTTGGCAAACTCCTGTCGATGGATTAACAATTACAGGCAAAGCTGGTATTAATTATAATAATAACTACAACAAATCTTTTATTGCGCAAACCTATTTTGATGCAAGTAAAACGGTTGGCCCTGCATCTCTGTCAGTGACCTCTGACAATGCAACTTATAGGTCATTTGAAGGATTAGTTAATTATAAGAAACAATTTCATGCTCATTCTATCAACTTATTGGCAGGGGCTTCGAGTGAGACATACACATACAAAAACCTGTATGGTTATAGGAACACCTTTCCCAACAATTATCTTTATGAATTGAATGCAGGGTCTGGTGCTTCCGCCTCAAATTCTGGTTATCTTAGCGAATGGGGGTTGATGTCTTTTTTTGGACGGGCAAATTATTCGCTTATGGACAAATATTTGTTTGAGGCAAATGTGCGCTATGATGGATCTTCCCGATTTGCTCCCAGCCATCGTTGGGGTGTGTTTCCTTCATTTTCTGCCGGATGGAGAATTTCCGAAGAAAAATTCTGGGAAAAAGCATCTTTGTCGGACATAGTGAATAATCTTAAGTTGCGAGCTTCATGGGGTGTGCTTGGTAATCAGAATATCGGAACCTATCCCTATCAACAGACATACTCCTTGGGCGAGAATGCTGTACTGGGTAGTACGGCTGCGCTTACATCCGGCACCAGAATCACCACTTACAATAACCCTGATATTACCTGGGAAACGACTTCGGTCGCAGATGCCGGGCTCGATTTTAGTCTGTTCAAAGGAAAAATCACAGCCAACGTAGATTATTTTTATAAGTATACCTACAACATTTTATCTTCGGTTCAGTACACCAGCATTATGGGACGCAGTGTCGGACAATCCAACGTAGGAGCCGTGTCTAATAAGGGTTTTGAAGTGAACCTAACATATAATGGAAATATCGGAAAGGATTTCAAATACAGTATCAACCCCAACTTTACGTATGTAAAAAATGCTGTTGAAAAATTGGCTGATGGAGCCAAGCAGGATCTCAACAATGGCCTGATTGTAGGTCAGCCTATCGGCATTATTTACGGATACAAAACCAATGGATTATTTGTCAATCAATCGGAAATAGATGCAGCTCCTACACAATTAGTTTCGAAAAGCAGTTTGAAACCCGGATATATCGAATACAAAGATTTGAATGGCGATAATTCAGTGGATGCCAATAACGATCGAACAGTTATCGGGTGTCGTACCCCTAAATATTATTATGGAGTGACTTTGAATGCCTCTTTTAAAGGATTTGATTTGTCTGCACTGTTTCAGGGATTGGGAGGATATCAGAGACTAATAGGCTCTTATATGGCTTATGCTTATTATAACGGGGGGCAAATCCAACAATGGCAGGTAGATAACAGATGGACTACCGCTAATCCTAATAAATGGGCCAAATACCCAAGACTGGAAACTTTAAATATGAATAATCCGAATCTTCAGACATCCGACTATTGGATAAGAAACGCAAGTTTCCTGAGAATAAAAAATATTCAAATAGGATACACCATTCCCCAAACAATTCTGCATAAGATTGGATTGCAATATTGTCGGATTTATGTTAGTGGAGAAAATCTCTACAATTTCAACTCTTTTTATAAAGGGTGGGATCCTGAAAACCAAATTGGGACAGGAGATGCGCCATCATACTATCCTATCAACAGTGTCTTTTCATTTGGTTGCAATATAAAAATATGATTATTAAATTATTTATTGCAATTAATATGAATGAGAGAGATATTGTTATTCTTAATCTTTAATAAATTTTTGTAACGATGAAAAACAATAATATAACATCAATCTTGATGGCAGCGGTATCTGTATTAATAGCTTTTTTGGCTGTTAGCTGTTCGGATGTTCTGGATAAACAACCCACAACCTCTATTTCCGATGCAACATTCTGGAAGAGTGAGAGTGATGCTTCATTGGCATTGGTTGGATGCTATGAATTTCCGCATGGATGGAATCATGCTGATTTTGCACATCCGCAAGGTCTTATGTACCTCGATTTGGCTGGCGGCAACGGTGTAGAAAAAGAAAATTTCACTACACTTGGCATGGCCAGTAGCAATACCGTTGCAACCAGCGATTTGGTTTATGGTTACTGGAGCAATGCCTATGCTCAAATTGCAGCGTATAATACTTTTCTGGACAATATCGGCAAGTGTCCTATGGATGATTCGAAAAAGGCGATCTGGACTGCTGAAGTGAAATGTTTGCGCGCATATTATCTTTTTAATCTTGCATTCTATTGGGGGAATGTTCCAATGCCTTTAACTACGCAAACCGTTTCACAAGCCAATAGTATAAGTCAAACACCTCAGGCAACTGTTTATTCTCAGGTCGAGACAGATTTGAAATCGGCATTGTCTGTATTGCCAGATAAACGTACATCGTCCGAGTATGGTCGTGTCACGACTGGCTTTGTCCGGGTTCTTTTAAGTCGTTTGTATCTTGCTCAGCAAAAATGGACCGATGCCGCCACAGTTTTGAAAGCAATTGTCGATTCCAATATCTATAAATTGGATCGTACGTTGGGATATGAGAAACTCTTTCAGATTGGAGGTGAAACGAGTTCTGAAATGATATTTGTGATTCAATATCTGAAAGATCAATTTACAACTTCCCGTTATATTTATCTTTTCCCCGAGTGTAATGGAGGATGGCATCAATTTGCGCCTTACAATGAATTGGTAAAAGATTATTTTTGCACCGATGGAAAACCTATTTCGACTTCGTCTGTCTATAGTGAAAATGATCCTTATGCAAACCGTGATCCAAGGCTTTATTCATCTATATTTTTACCTCCGTTAGGGAGTTATGCCGGAACGAAGTTCAATAACGTCACGTATAATTGCTATAAGGGAGCAGGAACCAGCGATTATTATAGTAAGTTCCCTCTTTTTAATGGTTATTGTCCAAAGAAAGGATGTGATGCTTCTGCTACCGATTTGTATAGTACATACACATATACCCCATTAATGCGCTATGCAGAGGTGTTGTTGAGTTATATTGAAGCCGTTAACGAATCGGGATATAGTAATGTTACACAGGCACTGTTGGATCAGACCATTAATGATGTTAGGAGCCGGGTAAATTTACCTGCAATTACTTTGGCCGATGTTTCTTCTCAGACGACATTGAGAGCCGCTATCCGTCAGGAACGCAGAGTCGAACTTGCCTTCGAAGGATTGCGATATTATGATGTGCTTCGTTGGGGAACTGCTGCTACGGAACTGAACCATACGTTTACAGGCGTAAAACTGTCGGACGATCCAACCGCCGCAAACTATAGAGGTTCAGGTTCGACAGCGTCTCCGGTAGATGCGAATAAGTACTATCAGTTTGAAACGAGAACATGGGATTCTCATAATCGTTATTTTCCTATACCCCAGCATGACCTGAACATTAACCCGAATCTGGTTCAAAATTCAGGATATAAATAATGTTTTCGACATAAAGTATTCTCCTTTTGTCGGATTCGGGAAAGGGAGAATACACTTTCTGATAATTGATAGGTATGTTTATTTAAGTGCAAAAAAGATTGATTTTTGAAAAAATTATTTACGGATGAAAAAAGTGAAATTCATGTTCTTCTCTTTGGCCGTTTTTGCCAATCTGGTCGTTTCTCATGCTCAGCAGACGGGCAAAGAGCCTATGGCCAATGGAAAATTTCAACCGACTTGGAAGTCGTTGCAAAAATATGAGGTGCCGGAATGGTTTCGCAATGCCAAATTCGGAATTTGGGCTCATTGGGGGCCGCAGTGTCAACCGGAGGAGGGTGATTGGTATGCCCGTTTTATGTATAATGAGGGAAGCCGCGAGTACAATTCGCATCTAAAAAAGTATGGCCATCCTTCCGAATTCGGGTTTAAGGATATATGCAATGCATGGAAAGCAGAGAGATGGGACCCGGCGAAATTAGTAGCTCTTTATAAGAGTGCCGGAGCTCGTTATTTTTTTGCAATGGGTAATCACCATGACAATTTTGATATGTGGGACAGCAAGTATCAACCGTGGAACTCCGTTAATATTGGACCGAAGAAGGATATTATAGATGGATGGGCAAAAGCAGCACGTAAAAACGGACTTTATTTTGGAGTAAGCATTCATGCTGCCCATGCCTGGACATTTTATGAAACTGCTCAAAGAGCAGATAAGCAAGGCACTAAAGCTGGAATCCCTTATGATGGTAAGCTGACAAAAGCAGATGGAAAAGGGAAATGGTGGGAAGGATACGACCCTCAGGATCTTTATGCCCAAAATCATTCATTGAGTAAGGGGAGTGATAAAACAGGAACTATTCATAGCCAGTGGGAATGGGGCAATGGTGCATCTGTCCCGACCGATGCGTATTGCGAAAAATTTTATAATCGTACGGTGGATCTCATCAACCATTACAATCCCGATTTACTCTATTTTGATGACACCGCTTTACCATTATGGCCAATCAGCGATGCCGGGCTGCGCATTGCTGCCCATTATTATAACCATAGTATGCAGCTAAATAGAGGGAAACTTGAAAGTGTGATTTTCGGAAAAATTTTAACCGAAGATCAAAAGAAGTGTATGGTATGGGATGTTGAACGAGGTGCTCCGGATAAAATTCAGGAAAAGCCTTGGCAAACATGTACATGTATTGGAGAATGGCATTACAGGCGTTCAGTTTATGAAAGCAACGGTTATAAGTCGGCTAAGACGGTAATACAGATGCTTGCGGATATTGTCAGTAAAAACGGGAATCTATTGCTGAATATTCCTGTGCGTGGCGATGGTTCTATTGATGAGAAAGAGGAAGCAATAGTTAAGCAGATAGGAGCCTGGATGCATACGAATAGCGAAGCCATTTACGATACACGTCCATGGAAGGTTTTTGGAGAAGGCCCTTCCGTAGAGAATGCCAATCCTATCAATGCTCAGGGATTTAATGAGGGAAAAGTTGCATTTACATCCGAAGATATCCGATTCACAACAAAAAACGGAATTCTATATGCAATTGTTTTAGATTATCCCAAGGATGGGCAAGTAATTATTAAATCACTTGCCCAAAATAGTCCTTTATATCCTCAAAAAGTGGAACAAGTCGAATTGTTAGACTTCGGTAAAGTCAAATTTAGTTCTGAAGCTCTCGGTTTAGTTGTAACGCTACCGGCTTTGGAAGGTGGCAGTTCTGCTATTGCCCTAAAAATAAGATGATAGATTGTTTTTGCCCTAAAAATTTTAGTGTAAGCGTTTTTCCTTGCCTATTCTTGTAGAGAAGTTGAGGAAGAACGTTTTTTGTGCTACAAGATAGATGTATAGTTTTTAATTTCCGATAATACTTTGAAATATGAGTTTCTTCAAGCCTGTCCTCATTCTTTTTATATCCATACTGTTTGTGAACGCTATACAATCGCAAACTTCCAAAGTGCGAAATCTACAGACTATAAAGGTCACAGAATCCCAACAGAACCATTATGATGCTTATCTATTTGTCTATTTCACCGGTAACAATCGTAACGAAGAGCAAATTCGTTTTGCACTTAGTCCTGACGGATATCATTACACAGCGCTAAATCATAATAATCCAATCCTTGACGCAAAGAAAATAAGTCTGACGGGTGGGGTTCGAGACCCTCATATCTTGCGGGGTATTGACGGAAAAACTTTTTATATGGTTGCCACAGATATGGTTGCGGACAGTGGATGGAATTCTAACAGAGGCATTGTTTTGCTTAAGTCAACCGATCTGATTCATTGGTCTTCAAAAGCCATTCACATTCCAACCGTTTTCCCCAAAGACTTCGGGAATGTTCTGCGTGTATGGGCTCCTCAAACTGTTTATAATCCGAAGGCACGGAAGTATATGTTGTATTTCTCTATGCTTACAAGTTCTCCTAATGAATACGATAAGATATATTATTGCTATGTGAATGAGGATTTCACAAAGATAACGACAGTCCCGAAACAACTTTTTTATAACCCTGAGAAAAAAGCATGTATTGATGCCGATATATTATACGCGAAAGGCAAATATCATATGTTTTATAAAACGGAGGGGGATGACAAAGGAATTCATCAGGCGGTCTCAAATGAATTGACATGCAATTGGGTGCCGTATGTCGGAGCTTTGCAGCAAACTAAAGAACATGTAGAAGGACCTGGTGTGTTTAAATTGAATAACTCTGATGCATGGATCTTGATGTATGATGTATATACTAAAGGATATTATCAATTTACCAGAAGTACTAATCTTCTGAAGTTTGATGTGGTTGATCAGAATGTAAAGATGGATTTTCATCCCCGTCATGGAACTGTCATGCCAATTACTATGCAGGAATATAATAGTCTGAAAACATACTGGGAAAAGCATGTCTCTGCAGAATCCGACCGATAAATATGTTGTAAAACATTGAGAGTGGATTTTGTTTATAAGCTTATAAGTGTTATTTTTACACCTATTATTTTAGCCATACAAATTTCTATCATGATCAGAAAAACAACCATTCTATTGTTGGCCTTTTTGGCATTGTTTTCGGCGGCTGCTCAAAACAAAATGACCGTTCAGGTTAACAAGCCGATTGCCGACATTCAGCCCACCATGTGGGGCATTTTCTTTGAAGATATCAACCTTGCTGCTGATGGCGGCATCTATGCTGAGCTGGTGAAAAATCGTTCTTTTGAGTTTACCAAACCATTGATGGGTTGGAAAGTGCAACAGAAAAACTTTGTTGAGGGGGCTGTGCAGGTGGTGAATCGTCCCGAAAAAGAGGATACCAACCCGCGTTATCTTCAGGTGTTGCTGCAAAAAGCAAGCGGACACGACCTCGGACTGACCAACGAAGGCTTCCGTGGAATGGGAGTTAAAAAAGATATCACCTATACCTTTTCGGTGCTTTATCGTCAGTCATCTCCGACCGGGAAACTGAATATCGAGTTGGTGAACGCTCAAAATGAAGTTTTAGGCAGCACTTCTCTTACACCGGAAGTAGCCGATAATCAATGGCACAAACAATCGGTTTCTTTTAAATCGAATGCCACCGATCCGAAAGCCAAACTGAACATTTGGTTCGAAGGCGACGGTAAGATCGATCTGGATATGATCTCTCTCTTTCCGTCCGATACCTGGAAGAACCGTCCCGGAGGCTTGCGTGCCGATTTGGTACAACTGCTTGCCGACCTGAAACCGGGCTTTATCCGTTTCCCGGGAGGATGTATCGTCGAAGGTTTCGATTTGGCTCAGCGCTATCAGTGGAAAAAGACGGTTGGTGCGGTCGAAGATCGGCATTTGATTATCAATCGCTGGAACACCGAATTTTCCAGCCGTTCCACTCCCGACTATTTCCAGAGCTTTGGACTTGGATTCTTCGAATATTTCCAACTGGCCGAAGATATTGGCGCCGAACCGTTACCGATTCTCAATTGCGGCATGGCTTGCCAGTTCAACTCTGCAGAGCTGGTTCCGGCCGGACAAATAGATCCGTATGTGCAGGATGCCCTCGACCTGATTGAATTTGCGAATGGCTCTACAGACAGCAAATGGGGAAAACTGCGTGCCGAAATGGGACATCCCGCTCCGTTCAACCTCAAGATGATGGGCGTGGGTAACGAGAACTGGGGTCCGCAATATGTCGAACGACTCAAAATATTCACCAAAGCGATCAAAGATAAATATCCCGATTTCAAACTAGTGAATAGTTCGGGTACCGATCCCAGCGGCGATCGTTTTGACTATCTGAACGGTGAATTGCGGAAAATGAATGCCGACCTGATTGATGAGCACTATTACCGTTCGCCCGAATGGTTCTTCTCCAATGCCCGTCGTTACGACAACTATCCGCGTACCGCGAGCAAGGTTTTTGCCGGTGAATATGCCTCGCATTGCGACAATTCGTTTGTCGGTGCAGCACGCAACAACTGGAAGGCTGCTCTTTCGGAAGCTGCATTTATGACAGGTCTGGAACGTAATGCAGCCGTGGTGAGCATGGCTTCGTACGCTCCGTTGTTTGCGCATCTCGAAGGGTGGCAATGGGCTCCCGACCTGATCTGGTACGACAATCTTCATTCGTACGGAACTCCGAGTTACTACGTGCAAAAACTCTATTCCAACAATAAGGGGAACAAAGTGGTTCCAATAACCTTAGGCAAGGATGTGGTAGCCGGGCAGGACAGCATTTATGCCTCTGCTGTTATCGATACCAAGACCAAAGAACTGATCGTGAAAATTGTTAATGCCTCGGGCAATAAAACGACGAAGGAAATTCAACTGGAAGGAGCGCCTAAACTTGCAAAAGCAGGTACACTTACCGTAATGCAGAGCTGCGATATGAAACAGGTCAACTCGATTGAAAATCCTGCCGCGCTGGCACCCAAAACGCAACCGTTCGCACCGAAAGGCAAAATGATTAAAGCAGAATTGGCTCCCTATTCGTTTGCTGTTTACCGGATTGGCTTATAAATATTTGAATGAGATAAGATTGAGCTTTAGTTAACACTTGAGGAGGCTGACAGAAAGTGATTTTTGTCAGCCTCAATTTTTAGTTGACAATCAATTTTCTGGCAATAACCGGTTCGTCTGTGGTAATAAAATCGGCACCCAAGTCGATCAACTTCCGGATAACAAGGGAATCGTTTACCGTCCAGGCGTTCACCGTGAGTCCCAGCGAATGAGCTTCGGCAATCCATTCGGGATGTTTGATCAGTACCGAATGATGATAATCCAGTCCGGATAAACCGATTTTTTTAAGTTCGGCAGGAGCAAGCGCACCATCTTTACCGGCAAGATAAGCAATGGGAGCTCCCGCCTTTTCTTGTAATAACGTTTTGCAGGCATTCATACTGAACGAAATATATTCTACCGCTTTGGACATCTTCATCTTTTTGACCAGATTGACCACTGCCCGGACCGTCCGTTGTTCGAGTAACGTATCTTTCTTGTTTTTGATTTCAATAATCAACTTCGTCTTTTTATCTTTCCGTGTCTGATTGAGGTACTCTTCAAGTGTCGGCAGCGCTTCTCCGTTCGACAGCTTTACCGTTTTCAAAACCGCGAGGGGAGTTGAGCTGATGTCATGCCCCTGGATGGTGTCGTCATGATTGATGATGACTGCTCCATCGGCAGTGAGGTGCACATCGGTCTCCGAGCCGTAGATGCCCAGCTTTTGTGCATTCGAGAGCGAAGAGATAGAATTTTTTGTCGATCCTTCGGTTTTCCAATACCCTCTGTGCGCAATCACATTTGTTTTCCCGAATCCGTCAGTTGCGAAAAAAAGTACCACTCCGACAAGGCATACTTTTGCTATCGTATTTTTGTTCATGCGTTTAAAATATTTTGATGAGGTGCAAAATTACAGTTATCTGCCGATAATTCCTTGCGGATTTGTTGTTTGTCATAATTATTTAATTTCTCGGATAATTCTTTTAAATTTGCCTTTACGAACGGTTCGCCGATCGAGTTCCTCTATTTATTAACAGTAACTGATAATTCGCATTCATGAAGAAGATTTTTGTTGTATTGCTACTGGCAATGTCCGGCATCACTGCATGGGCTCAAAAGTATGATTTTGTAGTGGCTAAGGATGGTAGTGGTAATTTTACGACCATACAAGCAGCAATAGATGCCAGCAAGGCATTTCCTGATGCACCGATCACCATTTTTATCAAGAACGGAGTATATAACGAAAAAGTAAAAGTGGCGGCGTGTAATCCTCACTTACGCCTGATAGGGGAGAGTGCCGAAAAAACGATTCTCACCTACGGCGATCATTTCGATAAAATCAATCGTGGACGCAATAGCACGTTCTATACTTACACCCTGCTGGTGGAAGCCGATGATTTCCGGGCCGAAAACATGACCATCGAAAATTCAGCCGGACCTATTGGGCAAGCCGTGGCATTACACGTGGAAGGTGATCGTTGCGCGTTTGTCAACTGCCGTTTGCTGGGCAATCAGGATACGGTTTATCTGGCCGGACAAACCAGTCGCGACTATTTTGCCAATTGCTATATCGAAGGCACCACCGACTTTATTTTCGGAGCAGCCACTGCCTATTTTGAAAAATGCACGCTCCATAGCAAAACCAACTCGTATGTGACAGCCGCCAGTACAAACCAGGGCAAGCAATATGGCTTTGTGTTCAATGAGTGTAAGCTGACTGCCGCCGAAGGGGTCAATAAAGCCTATTTGGGGCGTCCCTGGCGCGATTATGCCTGTGTGGTGTACATTCATTGCTCTATTGGCAAACACATCGCTCCTGCCGGCTGGGAAAACTGGAGCAAGACCTCGCGTGACAAAACAGCCTACTACGCTGAATTTGAAAATAACGGTGAAGGAGCCACTACCTCTCAACGGGTAGCCTGGAGCCATCAGTTGACAAAAAAAGAGGCTGCAAATTATACCAAAGAAAAAGTGCTTTCTGCGGCATTGCCGTCACCGGAACCCGCGGTTAGTGCGTGGGCAAAATAAATAAGAAAAGATGAGAAAAATAAATTTGAGTGGAAAACCGGCCGTTGCTTCGGTTTTTATTTTGTTGGCAATCGGGTTGTCCGGTTGTCTGAGTTTGGTGCCGGGCTATCATGTTTACGATGAATTTACTAACACGCATCGATATACGCTGACGGAGTCAGAAAGTAATTCTGAATATGGAAGTGATATTGGAGAGGCTGATATTAAATGTAGCCGTCTTGTAACAGCCAACAGTGAATCCGTCGCGTTTTATTTCTCAATAGAGAGAGAAACTAATAGTTTTGGCCTCGAACCGAAGGGCTTTATGAAGGCCAATGGTAAACAGTTTGAAATTCAATTGTCCGATATTTTTGATGAAGAACGGAGTAGAGAGAGAACCACCATTACTAAAGACTCTACAGCGACTGGCAAGCAGCGGAAAACCATATCGACCACGCATCAAAATTGGATAGTGACAAACTTTGTGGTTCCCGTTACGCCAGAGATGTTGGCCGCCATTCGCTCGGGGAGAGATATGATGTTTCGTTTCTATTTTGGGCCGGATATGGCTACCTATAAGCTATCGAAAATTACAACGCTGATGTACCGGTTGCTTGATCAGGATCCACGGAAGAAATAAACGGAGACAAGCGACATCCTTGTCGATTGAAAAACAAAAAGGTTGTTCCTGCAATTATCGGAACAACCTTTTTGCGTTTAAACGAACCAATCTGAAGTCCGTTTATTGTACCGGGTTAATATGGTTTGCTTTTAAGATTTCATTGAAGCGTTCTAGCTTATTCTGCTTTTTCATCTCGTTGTAAATTGAGCTGATTATCTTTTCCGCATCGGTTCTGTAAGGCGAACTGTGCGCAACATAAAGATTATAGGCTTTACACATATTATCCAGTCCTTTTTCGATATCGTTGACATAGAACGTGTACGTTTCGCCCAGGCCGTAATACACTTCCGGATTATTCTGATCAATTTCGGATAGTCGCATATATGCATCAATAGCATTCTTGTACTCTTTTTTGTATCTGTAAGCAACTGCAATATTCTGAAGAGGCATCAGGCCTTTCGGATCAATTGCCAGTGATCTTTTGTAAGCAGCAATGGCATTGTCAAAATCATTTATTTTGCGGTAACAGATACCCAGGTTATCCCAGGCAAATGCAAATGTCGAGTCAGCAATCACAGCTTGCTGAAATAGCGTGATGGCACCATTGTAGTGTTCTGCATTGTACTCTTTCAATCCTTTCGAATACCATTCGAGAGCATCCTGATTCTTGGAAACTGATTTCTCGTTTTCAATGTCATTGGCTGATACACAATTTTTAATCGCTTTACAACTGTCCATCAGATAGCGTTCAAGCTGATAATAGTATTTTTTGTACTCATCAGAGCTCTTGTTGGTATTGATGGAGATATTTACAGAAGCTTTTTTTTCTTTGCCGTTATTTGTCTCTTTCCCAAGATCAATTGCTCTTAATTTGGAACTAAGCTGTAGCGCAACTACCCTGGCATCGATACACTTGGCTATTTCTGACGCAATCTGTTCCTTCGTTTTATTTCTCGTGTTGATTGAATCAATGCAGTTGCAGGCGTCGTTTGAAAGTTCTTTTAGCAGCTGATTAGCTTTGTTTTCTTGTGCAGATGCAATTATACAGCTAAAAATGAGCAAAAAGAGGAGGCGTGTTTTCATTGGTTTCTTTTGATTATTAGGTATGTGTACTTGCAGAGTTGAGGGAATCAACCATACAAATTTGCCTATTATTTCCGAAATATTAAAATAATGTTTGTATTAAAATTTTGTAGATACTATCATGGGAGCTTGAAAAACAAAAAGGGTGTCCCAATTGGAACAACCTTTCCGTACTAAATATATCTGGTCCTGAAATAGCGTTAAACAAAAAGCAGATCTTTGTCCTTATGTCTAAAACAGCTGTGGGGTCTATAAATCTGCTTTTTTTATTAGAACGAAAGTCCCCTGAAGAAGATTATCAGAACGTATATAAACAAAGATAGTTGTCGGGCCAGCCCGACAACTATCTCATAAATTATAATGGTTTTGTCCTAATAATAACTGTAAAGCTTTTTAGGACTAAATCAATTACCAACCCGGATTTTGCTTAATGTTAGGATTGATAGAGGTTTCACTGAACGGATAAGGGAACCATTCGTTCTTTCCTGCCTTAAAGCCATGAGCTATAGAGGCATTAGGCTCTGAATAAGTCACATATCCCACGTGAGTGGCAGTCTTTGTAGTTGCATCTGCATCAAAGAAATGATCTCTCAGCGTTGGAATATGTTCACCGGCAGTTTTGGCCTTGTCAAACTCATTCCAACGTTTCATGTCGATCCAACGTGCACCTTCATTCCACAACTCATAGTTTCTTTCTTTCTTAACATCAGCCAAAGTCAATGTAGTGCTGACATGTACAGTAGAACCTGCTCGTTTTTGAACATCATTCAGAGCTTTAAGACCGCTACCGTCTGCATCCGAGGTATTGGCACAAGCCTCAGCATACATAAGAAGCACATCCGCATATCGTTCAATATTGAAGTTGTTGAATCTGTACCAATTGGTTGTACGGTCACCGGGGCCAACAATATTTTTTTTCTGAAGATATAAGTTATTTCCGTAAAGACCATTGTTGTCTTTGACACCTCTCATCTTATCTACTTTTTTCATAGCAGGGGTCATTCCAACAGTATCTGTAGTCCAACCGACAGACGAGTCGTAAAGGAACTCATCATAAGAGACCATTGTGCCTATGCGACGATAAGAAGCTCCATCGTTTGCAGCAAACTCCTTGGCGAAATTTTCTTCAACAGCCAAACCGCCCCATCCTGCGTCATCCTGACACACCGGCTTACTTGCCAAACGATCGGTTCTCCAGCCCCAATAGTTCGATTCCATCCAGGTAGAACGTTGAATTTTTCCACCCCAGTCACCAATACTGCTATTGTTAATAAGGTTGGTCTCGAATATTTTTTCTTCACAACCGTCACCGGCGATGTGGAAAAGACTCGCCCAACGATCACCGGAAACAAGCGCATATTTACCCGAATCAATTACTTTTTTAAGAGCTGTTTTTGCCCCGGCATAATCCCCTTTGTAGAGGAGAGCTTTTCCCTGAACCGTCCAGGCAAAACCTTTGGTAACTTTTACAGCACCATCTTTATCTGTTGTAGATGCACGCTCGTCAAGATATTTTGATGCATCGGCACACTCATCGGCACACCATTGAAGCATGGCATCATGCCCTTTCTCATAGTTCCCCGGTTTGTCAGAGCCGGTCAGTACCGTTTCAACAAGTGGAGGATTATTCCATCCCATAGCAAGCATCATTTGACACCATGCACGCATTACCCTTGCTTCAGAAATACAACGGTCTTTTATAGGACTAACCCCATATTTGAAATTATTAATAACGAGGTTACAATGATAGATAACCCAGTAGAAACGTTTGTACATCGTGCTAACTACCGCGGTCTGTGTAGTGTGACGGAATTCATTGATACAGGCTTGTCCATCGTTGTCTGTATAATATGCACCAGCTGCAAGAACATTATCTGCAGGGTAGTTGAACATTACATTGTACGGAACATAAATACCATCGTTACCACCGATATTTTGAGCAAAATCGGCGTACGTAGCAACAAGTGCCGACTGCGCATCAGCATCCGTTATATAAAACGATTTGATATCAATAACACCCTTCTGGTCAATGTTAAGTTTATCCTCACTACATGCAGTAAACAGCAGCACGCATAGCAAGAACAGTATATTATATTTTTTCATATTCTTAAGTATTTAGATTAAAATGTCATGTTTAAACCAAATGTAACCTTCTTAGCCACAGGATATGTACCCATATCAAAGCCTGCTGAGGAAGCGGTAGAAGTAGTAGCAGTTTCAGGATCGCCTCCAGGGTAACTTGCAAAAGTAAAGAAGTCATCCAAAGATACATAGCATCTCAGTTTACTGATAAGGAACTTCTTGCTAACCGATGCAGGAAGGGTGTAACCTAACTGTATCTGTTTGATTTTGAAGTAAGCACCATTGAAGATCGAAGCTGAAGAGCTCCAAAATATCCTAGAGTTAACTACTTTTGCCGGATCAGGCATAGAGCCATTTGTGTTGGTCGTTGTCCATGCATGGTCATAGTAGTACTTCAATGAATTGGTCATTGGAGAATCAGCACGATAAGCCATATTCAAGATACTATTGCCGGTTACACCTGTGCCAAACATATTCATATCAAATCCTTTATAAGCCAGATTAATGGTAAGACCGTATGTGAAATCAGGAATTGCTTTACCAATATAGGTCATATCATTAGAAGTAGGCACCCCGTCTGCATTTTTAGTCTGGTAGATAGGTGCACCTGTTTTTTGGTTAACACCCAAATACTTGTAACCTCTTAAATACCATATCGGTTGACCAACCTCAAATGCTGTGTAAATATCGTTATTACCCGCTGAAGTACCGGAAATACGGGAAATCGAAGGATCAAGGTAAGTAACCTCATTGTGTAGGGTTGTCAAGTTGGCCTTTACAGAGTAGGTGAAATCTTTACCGATATTATCTTTCCATGTTGCGTCGAATTCAAAACCGCGGTTAAGAACATTACCGCCATTAATAGTAGTACTACCTATACCAACTTCCGCAACCGGAGCAATCGATACGAGAAGGTCTTTCGTCTTTTTGTTATAGTAGCCTGCATTCAACGAAAGTTTGTCTTTCAAAAATCTCATCTCAACACCAAAGTCTAACTGTTCTGAAGTTTCCCATTTCAAGTTGGGGTTAGCCAAACCTGAAGGAGATGAACCATATGATGGAGTTGGACTGTCTACACCATACTGATACCATGACCCATTGTAATTGATAGTAGTACTATACTGGTAACCGCTGAGTACATTGATATTACCATTCTGTCCCCACGATCCGCGAACTTTCAGGAAAGAGAAAATTTTGTCATCAATGAGATTCTGGAAGAATTTTTCGTTGCTGACGGTCCAGGCTCCAGAGAACGATGGGAAATAACCCCAACGGTTTGTTTTGGACAACTTAGAAGAGTCGAACGCATCGGCACGGAAGTTAGACTGAATCATATATTTGTTATCATAAGAATAACTTAACCGTCCATAATATCCCATCTGAGACGATTTACCGGGAGTATTACCAAAGCTCTTAACGGTTTTGTCATTACTATTCACATAGTCGAGAAAACGGAAATTGGCATCGTATCCTTTCAAGATATCCGGACCCGAAGCGCTGGCGCTAACATTATCCCAGTTGTTCTCGATATAAGACATACCACCCATTGCCGTAATGTTATGCTTATCTATTGTAAAATTGTAATTGGCGAAGTTTTCCCATTGATAGTAGTAACTGGTATTTGCATTTGCTGAGATGCTATAGTCATTACTGTTTGCCTGAGATGTGGCATAATACGGGGTGCTATAACTGTGTGAAGTACTTTGTGACACACGGTAACCAAAGCGAGAAGTAACTACAAGTCCCTTAACAGGTTTGAAATTTCCGTAAAGTATACCACGGAGGTTAATACCGCCACTTGAAGCCTCCGTACGATCTCTTTGAAGCAATGGATTACCATTATTATCGATCACATACTTCGAAGTTGCATAGTAGAGACCATTGGTTGGGTCTTTGAGAACATTCTTTCCTGCATTATAAGCCTGAAGCGTTCCTGAAGCAAATTGATCCGGAGAAGAATAGTAAACAGGAGTTAACGGATCCATCTGCATCACGCAGTTCATCAATGAACCATACTGAGACATCTGGCTAACTGATTTCGTATTCCAATATTCGAAAGAGTTGTTGCCTCCTATCTGTAACCATGGTTTGATATTATAGTCAGCATTAACCTGACCTGTAATACGTTTATAAACATCTTTGTCACCTCTTACAATACCATTGTTGTTGGTTACGTTAAGAGACGTAAAAAAATGTCCCTGGTTATTTCCACCCTGAAACGTAACTGTATGTTGTTGGCTGAAAGCGGGACCAAATACTACTTTGGACCAGTCGGTATCTGTTCCATCGTACTTATTTTGTGTTAACTGATTTTGGATAGGAAGACCCGACAATGTTTTGTAAGCAATAAAATCCTGTGCGTTGAAAAGTTTTGCATGTCTGCCAAGGCTCTGACTGATTAAATTGACATCATATGAAATGCTTGAAGTACCTTTAGCTCCTGATTTAGTAGTGATCAAAACAACACCGTTACCAGCTTCCGCACCATAAATAGCAGCAGAAGCAGCATCTTTCAGTATCTCCATAGATTCAATCATAGAAGGATCGAGATATTGAATATTGTCAACTTTCAGACCGTCAACAATAAGGAGTGGTCCGATACTACCCGAGTTTGAAGAGTAACCACGTACACGGATTGTTGCCCCCTGACCAGGAGCTCCCGAATTGGTTAACACCTGAACACCGGAAACCTTACCCTGGATAGCTGCAGCAGCATCACTGGTGGCTAAGTTTTTAAGAGCATCGGAACGAACTGAAGATACAGCACCCGACAGGTCACTCTTCTTCATGGTACCGTAACCGACAACTACAACTTCATCAAGTTTTTTTACATCAGATTCGAGAGTTACGTTCAAAACAGATTTGTTGGCTATTGCAACATTCTTTTTTTGGTATCCAACATACGAAAATTCAAGGGTAGCATCCGGAGATACGTTTATAGTAAACCGGCCGTCAATGTCAGAAATAACTCCGGTCTTAACTTTTGCACCCAAAATAATAATATTTACACCTGGAAGTGATTCTCCTGTACTAGAATCAACTACGGTTCCAGTTACTTTATGAGCACTTCCTTGTTGCGCGAACCCTACTGTCATAAACGACATAAATAGGGTGCACAAAAACAGCCGTAAAAAATGTGTCTTTATTTGATTCATGAGTATGTATAATTTGGTCAATTGAAATAATGATATTGTTCAGAATCATTCAAGAAGAATGAAGGAGAGTTATTTTTACATCAAATCAATTCAGTAAAAATATGATTATCTTTGCACTATCAAAACGATACACCGCTATTATACTGTCTGTACGGTCAGTATAATGAAACAAAGGGGGTATTGCTTGGATACGGGCGGAGCAATGGTCGCAACATTGTTCCGCTTTTTATTTGGCGGGTTTGATTATCGGGGAGTCTCTCTCATTGGCTTATAAATTTTAGGTTAAAATATTTACTATCTAGCTATACAAAAAAATATCTCTACTGTCAGTGCATCTACATAAATGTCAATGCAGTCTCATCACATCCCTATGGTGTTGGATAGGCATGTGCTACTGTAATCAGCTCCTTACTTGAAGAAAATGTTTAAATAGTAGGTGATAAGAATTTTATACGACGTAAAACCTCTTCATTGTAGAAGAAGCTGTCGAATAAAATCAGAATTACCTGTCTGAATAAATAAGGGAATTATTCCTGCGAAGCATTTCTTAACGTTTCTATTAGATAGTGGTTCAAACGTCAGAATCTTATTTCTTCAGAAGATAATGAAAGGCTGATCTGTCTTCAAAGCATGTTTTTCATTATGATTATTGTTGCAAAGTTAGTATATCTGTGGAATGTAACAACAAGCATAATCGAATCTAAGAATTCAAAAAAGAGCATTTATAAGCGTTAAATTGACACTTAAAATTTTTATAGTGCTAATAAACAGTTATTTGTGTCAAATTTACAATTCTTAAAGGGTACAATAAGGGAGCATGGCATAATTACAAAACATTAACAAATGCAAGGGGATTGCATCTTCATTTGTCGATAAATAGAAGGTTTTAGAGGTGGAAATATTGGCATGAAATGTTAATTTTTGGGAATCGGTGATGGAAATTACGTAATGTCAATATGAATATGCGCCGGATTGTTTCTTTTATAATTATTGTTCTACCATTACTTTCACTGACCAAATCTTACTAATTTCTTTCTTATTGGAGAAAAAAAAGTAGTGTTTGGACTGTTCCATTCCAGCTTTTTCATGGGCATATTTGTGGTTTATGCTTAACCAAGGCCTATAGCCTTGGTTAAGCGTGTGGTTTTAGTTGTTGTATGCCGGTACTATTTTCCTCAACTCCGTTTCAAAATTCCACATTTCAAACTTGTCGTTCAGTACATCGCCTTTCTGATCTATTACTACATAACGTGGTATCCCATTGAATTTGAAAAGCTGACGCAGCATATTGAAATCGTCGATAGAAAGACGGTAGGTGTTTTTCATCTCTTGCTCTTTCACAAAGTCGTTGTAATCTTTTTCGGGTGAACTTCTCTGGTCGGTAATGAAGATAAAGTCGAAGTTGGGATTGTTTGCGTATTTTACGCGGGTAGCTTTCATGTCTTTAATTCCACCTACACACGGACCGCAGGTAGTCGCCCAAAAATCGACGAACAATACTTTTCCCTTGAACGGCTCAATGATTTTTCGGAAAACATCGGCGTATGTGCTTTGGGGCAGAGGTTTTGAAGCAGCCTGTCTTTCGGGAAAAGCTTTGGACAGAAGTTCCTGGCCCGTTGTTGCCAAATAAGGCGTGTGAATGCCTTGCTTTAGAAAGTTCCACAGAGCGGTGGCATTGTCTTTTGATGCTGCGTTCTTGAACGAGAAATTAAGCGAACGGACTTTGGTTATTTCATAGGCCAGATTCGGCTTAAGCCCCAATTCGTTGTTCAGAATGCCCTCTTTAAGTTTCCAAATCTCAATCTCGCTGTTGGCGTTGTTGGTCTGGATGAGAGGTATCGTGTATTTTTGTGAGTATTTCTGAAGATGCTCCTGGTATTTTTCGCTAAAGTTTTTCGCTACTTCGCTCATCTCTTCCAGTTGCTTCCGGTCGTCGTCTGTCTTGTGTTCTTTAAATAAAATAGAAAGGAACTTGCGATCTTCAGTGGGGATTGATATTTTTTCTTCGTCGAGATATTCCAGAAAGTTCTTTTCCGGTTTTGGTTGATTTGCAATCTGGCTTTTATTAAATTGTACCTGTGCTTTCAAAAACAGGTCGTTGTATTCGAATCGGTTGATAAATTCGCTAAATTCGTTGCATGCCAATAAGCTTGGGTCGTTGAGCGGCAATTGTTTCAAGAAATCGAAAAAGGAAACGGGAACCGGTATTTTGAGCACTTTATTCGTGCTGTCTTGCTTCGCGTAATAATCGCGATCCATCGTATAATTAAAAAGATTATTGGCGTTTTCCAACATAATTCTATTACGGAGCAGGGTCTTTGCTTTTTGCGATAAAGAGTGTTGTTTCACATACTCATTATATTGAGCCATGTTGTTGTCGTATTCTTGCATCTGATCGGCTTTAAAGTCGAGCGGAGTCATGGTTTTCCTCTTTTTATCGAAGGTCTCGTAGCTAAACTGGCTGGCAGGGTATGCCAATAATTCCTTGTTGAGCGATGCAAGTGCTCCCCTGTATTCTACCCTTTTGAATTGGTAACGGATATTGGCTTTACGGTTGGCCGTAAGACATTCGTCCCAGTCGAGAATCATGCAAAGAGTCTGACCGGGTTCGATGTAAAATGGGAGAGTATAGCGTTCGTTGAATACTGCCAAAGTATATTTCGGCATGTGCATTGGAATCTCGGCCTCAAAACGACCATCGGGTTCAATTTTAATCACAACAGGATAATCTTCGCGGGTAAGTTCGTTTGCGACATAAATAATTCCGGTTGAAAAACCCAGTCGGGAGTCGTATCCTTTTATACAACCAATCAGGCGGCTCTGTTTTTCGACGAAAAAGGAGGATAGTTCATAGTTATCCAATGTCTTTTTAGGCGCTTTATCCAATTGCTCCTTTATCCATTTGTCGATGGCTGGCGACACCACGGCGGATTTTCGAGTCCTGGCTGCAGTTCTGTCGAGCGAGATGCCGAAAATGTGTTTGTTAAAGTCAATTTTTTTTACCGATGCCGGTAGTGGGGGATACACCAGCACGACGGTGCTGTCACCCGAGTCGGGCATCCAAATGTACTTGTTAAGCGTGCCACCTTTCAGCGCTTTTAACTTGTATTCGGTGCCGGTGGCACAGTCACGTATTACATCAACACTGTCGTATGTAACCCACCAGTGGGGTACAAATGTAATATGCATCGAAAGCAGGGTGGCAGTATCGGTCAGTTCAATTTTTGTCACATTGTAGATGCCGGTATTTTTTACTTCGTAAGCAGGGTTTACAATCGTTCTTTTCTGTGCTATTCCGGTAAGGACACAGAGGACCAAAAAGGCCAGAGTAAGTGTTGTGTGTTTCATTTTTTAATAGATTTGGTAGGTTTAGTGATTAAGGTGATATGGATAATATGGTCGTATGTCTTATTTCGTTTGAGGAGTATGAGACCTCATGGCGATGAAATTATTTTCTGATAGCTATCAGGAACTCTTGGGTATTGTGAAGCAACCTGTTCGTTTCATATTGATGTAACCAGCTCAAATTTTGTCGATAAAGGTAAGTGAAAGAATCATTGGTGAATTGATAATTTAGACATTTAAATTTATAATTTAGATAATAACGTAAAATACAATGTAGTGTTGATACAACAAAATTTGTTTGTTGAAATACGATGCAATTAGATTCACCGGAGGCTGAAAAGCCTTATTGAAGGAGGGAGAAAGGCAGATACAAAAAAAGGTTGTCCCGTTTGGAACAACCTTTTCTGTTTTGAAATATCGTGTTTCGCTTAGAAACCGCGGATAGCTTCGATACCTGGAAGTACTTTGCCTTCGATCATTTCGAGGAGAGCACCACCACCGGTTGATACGTAGCTTACTTTGTCAGCTAAGCCGAACTTGTTGATACAAGCTACAGAGTCGCCACCACCGATCAGTGAGAAAGCACCGTTTGAAGTAGCTTCGGCAATTGCAACTGCGATAGCTTTAGAACCTACGGTAAACGCATCGAATTCGAATACACCGGCAGGACCGTTCCACAGGATAGTTTTAGATGCTTTAATAACATCAGAAACCACAACGGCAGAAGCAGGACCGAGGTCAAGACCCATCCAACCGTCAGGGATAGCTGTGTTGGCTGTTACCTGAGTAGCTGCATCAGGAGCGAATTTGTCGGCAGCAACGCAGTCTGTAGGAAGAACGAGGTTAACACCCAGTTCTTTTGCTTTGGCAACAATAGTGTTAGCCAGTTCCAGCATATCGTCTTCGCAAAGTGAAGTACCGATTTTACCACCCTGAGCTTTTGCAAAAGTAAAGGCCATACCACCCACGATAATCAGGTTGTCAACTTTCGACAACAGGGTTTCGATGATGGTGATTTTTGTAGAAACCTTAGAACCACCGATGATAGCAGTTACCGGTTTAACAGCTTCTTTCAATACTTTTTCAACTGAATCAACTTCTTTTTGCATCAGGTAACCGAAAGTTTTCTTGTCAGCATCGAAGTAAGAAGCGATCAGGGCTGTAGAAGCGTGTGCACGGTGAGCAGTACCGAATGCATCGTTTACATAGATATCAGCCAGGTCGGCCAGTTTCTTTGTGAATTCTTTCTGAGAAGCTTTAACTGCTTTTTTAGCAGCAGCTTTTTCTTCGTCGGTAGCATCTTCTGCCAAACCGCGTGCTTTGCCTTCTTCTTCAGCATAGAAACGGAGGTTTTCGAGCAAAAGAACTTCGCCTGGTTTCAGGGCAGCAGCTTTAGCAACTGCATCAGCACCTACACAGTCGTCGGCAAACTGTACTTCAACACCCAATAATTTTGAAACGTGAGCCAAAATGTATTTCAATGAATACTTAGGTTCCGGGTTCTTTTTAGGACGGCCCAGGTGAGAACCGATAATTACGCTACCGCCATCGGCTAAGATTTTTTTCAACGTAGGCAGAGCAGCACGGATACGTGTGTCGTCTGTGATTTCAAAATTTTCGTTCAAAGGTACATTGAAGTCCACACGAACGAATGCCTTTTTGCCGGCAAAATTAATGCTGTCAAGTGTTTGCATAGTTATTTTTGTTTGAAGATGATTGTTCTGAATCAATTACAAAAATACGATTTTTTACTGATTCCCGAAAACCGGAACCAGCTCAAATTGTAGTCTGTAACAGTATCTTATTAGTTTTTAATCAGGCTGATAAACTCTTCGCGGGTTTTAGCTACCTCAAAAACTCCCGTAAAGTCGGACGTGGTTGTTACCGCTCCGTATTTCTGCACACCCCGCATCTGCATGCAGGTATGTTGTGCTTCTATTACCACCATTACTCCCAGCGGATTGAGCGTTTGCTGGATGCACTCTTTGATTTGAGTGGTCATACGCTCCTGAACCTGAAGGCGGTGGGCAAAAATGTCTACCACACGTGCAATCTTGCTCAGTCCGGTAATGTATTTGTTGGGGATGTAGGCCACATGAGCTTTTCCGAAGAAAGGAAGCATGTGATGTTCGCAGGTGGAGTAGAACTCAATCTCTTTCACGATGACCATTTGGCGGTAATCTTCGCGGAATTTTGCCGAAAGCAGCACTTCCCGGGCATCCATCTCATAACCCTGGGTCATAAACTGGACTGCTTTAGCCACACGTTCGGGAGTTTTTATAAGTCCGTCACGTTCAGTGTCTTCTCCCAGTAATCTGAGAATTTCACCGTAATGGTACTTCAGCTTTTCGAGCTGTTCGTTGTCTTGTTTTACTATTTCCATCGCGGAATATTTTTGAAGCTGCAAAAATACGAAAACCTGCCCATATTACGGACAGGTTTTTGTCTATCAGTTCAAATAAAGATTATTGTTTGGTGAATTTCAGTGCGGCAGTTGGTGAATTGCTCTGTACGATATTCAGAGTGGTAGTGGAGGTAAAATCCCCGTCCAGTTTGTCTCCGTTCGATTCTTTGATCGAAATATTGGGACTCGAATAGGTATAAGTAAATGCCACAGAGCTGCTATTGATCGTGTAAGTTCCGGCTGTTGCCGAGGTGAATTTCAATACCTGTGTGCTACCCGATGCCGAATATTTCCAGCTTGTGTTGGTGAGCGAGGTGGGTGCCGAGTCGTTTTTAGAACAAGCGGTTAGCAGAAACAGCGATACACAAGCAGTTAAGAATAATAACTTTCTCATAGCCAAATCTATTATTGGTAAAATGTTAAGACGATTCTTTGTGCAAAAGTAGTGTCAATAGAGGAACAGGGGAAAAGCGGAGGCTCTTTTTTAGTGAAGTTTCACGCTGAGGCTTCATATTCAGTATTTTTTCACAACTCTGATGCTGCTGCAATTTCCCGGAATTGCCTTTCGAGCAGTATATTTTCCTACCTTTGCACTGACAAACAAACACAACTAAATCATGGAAAAGAAACAGAGCCGGGAGACTCTTTGCGTGCAGGCAGGATGGAATCCCAAAACGGGCGAACCACGTGTGTTGCCTATCTATCAGAGTACCACTTTCAAGTACGATACCAGCGAACAGATGGGTCGCCTTTTCGACCTCGAAGAGAGCGGCTATTTTTATACTCGTTTGCAAAATCCTACTAACGATGCGGTGGCCGATAAAATCGCGCAGCTCGAAGGTGGAGTGGGGGCAATGCTTACTTCCAGCGGACAGGCAGCTTCGTTCTTCTCGTTTTTTAACCTCTGCTCTGCCGGCGACCATATTGTGAGCTCTTCCACCATTTATGGCGGAACCTTCAACCTTTTGGCCGTTACCATGAAGAAAATGGGAATCGACTGTACGTTCGTCGATCAGGATGCTCCGGCCGAAGTGATTGCCGCAGCCATTCAACCCAATACTAAAGTGCTTTTCGGCGAAACTATCGGAAACCCATCCATTTCGGTGCTTGATATTGAAAAGTTCGCCAAAATTGCTCATTCCAACGGCATTCCTTTGATTGTAGACAATACCTTTGCCACTCCGATCAATTGTCGCCCGATTGAGTGGGGAGCAGATATCGTGATTCATTCTACCACCAAATACATCGATGGACACGCCAGTACGGTGGGCGGTGTGATTGTGGACAGCGGTAAATTCGACTGGGATGCCCATGCCGATAAATTCCCCGGCCTTACAGAACCCGATCCTTCGTATCACGGACTTACCTACAGCAAGGCTTTCGGTGAAAAGGCCTTTATCACCAAAGCCACCGTTCAGCTGATGCGCGACCTGGGGGCGATTCAGTCGCCACAAAATGCTTTTATCATCAATCTCGGATTGGAGTCGTTGCACCTGCGCATGGAGCGCCATTGTTCCAATGCCCAGAAGGTGGCCGAATATCTGGCAAAGAATGAAAAGGTGGCCTGGGTTCATTATTGCGGACTAAAAGGGGATAAATATTATGATTTGGCTCAGAAGTACCTGCCAAATGGTTCGTGTGGTGTTATTTCGTTCGGATTGAAGGGTGGTCGTGAAGTGGCCATTCGTTTTATGGATAATCTGCAACTGGCGGCCATCGTTACACATGTGGCCGATGCCCGTACATCGGTGCTTCACCCGGCCAGTCACACTCATCGCCAGCTTACCGACGAACAGCTGATCGCGGCCGGCGTGGCTCCCGATCTGATCCGTTTCTCGGTGGGGATTGAAAACGCAAATGATATTATCGACGATATAGAGCAAGCGCTCAATGCTTAACCGGTCTGATTCGGTAATGACAGAGCCTGATTGTCTTTTGATGATCAGGCTTTTTTATTTTGGAGAATGTGACTTGCGAAAATATATCCTGTCAAAATTGTGATTATTTTTGTTCGCAATAACAATTTCACATCCAGTTTTCATGGCAACAATCCGGGAAAATAAAACAATTGTTCTGTATGCAGTGGTATTCACCTCTTTTGTGATTCCGTTTTTGTCGGCAGCCATCAATGTTGCTCTTCCTGATATTGCGCGTCAGTTCTCACTCAATGCCGTTACACTGAGCTGGATTGCCATGTCGTTTCTGTTGTCATCATCCGTTTTTCTGGTTCCATTCGGCAAACTTGCCGATCTGTTGGGTCGTAAAAGGATCTTTATCTGTGGCAATATTATCGTGGGCATCACTTCGCTGCTGTGCGGGCTTTCCATTTCGGAAGGAATGCTTATCGGAGTGCGCATCATTCAGGGTATTGGGGGAGCGATGATGTACGCAACGGGGATGGCCATTATTACTCACATTTTTCCTCCAAATGAACGCGGGAAGGTGTTAGGTATCAATGTTGCTGCAGTTTATCTCGGACTCTCCGTTGCTCCGGTGGCGGGAGGATTTCTTACTCAGCTGTGGGGATGGAGAAGTATTTTTTTTGTGTTGGTGCCGTTTGAAATTGCGATTACTATTGCATCTGCTGTTTTTATAAAACCGGACGGCACAAAAAACCGGCTGGAAGCCTTCGATTTCAAAGGATCAGCCATTTATATGCTGGCAATTTCGGCTTTGATGTACGGATTCTCAAGGCTGCCCGACACCAATGCAATTATCCTTTCTATTACAGGTGTTGCCCTTCTGCTTTGGTTTATTCGTGTGGAATTGCACTGTGGTATGCCGGTTATGGAAATCGGTCTTTTTCGCGACAACCGGATTTTTGCCTTTTCAAATCTATCCGCGTTTATCAATTATGCCGCCACGTTTGCCGTTGCTTTTATCCTTAGTCTGTATCTTCAGTATATCAAGGGCATGACGCCCCAGGACACCGGTCTCTTGTTGATTAGTCAGCCAGTAGTGATGATGATCATGGCAACCATTGCTGGTCGGCTTTCTGATAAGTATGATCCTCGCATTTTATCATCTATCGGTATGAGTATTATAGTAGCAGGGTTGCTGATGCTCTCCTTCATTTCAGAAGATACTTCCCGCACTTTTCTGATAATTAGTCTGGTGGTATTGGGTGCAGGGTTTGGCCTTTTTTCTTCTCCGAATACCAATTCGGTTATGGGGTCGGTTTCCAAACAATATCTGGGAATTGCTTCGGCAACCATAGGTACTATGCGTCTCACCGGTCAAATGATGAGTTTGGGACTGGCCACCCTTATGATTCACCTTTTCATTGGGGAATCTCATATCACTCCGGCACAACATCCCGCTTTTGTAACCTGTGTGCGGCTTTTGTTCGCCATTTTTGCCATCCTTTGCTTTATTGGCGTATTTGCGTCTTTGGCCAGAGGAAAGAAAAACAGTTGATTATGCAATAGTCAAGAGAGTTTATAACGACAAAAGGCTGCTTCGGCAGCCTTTTGTTTCTTACCATTCTATTTATGCCAGACCGGCAAGAGCCGCCTTTACGGCATCTGTCAATGAAGTGGTAGAGTGACCGATCAATTTAGAAAGTTGATGCCCATCGTCAAACAAATCCCCTTTTTCGGTAGAGACATGCGTACCGGCTAAAAAATGAGCTATGCCTTCGGGCAGACCAACACTGATAAGAGCTGCAGCGTATTCTGCCACCGGCAAATTTTTATACGGAATATTCTTTCCGGTCTGTTTTGATATTTCGGCTGCCAAATCGCTCATGGTATAAACTTCATCGCCGGCAAGTTCATACACTTTCCCTTCCTGTCCTTCGCCGGTAAGTACGGCAACAGCCGCTTCGGCAAAATCGGCGCGGGTGGCGGAAGATATTTTTCCGTCGCCTGAACTGCCGAGTAAAGCTCCACCTGCCAAAACACCACCGATTGATCCGGTATAATTTTCGGTATACCATCCGTTACGCAGCAAAACATAGGGAACTCCCGACGCTTTTAGCGCAGCTTCAGTTCCAAGATGTTCCTCCGCCAACGACAGTGTCGAAGTGTCGGCGTGCAACACGCTGGTATAAACGATCAGCTTCACACCAGCTTTTTTTGCAGCATTAATAATATTGGTATGTTGCGACAAGCGTTGTCCGATTTCGTTTCCCGAAATCACTAGTAGTTTGTCTATGCCCTGAAAAGCTTTTTCTAACGTTTCGGGCTGATTATAATCAGCTTCGCGGGCTTCTACTCCAAGAGCTGCCGCCTTTTGTGGCGAGCGTACAAGTGCCACAATATTTTCAGCGGCCACTTTTTCTTTTAGTTTATTGACAACCAGAACTCCTAATTGTCCGGTTGCACCTGTTATTCCTATTTTCATATATTTCTAATATTAAATGATTTGTTTATTTTATTTCGTCATAAATCCCGTCTGAATAGGGTCCGATTACCATGATTTTGTTTGTATCGGGTAGATGGACAATCTCGGGAATGCTGACAGCATCAAAGTCGATGTAAATGAGCTTTTCTGTGTCGGATCCGTTACGTATCACGTGAGCACCTTCGGCTCCAGTCGGAAATGTGATTGCGTCGCCAGCCTTTACGGTGATATCTCCCTGTGGCGTACGCACTATTCCCGTACCGCTGATGATATAAAAAACTTCTTCACTCACTTCGTGATAATGATACCCAAAAGCATAATTGCCCGGCTCTACTTCAATGAAGTTGGCACGACATTTGGTAACGTCGGCAGCAGGAACTACCGGTTTAATTGTGAATTCGTTACCATTGCGGTTAATTTTTTCTCCTTCGGCCGAAATGTAATTCTTTACAGTTATCTCTTTCATAATAGAATAATTTTTGCGTTTAAGGTAATTCTGAATTCAGGCTGCGCGCAGCATAAATATCGGGTTGAGATGTAATTACTCTGCAAATGTATAGCACTAAGGAGCCAGATGCAATATCGTTAGTAACGCACCATCAAGGTTACTAATATTGATATCCAATGTTTTACGTATAGAATTTTCTGTGAGATTTAACCTTATTTAAACAGAGAGTGGCTTTCTTCTGATTGTGTTACTCTCTTTTGGAGATATTTTGTAATTTTGAGGCGGTTAAATTTGAAAATGATGCAGGAACTTGATTTAAAATTTCCCACCTGTCCGGTTCGGAATGTGTTGGCCCGTTTCAGCGATAAATGGTCGTTGCTGGTGTTAGTGTGTATTCTTCAAAACGGGAAGATGAGGTATACGGAAATTCGCCGGTCAATCCCCGATATTTCGCAAAAGATGCTTTCATCAACACTGAAACATCTGGAAGAAGACAATCTTCTGGTACGGGAAGCGTATGCCGAAATCCCGCCCCGTGTTGAATATTCGTTAACCGAAACCGGCGAAAGCCTTATGCTTGCCATGCGCATGTTGCTCGATTGGTCTCTTCAACACTTTCAGGAGGTGACGCAATAGATCCTGTTACGGTACAGAGTTTAAAACAGAGGCTGTCTCAAGTAAAATAATCAGAAACAGCCTCTTGGCTAAATGCTATTTAGCATTTTGGTTGGCTAACGAACTCTCTATTTTTGTAATGGTACTACAAATTTTATAGTTCCAGATCGATGATTTGTCTTTCACCTGTTGAAGAGTAGCCAGAGCTTCTTCCAGATTGCCCCTATTCATACTGATGAGTCCTTTTACATAGCTTGAACCAAGATTATCAGTTTCTTTCGGCTGCGATTTTGCCAGAAGTTGTTCTGCTTCATCCAGATTGACATTGAATTTAGCAAGACACCATGCCAGTGTTCCCATAATGTCTTTGTTATCAGGATCATTCTGAAGAGCTTTTCGTAAAGATTCTTCTGCTTTTGCTCCTTCGTTTTCCATTGCGTAGATTATCCCTTTTGTAAATTCAGGAGTATAAACGGTATATCCCTTATCTTTGGATATCTTTTGCATTTTATTTATCAAGTTATTGACAGCTTCGTCATTACCATTTATCAGTGCACACCGGGTTTGATCCCACAATAACGACATGTCGTCAGGTGAAGCAATCAGGCCTTTCTTGAATACTTCGGCTTCTTTCTCGTGCATGCCCATAGCATGGCAAGCCGAACCGTAATTTTCATAGTATCCTGAATTTTTCCAGTCACTTTTTAATTCAATACATAAAGCTTCTAGTTTAGAAAACGCTTTTACTGCTTTTCCATATTGTTCTATAGCACAAAGATTTTCGCCCAAATCATCCAAGAAAATTCTGGATTTTCTGTCTGAAGTCAACATGGCATCGCAACATTGTTGTATCTCATCGCAATCTTTTGTAATGAGCAATCCGCGCCAAAGAGATATCCAGTCCTGAAGGTCCTTTGGAAGATTATCTTTGTTGTCATAAGCCATTTTTGCCCAACGTACCGACTCTTTGTAATGTTCCGGATTGTTAGTCAAAAGTGTGGCGTAAAAAGCTGCCATCGCAAAGGTAGAATCAATTTTACATGCTTCTGTAAAAGATTTAATTGCCTCATTACTTTGATCTGCCATCATTTGATGCACTCCTTCCCAATATTTATCCATAGCTTGTGGAGAAGCAGAAAATGCATCTTTGAAATCTTCTTCATAAGCGAATCCATGCTTCTCTGTATCTATCGATTGTGCTTTTGAGAATGATGATGAAGCATTTGCGGCTAATACCATTGTATTGAGTGTATTGACACCCGGTTCGTTAGAACTCTGTTGATCAGTCGATTTTTGTCCGTTTACTGCCAGTACACACATAAATAACAAAGAAACCAACATAATTTTTCTCATAGATAGAAATTGCTAAGTAAATCAATCAGCGCATTGTTCGATTATTTATCTTTTTAGCCTGATACACTCACAACTTTCATCACAGACTAAAAGACCTAATACATTTTCTCCTTGCGGTAACTGAACCGAAAGATTGTTGTAACGTAAGTTCAATTTGTGTGTTGCCTACAATTCAGCATTTCGGCTTTTGCTCCCTACTTTTTTGAGGGTTTTCAGGTAAATTCCCATGTGCTTGATTATTTGATAATTGGGATATATTTCAGAGATATTCAATATTCCTGAAGATTGTAGTGAAGTTGGTGCGGAAAAGAAGTTAGCGAACAGATAAATCGCAGTAAAGATACAACCGGGTAGTACGAATTGTCTTTTTGAAGCCAATTAATATGCCACGATGAATTTCCAAAAAAAAAGGGTTTGAAGCTGAAATTTTCAGCTTCAAACCCTTTTTTTGATTTATAATGAAATAATTAGTTCTGCAGAAACTCTTTCCAGTCTTTGGTGTCACCGTTGAAGAGGTTAATATCCACGATGCCGGAAGCGCCGGAACATTTGCCGCGTTGTGATTTTTGCCACAATGTCCATTTCTGGCTTATTTGAGGAGGAGTTCCGATGGAACAGATCCATATCGGGTTGTTTCTGAATCTTCCTTCAATGTATTTACGGTAGGAATTTTTATCTGCATAAATAACCACTCTTCGGTTCGTTTTGCTTTCAATGTTGTTGATAAAAGATTGTACCTCAGCGCTTACAACTCCTGTGTTTTTAGAAAAGTTGTATTGTCCCCAATCTTCTACGTCAACTACCGGAGGAAGATCCAGTTCCCGAACATTTACCTGCGAAAGAAAATTGTCTGCCTGCTCTTTGCCTGTGCGGTGGAAACGAAAAAAATGGTAAGCACCGACGGGTATTCCGGCTTCTTTGGCTTCCTTGATATTGTAAAGATAACGTGGGTCAAGGTAATCAGCACCTTCAGTGGATTTGATATAGGCAAAGTCAACACCCTGCCGTTTGATAATATCCCAGTTGATGATGCCTGTATGTTTCGATACGTCAATGCCAACAATTTGGTCACTGGTCATATATCTTGATATGTCCACACCGACAGTTCTGTGATTTGCCCTGATATGTCTGTGTTTTTTTGAATGTTTCCCGTTGACACAAAACGAGCCGATAAATAAAAGCAATACCGCTAAAAATCCTACCCTGTACATGATACTTTAGTCTTTCTTCAAATATGTTGCAAAATTACGGCTTAAAACCCAAACAGAGAAATTGAATCGATGTTAAGTGTTGAATTAATCTCTTGAATTATTTAAAAAGAAACTAAACCAGAAACCAAATGGCTTAATGGGAGTCGTTGAAAATCGTTTTTGTTAGAAATCTGCCTGTTAATCAATAAACTGAATTCTTCCTTTTCCTGCCTTTTCAATGAGATTTTTGAGATCGTAATATTTCAAGACACCGGGAATGATATTGGTGAACATGTCGCGTTGCATCGGGTTGCGGATAAATTCCCGATAGGACTTGATGGATCGGCTAATTTCTGTTTTGGTGATACGAAGATCTAAAAAGGCTGCATGTACCGCAACAGGTCCATACGTTCCAGTGGCCTGTAATTGAATAGAATGCCCGGCAAATTTCGGGTCGGAGGATATGAAATCCACCAAAGAAAGAATATCCGTCACCCGCTGGCCAACAATCGGACGACCAACATGCAGACTGGTCATAGCATTCCGGTACTCGCGATTCCAGTATTTGGTGTCGTTCAGACTCGCCGGATCTTCCATCTCGCCATATCCTCTCAGATCGGCTACCACCAAAATATCTCCATGGTTGACGTAATTGCTCAACGTGTTTTCATCGTTCAAAACAGCGTCTTTACCGGCTTCGTTTAGAAAGAGGAGTACTTTCCCTTGAGGAGCTACTTTTTCGGGAATTACCGCCACACAAGGAACCGGCATCTCTCCTTTGCGCAAAATCTGGTATTTCAAAAGGCTGTAAGTTCTCAATTGAATGTTACCGGTCGGCACCACCGATATTTTCTCTTTTGGCATTTCCATTCCCAGCAGCGAAAGGATTTTTGCCCGGATGGCCTGATCGTTTTGTTTCAAAAAAGCGGCACGATCTTTTTCCATTTGGGCGGCGATTTTTTCATTATAAGCAGGAATGGATTCGGCATCAGAAAACGCAGTGTTGACCTGTCCGGTTGCCGTACATTGCTGATCTTCTTCAGGAACACGAGGCAAAGTGGTTTCGTGAACCGGCGTCGGATCGTTGCAAAGCCATTGGCGAAACCAGGTAGCCAACGCTTCCCGCTTCTCCTTCGGCATGCCGTGACCGCTTTCGGCAGTAAATTGCAAAACGGCGTCTTTTGCCCCCAGTGTTTCATACACCTGCTTCAACTCTTTAGTTCCCTGCAAGGCTCCCTAATAGTCGACAAAATCGTATAAGCCTGACATAATGAGCAACGGCTTTGGGGCAAACATAATTCCCCAGTCGGCAATTTCGATGTGGGCTTCGCCCTCGCCCGGAATATGCTGGCAACCGTCTGACGGGCCGTTCAGTTCGAGTACCCGTTCGCGCTGCGAAAAATAGCTGCAAATGCAAGCCACTTTCAGCCGATCTTCCAATCCGATCAGATAAGCTGTTTGTGTTCCTCCGCCGGAACTACCGTAAACTGCTAAACGGGTTTTGTCGATATCACTACGTGTTTCCAAATAATCAAGGGCTCGGTGATTGTCCCACCATTCGTAGGCTGCCAGGCTGCTGCCCACCAGTTCGCAACCAGCATTCAGCAAGGTATGTTCGGTTGTGACTCCACGGGTGGCCGCCTTTCCGTTTTCATCGAGCAACTGCACACGTTCTCCTTGTCCGATAGGATCGACCACCAGCACGGCAATCCCATTCAGTGCCATAAGCGTTGCCTCTTCGGAATAGAGTTTTCCGGATAGTCCGTGGCCACACAATTCGAGCGAGGCCGGAAACGGACCTTTACCATCGGGCAGATACAGATTGGCCGTAACGTAACGTTTGGGCAGGCTCTCGAAAATAATCTTTTCTACTTTGAATCCATTCTCCTGAGAAACTTTCAGCACTTTTGCATTCAGAGGCGTTTTATCCGGAAAGTCTCCCAAAATGGCTTTGTAGTTTTTGCGCAATTCGTCCTGATATTGCGGCATTGCTTTTTTTGATTGAACGGCTTTTGCCAGTTCATTACGACGGTCAGCATACTGCTGATGGACGTCGCGCATCAGGTATGAATTGTAAGCCAGACTCTGTTTCCAGGCCAGCGCGTTGAAATTGCCCTGAGCCGATAAAAGGAAAGGGCAACAACAAAGAGCAACCCACAAAAATTTACAGAACGATTTCATATCCTGATTTTTATCTACCGGTTATCTCCAGCATATTTTTCATTATCCGGCAAATTATTTTGAGTTCTTCATTTTATTAATTTCCAAGCCTGCCTGAATAATGGCTCCCAACCCATGGGCATCGTTGAGCGGAGTGGGGCGGGTGTAATAAAAGACCAGATCGTGCGAAATGCCGGTGCCGATGCAGATGCCCGAAACCTCTCCTTTTTCGGATACCTGTTTGCAAACACCTTCCCACGCACGTAGTGCAATTGAACCAAACTCTTTGTCGATCCAACCGCGATTTACCCCTTTGGCAACCGCATAGGCGAACATTGCCGAACAGGAAGTTTCGGGATATGAATCGTTTTTATCGAGCAACTGGTGCCAAAGTCCTGATTGGCTTTGATAGCGGGAGAAACCGAGAATCTGGCGGCGGAAAATCTGTAAAAGTTGCGGTCGGAGCGGATGATTTTCGGGCAGCACATCGAGCAGATAAGCCTGTGCATAGATGCTCCAGCCGTTGGCTCGCCCCCAGTGGGCTACGCCCGGTTCTTTCAGGTAATCGTAATAGCAATGAAAATAGAGCCCTGTGATGGAATCGTAGAGCAGGTTACTAAACAGAATTACCTGTTTGGCGGCGAAATCGAGGTATTCGCTGTTTTTGGAATAGTCGCCCATTTGCGAAAGAAAGGAAACGCTCATGTAAAGATCGTCCAGCCAAACAATCTTGTGACCTTCCGGTTCGCGGGAGAGCGTGCCGTCTGCCAGACGCCCTTCTTTATGTAGGATGTAATCACCTACCCGGTCGATATAGGCTTTGTAATCGGCACGGTTGTCGTACTGAATGGCACCGATCAGGCCGGCGGTCATGGCGCCGCAATCGTCCAGACTCTTCATCGCTGCAAAGCGGTAATAGGCCGGATTGCGGATTCCGTTCTCGTACTCCCTGCGAATAAATGCGCTGTTATCGAAAATGAACCGATAGTTTTTCAGCACAAAATCTTTGTACCGTTCATCGCCGGTTTGCTTGAAAAGGTCGAGCATTGCCATGTTAAGCACCCCATCCACATACCGCCATTCCAGGTATTTGCTTTGAAAGGCAAAATCGCCGCCGGCTGGTAAATTCTTCGAATTGGCATAAACCTTTCCCGTTTTTTTATCCACAATGTTGTAGGAGTGTTCGCTCAGGATATTGTCGGCCACCGAACGAATTACCGACAAGTCATTGCTTTGTGCCTGTATGGTAATGTCAGCAAAAAGGAGCAGAAGAATCAATAGTTTTTTCATAGGGCATTTTATTTGACAGTTTTAGTCTGCGGGTAGGCAAGAACATTCCAAAGAGATTGTATTTTTGCTTCCGGATCCCATTTGCCGGCAAATGTCCAAAGTGCGTTGATTTGTTTCGGTTTCGGCGAACCTTTTGCTTTCTCCAGATTGTTTTTCATCCATTCGAAATTGCCACCTTCGCGTTTCACGTTGTCCATATACACCCGTTGTCCCCATGGGCATGGATCGAGTACCTGATCGGTATAGGCATATCCAATCGGATGGTCGATAATTTTGTCGGTCATTGTGCAATTGATGAGGAAAAACTGAGCGTCGTGGTGGTAGCGGCCCAGCGTCACCGGGCTTTTCGAGTCGAAATGAGAGTCGGTTATCACCAGTTTTTTATCATAGTTGCCGCGCCCGTCATGCCAGATTAACGCCCGTCCATCGCCATAAAAAGAGCAACGGGTGGCATAGCACCAACCTCTCGGACACAGGAAGTCTACTCCAGGACAACGCAGGCTTAGATCCGCGTGGTAATACATTCCATCCTCTTTTGCCCAAAGCGACAAGGCATCGTTGCCATCGGCCCACACGTTGCAATTAATGATGATGGTGCGTGTTGCAGTGCCAAATATCGCCATTTGATGGGCGGTAGTCGGTTCAACAGTACTTCCGTAATTATTATAAACGGTTATGCCACTGATAATGCAGTCGTCTGCCCCATCCTGCAAAACAATCACACCATTGCCCACCGGTTTGCCTTTGTATTCTTTCATTGTGCGTTTACTCGAAAGTTCCGCAAATATTACCCGAGTGCTGTCGCGATTTTCTCCAACGAGCACAATATTTGGTTTGTTGATGATCACCTTCTCCTTGTAAATGCCGTTTTTTACCAGAATGACATACGGTTTGTCCGGGTTCTCAGGAGCAGACTCAATGGCCGCCTGAATGCTTGCTCCCGGCGAAACAACTGCTTGATAACGTTGTGCGTGCAAAGAACCGGATAGCAATATAGTGCAGCACATTATAAAACCGAAAAGTCTTCTTTTCATGGTTTTTGTTATTTTGAAAGATGATTTTTCTTTTGCCATTCGGGAAATCTGGCTAATACATTTGCCGGTTCATAGGTGTACCAGCCATAACCGTTTCTGCGTTCGTAACTTATTTCAGCCAAAGAGCTTCTTTTAATGCCATCGCGACTACAGAAAAATGGTTTCTCTGTTGTCAGATCGTAAAAGCGAGCCCAAATAGGCGATGCATTTTTATCTTCAATGACAACACGGTTTCTTTGACCATTTTGGTCGGTTTCGCTTCCGATTTTTATTCCTTTTATCTCATGATCTTCAAACCATTTCTCAGCCCCCTTGACAGACGAAATAATGGCCTTTGACGGATGATCGATATCCATCAGCAATAATGCGATGCCCACCGATTCGGCTCCGCTGAATGATGCCAGTTCGTAAGCACGTGCATTAGCCGGAGCAAGTGTTTTTTCGTTGTGTTGAGCACACCAGACGGTGGGGTGGTGGTTAACCTGAATCTGTGTTTTGAGTATACATTCAACCCCTTTATCAAATGCCTTCCTTGCTTTTTCTTTAAGGCCTTTTCCCAATTCTAAAGGTACAAATTCTTTATTGTCAGAAAACAGATCTTTAAGGAGCGTCATGACATTTACCATGGCATTGTCGTTGAAGGTAATGTGCATCGAGTAGGGTTCTGTTTTATCCAAAAGTATCTCATCCTGAGCATCTTTCACCGGAAAATACTGAGGCCATCCTCCATTTTTATATTGTGCCATGAAGATATAATTCACCCCTTTTTCAAATGCCTGTTTGTATCGTTCATCTTTGAGATGAGAATATACTTTCGCCAGAAATCGCAATTCAGAGATGGTTGAACCATTGTCAAACGTTCCTCCTTTTTCGATTTTGGTTCGGAGATAGTGAGTTCTCAAAGAGTCGGAAAACGGGTGGTGAAAGGGCTCATTTTTTGCCCAGCCTCCAATCTCTTTCTGGCTGATTAACACATTCTCAGCTACCTGTTTTGCTTCATCCGTGCCATACCATTGTGCCGGCATTCGGGTTGCCACCGTCTCCCATCTCATTTTAAGATACTCTCCGGGGTTAACTTGTGGCTTATTTTGAGCGAAACCCAAAGTTAATGGGAAAAGCAATAATATTGTAATCAATTGGATATATTTCATATAGATATAATGTAATAAAGTGAGTGATGCGAATCAGGAGTTGAAAATAGTCCGTTAGGACTTATCTGTCAATAGAAAATAAATATCGATCCCAAGGTTCAACCCCATACGGGGTTGCATTAATGTGAGAATTACATTTTCTATTAGCTTCGCTGAACGTTGTTTGATATGAATGACCTACGGTCAAATTAATGTTCAGATGTTTAGCAATTATTTCAACTCCTGATTCACATGAGTGATTATTTATTATAGATAAAGTTCCGAAAGACAGCCTTCCCGTTGCCAAAGGCAAAAAGGCCGGCACGCAGGCTAAGGAACTCAGCAAACACATTGTGGTTGTAACCGGAAATGTCGATACTCCGGTCAAATTTTGTCCAGTTTTTTCCGTCAGCGCTTTGGTAAAAACTCACTTCGTTATTTTCATTCAGAATCCGTAAAAAACCGTGGTTGCCGGCTAATGAAGGATAATGTGCTTTTCTCGATTGCTGTACGATAACCGAAGCCTGTTTGCTGTCGACCGCCAGACGAACATTGGCCTTTTCGTTGTAATAAAGAGTCAGACCGGCGGTAACGCCGTCTTCAATCGCATATTCAACGATTATTTCGTATTTTTTATCGGCGGCATTTACTAACAAAGGAGAACTGTCGGCAAACGAATTGCCTTCTGCGGTCAATGTCAATTTTCCATCGGCGACCCGCACCCGTTCAGGCTTGAAGAGTTTGTAGAACTGCCATTGCAGGCCTAACGTATTTCCTGAAAAATTGTCGGACAATCCGATACCATCGTTAGAAGGTATCCCCTGCGGCTTTTGAATTTTATTACCGCTTTTGACTCCTTGCGGAATGCGGAACCAGCCGTCTTTGGTCCATTCCACCGGCAACATCAGTGTTTGACGCCCCAATGTATGGAAGCCTTTTTCGTAAGCATGATAGAGAATCCACCATTTACCCGAGGCATCATCAACGAGAGTGCCGTGTCCCTGGCTCCACCAAGTTTCATCCCGGTTTTCGGTATGGATGATGGGATTGTAAGGCGAATTTTCCCAGGGACCCAGCGGATTTTTGGAACGAGCCGTCACCACCATGTGCGAAGTGGCCGGACCGGCAGTACCGCCTTCGGCTACCGTTTGGTAGTAATAACCATTGTGATAGTTGGCTTTGGGCGATTCCATGCAGAAACATTCGGTGCTCCATGTTTGCGGGAACTGCCAGCCTTCGTAAAATTTAACCGCTTCCCCATCGGCAGCTAGTCCATCGGCCGTGAGTTTGATGTAATACCCGTTGGAGAGATAAAGGTAGCGGGTGCCGTCCTGAGCGACCAGATGACCGGGATCAATGAATCCGTGGATTTTGAGGTCGACCGGCTCCGACCAGGGGCCTGCCGGTGACTTGGCGTAAACTGCCCAAAGCGTGCCACCTGCCGGGAAATAGATGTAGTAGGTGTCTTTTACCTTCACAAAATCGGGTGCCCATACGGAACCGACATTTTTATTGAGCGCGTGAGTTACCCGTTCCCAATGAATCAGGTCGGTGGAGTGCCAGATTAGCAATCCCGGGTAATAATTGAACGAAGAATGAGTCATGTAAAAATCATTCCCCACCCGCAGAATGGAAGGATCGGGATAATCACCTCCCAACACGGGATTGGTATAAGTCTGATTATCAATTTTCTTATATATTGACTGTTTGGTAACACCTAAAGCGTGTAAAGCAAATGCCATTATCAATAATCCGAAAAAGAGTTGTTTCATAGTAAATGAGGATTAAGCTTCTAAATCGTAAATCGTAATTTTTTAAATTGTAAATTACCTGGTCGGTTTCAGCAAGATTGCCATATAAGGTTTTCCCGGTAGTCCGATTGTCCGGCTTTTGTTATCGTAGATACCTTTCGCGTCGGCTTTGGTGGTGCAAAATATCCCGGGAACCGGTGTTCGGGTCATATTCCAGGTGTCGATTATCTCGGCGGTGTATTTGGTACCTTCCGGAAGTTTCAAATCGCGCGAAAGCACGAACGGCCATTCGGTTTTTGCTTCTGTTCCCAGATAGATTAGTATATCGCCGTGCTCCGATTTTGCCATGTTGTTCATTCCCCAAAAATGGTCGATTTGTTCGAGGGTTCCGGTCTCTTCCATGATACTTTTCAGAAAACGGATCCTTTCGGGACTTCTACCTCGCAATTCACGACCCCAAACCAGATGCAGCACGCTGTCTTTTCCTACAAAAGTCTCTCCATGGCCTGCATAACAACCGGCAATAGCGCCTTGCCAATAACGATATACCATCCTTTCGGCCGAAAGATTTCCCCAACGGTAAACGATATCGCCTTCGTAACAGATTTCATCGTAAACAACCGGTTTCTTGTAGGCATCGCGTTGAATTACCGCCCGTCCGAAATCGTCCACGTAGGTTCCTCCTTGTACGCAGGCATGGGTCAATGCAGGATTGGTATTGTTGAACATTCGCTTGTCGTTGTGAATGGAGCATAAATGGTGATACGGATCTTCCTTGGCCACGGTCGCAATCAAGTCGTCCCAGTCGGCATCGCTCTTATATTTGAAATGGTCGAATTCGTTACACAGCGACCACCACACATTGCGGAACGAACTGAGCCGTGCCACAATGTATTTCAAGTAAAACAGATCTGTTTTGTGCGACATCTTGTCGAAGCCCCATTTGCCTTCATCGTATGGATGAAACAGTATAACGTCAGCTTCCACTCCTTTTTCAGCCAATTCATCGATATGTTTCTCCATATTTCTGAAAAATGCCGGATCGAAACGTGAATAATCCCAAAGAATGGTATCCTTTTTCGGTAATGGTTCTTTGCTTTTTTCAAACTGGAAAAACGGGGTTTGCACTTTGGTGTAGTCCTGCCATTGCGGGAAAATCAAAAAACGTAGCTTGTTGAACGGACTTTTTGCCAAAGTATTCAAAGCCACAGCTACATGTTCGTTATCCTGATGAATATAGGAATAGACGGTGGTGCCGAATGGATAATAGGGCGTTGAATCGGCATAAGCGAAATGATACTGGTTGCGCACCATCACCGGCCCGTGATTATTGTCGGTTGCCGGTTTACAAACAAACTTACCCTTCTTTCCGTTCAATTCGGGAATATTGCTTGATGTAAGGTATGTCCATGTACCGGTTTTGGTCGGCATGAAGCGGACGATATACGTGTTGTTCCCATCGTAAAAACCATGAACTTTTACTTTACTGTTGCCGTTCGAGAATACGGCAGACAGATTGTCGTCCACGAACGGATTCTTTGCCGGTTGGTGTTTGAAGCTCACCTCGAACCGGCCCCATTGTTCGACAACCGATTGAGCGATACCTTGCTGATAAATCCAGCAGTTCAATAGCAATGCTAAAACTAAAAACTTTTTACCCATCTGTAATTTTTCAATTGTTCGTTATAAAACACAGTTCTCTCGCAAAGTCGCAAAGTCACAAAGGAAAACTGGAAGTTTTTCTTGATAGCGTCTTAAATCATAATGTTTGTATTTCAATTATTTATGAGACTTTGCGCCTCTGCGCCTTTGCGTGAGAAAATCGGAAATATCAATATTATCGCAGACGTGCCCGCAGTTGCTCTTCGGTCAGTCCGTTTTTATGAGCTTCGACATAGTTGATTAGCATCCGCATGTTATGTACATAGTCTCCCGTTGAAATATAAAGTGCATCCGAGGGATCACGGTAAGGCGAAGTATCCGTTTCGTCTCCCACAAATGTCTTGACATACTCTTCTGTCGGTTCTTTTTTTACACCATCCCCAATGTACGGATGGCTCGTCATGCCGTGTTTAATCAGCCAGCGACCCTCTTTATCGAGCGATTGAACAACCCGCTTTACAAAAGAGTCGTCCGGAATGCGGGTCGGACGTTCGTGACTCAGATCGTAATAGGTAACAGGAGTGCCTTCTTCTTTATAGGTTTGTTCCAATAGGGGAGAATCTTTTGTAGCTTCCTCTACAGGCATAACGCACAGCTTATTGTATTCATCCTGCAATTCCTGAATATTGACAAACGATTTGCCGCCATAATGGCTCAGCAGGTTGGTGTCTTTGTAATCGACATAATAATAGCCGTAAACAACGTTTGATCCTTTGCGGTGAGGATAAATTGCTTTGTTAGTTCCAACTTCCACAAACTTTGGGTGAGAATAGCGTCCGTTCTCGGTTTCATTTTGAGGAAGACGTGTTTGCTCCAACCATTTCAGGGCAGCCGGAATAGGGTTGAGAAATTTGCGATCGCCGGTATAGCGATAGAAATCCATCAATTGTTTGATGATGGCTTCGGTGTTCCGGGGCAGCAGCGCTTTAGGTTCGTAGGTGCGGGCGCCGGCCGTCTGAAGGTTCAAATCCATCTGCTGACCCCATCCTCCACTGCCATCCTGTGAGATGATATAGAAGTTCATGGCTCGTTTAATCGGGTCGAGAAAACGTTGTTCGCCCAATGTCAGGTAACATTGGATGAGGAAATGGATATTTTCCCAGATCACATCATCGTTATAGGTATAGTAAGAAGTATAATCGGGATGCCCCTGCTTGTTGAAGTCGTACATCAGGGGGTAACGTTGCGGCCAGGCTCCGATGGGGTACTGGCTTTTCAGGATGAAATCGATCGCTTTGTCTAACGCTGGTTTATACGCCGGATCGAGTTTGGCAAGATACATCCGCAGCAGGAAACGGGCGGTTTCGGAAGTGACGTTATCGTCGAAAGTACAGTTGCCGTAATAATGCTGGAATTCTTCGAGACGCCAGCCGTTTTTACCAACGGTGTTGTACCACTGTTTCAGTGACTTGTCACCGGCAAAATCGATCAGATAGTTCCAGCCGCCTTCGGGATGTTGGCCGTAGATAATGGCGTTAGCTGCTTTTGCGGCTGCCTGATAATAATATTCGTTGCCGGTTGCACGATAGGCATCGAGCAACATGTGCCCAACCAGTGTGGTTCCCGGATCCTGGAGCCAGATCATTGTTTTGGTTGCCTCCATCTCCCCCCAGCGACGGCTGAAGTCGGGAGTGTAGTACCACACATAACCACCATTTGTACTTACTTTTTCAACCATGAAGCGGGTAGCTTTCAGCATGGTTTGTTCTGCATCCTGTGTCAGTTTTGAGTTGTCCTGTCCCTTGCCCGTTTGAGCGCAAAAAACTACAGACAAAACAGAAAGAAGGAATACCTTCATTGTTCTCATCGGCAATAAACTTATTGGTTAGTAAAATGAGTTCAGGTTGAATGGTTCGGCAGGCAGGTTGTTATTTTCTGATGAAGAGGTCGGGTTTTAAGGCTTTGGGTGTGATTCTGATTTTGTAAATGGCTCCTTTGAACCATGACAGTTCATTTTGTCGGACTCCGAGAGAAGTCATCCCTTTGAAGAATGGAGTCATCGGAATATTTTCCTGCAACTCTTTTTTGCCATTGACATAGGTGGTAAGCTTCCCCTTGTCAACGACAAATGCTACATGATACCACTGGTTCGATGGATGCAGCAGCGTGGAGTCGGCTAATGTTTTTTTTGAATCGTTGGCATTCAGAAATGCATCAAAATACCAACCTTTGGGAGTGGAACGGAGTTCCATCATCACGCGGCTTCCTTTAATTTCACCGCAATGAAAGAACCGTTGTTCAAATTTTCCTCCCTCGTCTGGGCGGAAGATTGCTTCAACGGTAAATTGTTCTAATCCGGCCAATGGCATTTGATTGATGAAAATACCATCTTTTGTTCCGTCAAACAAGACGGCTTTCCCGAATTTCGAAGAAATTATCCGGGGATTTCCCAATACGCGGACACTATCTTTTGTTTTATCTAAAAACTTGCAGACAACCCATTCGGTCTGGTTCTTACCGTTGGATTTCTCTTTCCCTTTTTGTGCTTGGATAGATAAGGGCAGGCACAGAAGGATCAACAGGAGTGAATAAATTCTGGTTCGTGCCATGGGTTTTAAGGTTTTCAAATCAAAGAGTCCGGTTTTGCGCCGGACTCTTTGATTGATGTGTAGAAACTAAACCGGCCGGTCGCTAAACCGACCGATTCATTCTTTGATAAATTAGAATTTGTTTATTGTTGCACAAATCCATATCCATTCGTGATAGTTCCGTTTGAACTATTCACTGTATTACTATTAATTGGATAGAAATAGATAGGCGCTGTTGCTCCATCAAAACCCGGGAAGAAATTTTGATAGAACTCAGGTCCATTGCTTGCAATTTGAGATCCCCAAGCTGTAAGAGCCATGCCTAAACCGGAATCTTGTTCAACTATACTTTTTGCAGAGCCATCTTTCATTTTTTGCATCATAGTCAAGAAGGTCATGCCGGATACAGTAGCAGTTGTGTTATCTGCATAGGTAATTTTTACTTTGGCAGGAGTCCACTGGCTGAACAATCCTTTGATGGCAACGTTTGTTTTATTACCTGAAATTGCTGCAGCTCCCAGAGTTTCCCAACTGTCAAACTGACCTCTCCATCCCGGGAATAAGTATGGATTCGTTTCGTCAGGACATTGTGTGGTTAGGCGGTAGCCTTTTGCTGTTTTAAGGTCTCCCGTTGCTGTCCAGATGTAAGCTGAAATTGTATTGCCATTTGCAAATGTGTAGGCAAGTTTATTGTTGTCAGCCAGTGCATTAACCATTGCTGTATTGGTAGCACGGGTCTGAGCAACCGCTTCTGCGATCAAACCTGTACGAAGCAATACATTACGGCGATCGCCTTCGCCACCGAATTCCAATGCACGTTCTTTAATGATAGCTTTGTACAATGATCCTGCGGCTGAAATAAACCCATCAACATTTGCGAGGGCAGCCGAAGCAAAAGCACGTTCGTGTACTTTCTTAAGCAAATTATAAGCGACAGTACTATTAGCGTCTAATACAGCGTTCACTTCTGCGTCAAGCAACATAATGTCCGAAATACGCATAAAGGGAGCGTTAATACCTGAATTACGTTGCGATGCTGTGTAAGGACTGGCCTGACGATTTTCATCAAATTTATTCAAACACAAACCTCCGCCGGAAGCTTTGCTACCAGGTGTAAACGGAATTAATTTTTCGACTCCTTTTCCATTACTTCCGGTAACTGTAACGGTAACATCACGACGCATATCGTTGTTGTCAAACCAACCATAGTAATATGCCGGTTGTATGCGCGCTTGTCCATAACCTTTACATGGATATTGATTTGTACTACCACCATCAGAAACACGTCCTGAAGAATAAGGGCGTTCATTGGAAACACCTCTCGTCATAGGTATCTCGTAGATAGATTCATCTGCATTTTTCGTAGATCCTACATTATCTCCCAACTGTTGGAAGAATAGCTGGTAAGGATTATTGTAAATGCGGCCCAACGCATCCGTTCCACGAGTATCCGTTGCATGGAATATAACTGCACTTCCAGGATTAGCTACCGCAGCGTCGAGATAAGTCTTGGCAGTTGTAAAGAATTGCTTGTAATCCTGCCGACGTCCGTAAAACGAACCGTTGTTATCTGCTCCGATTTTATCAAAAGACAGAGAGTTTCCTGCTGCGTCAACATATTTCATGTCATTACGACGGGTAGCATAGCCACCTGCATATAGGCACATGCGTCCGATCAAACCTTGTACGAAAGTGCGGGTAAATACGCCTTTACCTACAGCAGCTCCTTTAGAATCGATTTCTCCAGGTCGGTACATCAACGGTTCTACCAGTTTCAGTTTGGCAATTTCACCTTCATAGATCACGTCGCGAGGGGTCAAGCCGGAAACGTTTTGACCTCCTTGTGTTAAGTAAGGAACATCACCATAATAGCGAGTTAAATCCAAATAACACTGAGCGCGGGCAGCAACCGCCTGACCGTACAGAAATCCCCATGCAGATGGCGTTTTTGAATCTATAATTGTTTTATAATCGCTGCGTGCCTCAATGGCAGAAATAGCATTGTTTGCCAACATAATTGTAGCATACAGGTAGGTATATGTATTTTTACCATCGGCTTGGTCTATGCTGTAAGTGCTACAAAATGTGGCAATCTTTGTGCCATTTTCATAGAATCCTTCCGGATAATGTCTTTGCAACTGTCCGCTGTAGGATTCCGGATGTCTTTCTATATCAGATCCGGGAACGTCCAATGCATAAAAAGCTCCTGCGCCATACACATAAGATCCGGAACATTCGCGCCATTTATCACGAAGCCCTGCCATAGCAGCTTCGGCCGTACTCAAATCTTTATAGACGAAAGCTGCATCTACCACCGAAGGAGAAGATACTTCGAGGAAATCTTTACAAGATGTCATTGTTGTTGCTAACGTGCAAGCAGTCAATAACGTGTATATTAATTTCTTTTTCATGTTGTTTTCAATTAAATGTCATTAAAATGTTACGCTTAAACCCAAAGTAAATGTCCGTGCACGCGGATATGAACTAAAGTCAACACCCGGAGTTGGGAAATTGCCGCTTGAAGTAACCGAGTCAACTTCAGGATCAAGTCCGGAATAGCCGGTCAAACAGAACAGGTTATTTCCTGTTGCATAAACACGCACATTTTGGATAGTCAGTTTTTTCAGTAACGATTTTGGTAACGTATAACCTATTGTCAATGTAGCTAAACGCAGGAAAGATGCATCTTCAACCCAGTTGTCAAGCATTATGGCGTTTTCGAAAGTTGGTAAAGCATAAGAAGCATTTGCATTGATACGGTTCAAATTGTCAGGATCAGAGTAATATGTCATTTGTCCGTCTTTAACTTCCCATAATCTGTAGCTATTGCTGAAATATGCAAAGTGGTTTGCTCCTAAAGATCCATCTTTGTTTCCATAGAAGTCATTCATTGCCTGAGCATTGAATATTTTTCCACCTATCTGCCAAGTAAAGTTGGCGCTGAAATCAAAGTTCTTATAATTGCCATTCAGATTGAATCCTCCGGTATGCTTGGGAGTCATGTCATATTGATTCAAAGTTGCAGTACCATCTGCATTTGTAGCCAGTTTTAAACATCCGGGGAACGCCTTTTGTCCTGAAGCAAGATTGAATAGTTTTTGACCCGGATAGTTAACACTCAATGGGAAATCAGCAACTCCTGATTTCAATGTATATGTCTTTGTTGACGCATTGTAATCAAAGTCATTCACGCTATAATAACCAGTGTTGTGATAACTCATCAACGTACCTACCGAATGTCCTTTAATTAATTGATATTCGTAAGTCGGAAGTTTGGTGGTAGATCCGAAAATCTGACCATAAGTGGTTATCATACCAGGAGCCAGTTGTTCAATTTTATTGATATTATAGTTGTAGTTGATGCCTGCTTTTAGATTAAAATCTTTCGATTTAATGATGCCTGCATTCAAAGACAATTCAATCCCCTTATTGGAAGTTTTGCCCATATTCTGGTATTGATATTGATATCCGGTTGTAACATCAACCGGGACTCTCAGCAACAGGTCTTTGTTTGTGTTATAGTAAAGCTCTACTGTACCGCTCAAACGGTTGTTCCAAAAGCCGAAATCAACACCTAAGTTACGTGAGATGGTAGTTTCCCATTTCAAATTAGGATTAGGAAGCAAAGAGCCCGGAATGTAAGTTGTTACAACGACTCCGTTTACTGTTGCTGTACTAGGTGTCCAAACATCTTTCCACAAAGAAGAGCTGATATTGTCGGCTCCTGATTCACCATAAGACAATCTCACTTTCAGGTTATCTAACCAAGACTTAGCGCTTGCCATAAAAGGTTCATCAGAAAGGCGCCATGCCAATGCGGCTGCCGGGAAATAACCCCAACGATTGTTTGGCGCAAATTTGGTAGAACCATCAGCACGGAATGTGGCTGTTAACAGGTAACGTTCTAAAAGAGAATAATTTGCGCGGCCAAAATAAGATAATGTTCTGTCGGGTGTTCCAATCGTATAACCACGTTCATCTTTTCCCTTGCTCGGATCTGTCATTGTGATCTGTCCAAAGGCATCATTGAAGCCAAATGTAGCAGGATAGCCTGCGCCATAGATCCATGTTTTATTACTGTTGGATAACACAACTTCCTGTCCTGCTAAAAGATTCAAACTATTACTTTTGCCCAAGCCTGGTACTTTATAGTTTAAAGTGACAGCATTACGTGTATTCCAGCCTGCGGATTCATTCAATTTAGCATACTTATATGCCGTATTATAGCCATTATCCCAATACTTATCATCACTCCAGGATCTACCTAAACCTAATTCATCATTCAAAATAAGGCCATTAATAATCTCCCAGTTCAAAGTTGCTTGTCCTCTTAAATTCTGGTCTTTATTTACCTGAGTAATGTTGTTGATGATATCTACTACATTTTTTGAAAGATCTACATTGGCATCGCCGTTACCCCAGCCACTGTAGTTACTTCCATCTCCCAGAGGTTCTATGGGTCTGTATTGATAAGAACTTGCTAAGTTGCCAACATCATTTTTCCCGTTAGTGGTGGCTTGCATGTAAGCTAAGTTCAATCCCATCTTCATTTTCTTTGCAAGTTGATGAGAGACTTTCAAAGATGCATTCCAGCGTTCGTATCCCGAATTGATACGGATACCTTTATCATTGAGGTAGCTGGCTTCAAAAAGCAATTTTGTTTTTTCAGAACCTCCTGATATGCTCAGATTGTGATTCTGTGAAAGTGTAGAACGAAGCAAATCGTTTGTATAGTTATGGGTTTTCATTGTGCCATACTTTGCCCAGTTGGCCGCTGCATTCGGATCTGTTCCCAAACCAAAAAAGGTTGTTCCAATTGGGAAATATGAACTGGTGGTAGGGGTAGAGGTATTTGCTAATAGTCCGGCATATCCCCATGTATAACCTACATAATCTTGAGCATTATCTACAACACCTAATGTTTTTGCTGCGGTTTTGGATTGAATGTAGCTGCTGTAAGTAACAGATGTTTTTTCTCCTTTTGCATCTTTGGTAGTAACCAAAATTACACCGTTTGCACCGCGTGCTCCATAGATTGCTGTAGAAGATGCATCTTTTAATACATCAATACTTTCAATACGGTCGGCAGGTATATCTGAAATTCCGCTGACAGGAAAACCATCAACAATAAAAATAGGGTCATTGCTTTGAGTAATAGAACCGCCACCACGCACTTTAATAGAAACAGTGGCGCCCGGACGACCATCCTGAGACAGCACGTTTACACCAGGTAAATGGCCTTGTAAAGCTTCCGTTACATTGGAGACTGGATTCTTTGCCAGATCTTTACCGCTTACAGAAGATACTGCGCCGGTTAAGTCCCGTTTTTTTACTGTGCCGTAACCAATTACGACTACTTCATCCAGTTTTTTTGTGTCTTCTTTTAATTGAACATTAATTGAAGTACGGCCATTGAGTGATACTTCCTGAGAAGTATAACCTACATAACTGATTGATAAAACTGAACTGGCAGGAGCTTTTAACGAGAACTTACCATCGATATCTGTAACGGTACCGACAGTACTGCCTTTGAGCTTGACGGCAGCACCGATGATGGCTTCGCCTTTCTCATCGGTAATTACTCCTGTGACATTGCCACTCTGCTGAGCTAACGCAGCAGTAAATGAGCATAAGATCAATAATAGAAATAAACACTTGATTTTTTTCATAAACACTTTGAAAATAGAGAGTTGTTTAAAGGTCAAAAAGGTTTTATCCGTGTCCGAACACGAAAACGTAATTTTGATTAATTGAAGGGAGTATTTTTTTGTAAATACTTTAGGTGCAAATGGGAAAAAGAAAATTCAAAACTTTTCCCTTAATCGATATATAAACAGGTGATTCTTATGAAGGATGCAGTACTGTTCTTCCTGCAATCTGAAATGTGGAGTAGGGATTAGGATGTTAGCTTCATGAATATTAACTGTTATTTTAAGGTTATATTTATTGTTGGTTTCTTTATGTGTTGAAAAGATCCTATTATTGTTCCTGTTTTTAGGATATTTAACTCGCAAATATCCTTTTATTTGATTGGAAAATATCTCTTTCGACTTAATTTCGTGTTCGTGCACGAAATCTATAAACAATAAATCCTTTCTTCAAAGGATGCAAAAACAAGTTACAATATTAGTTACTATTTGATATTTGTTGTAATGATATTTGTTTTTATAACTTTAATTTACAGCTATTTGAATGGCGTGTATAATTTGTTTTAATGTGGCAAAGGCAGTTTGTTTTCTTTGGTGTTCTTCTTTCATGGCAACAAAATGCATTAGCTGTGCACAAAGATAATATATCTATTCAATATAACAAAGATTATGCAATGGGAACTCATATAAAAATAAAAGTGAATGATTTGATAAAGGAAATGAAAAAGCCCGGACTTTTTAAGCCCGGGCCTTCGTGTTCATATCTGATAATTCGCGTTACTATGCTCAAAACCGTATTGCTACTCCTGCAAGGCAATTGAAGCCTGCCTGGGGGTAATACCCGAAATCATTGTAGCGTTCAGGTTGGCTGGCCGGGTCTGCCTGATAATAGTAAGAATAGGTCCAGGCATTGCTGATATACTGCTTGTTGAACAGGTTGTTCAGTAAAAGCGTCAGGTCAATTCCTTTAATTCCTTTTACCGGCAACGAATAGCTCAGTCGAAGATTATTGACAAGATAACCTGTTAAAGAACGTGCATCATTCCCGGTGTTGTCAATGTATTGTTTGCCAACATACTGCGATTGAAATCCGGCTTCAAAATTACCTTTGGTAAACGTGAACAAACTGTTGGCTGTTACCGAAGGAGAGAAGGAAATTGGCGTATTACCAAGGTGATTTACCGTTTGTTCAGCCCAGTCCCAGTTGTCGCCGGAATAGGTGTCTACATATTCGGTAAAGTTTTTAATCCGGTTGCGACTCATGGTCACGTTGGCATCCCAACGTAACCACGACAGCGGTTTGATCCCGCCTATCAGTTCTATACCAGAGCGATAACTAACAGGAATGTTTGATGTCAGGGCTTCTCCGATATCGTTGAGTTTGCCGGTTAAAATCAATTGGTTATGATAATACATGTAATAAAGGTTCACTCCGGCAGTCAATAGTGAATTATGGAATTTGTACCCGGCTTCATAATCATATAATGTTTCGTTCGTTGGCCATGTTTCGGCAGAACCGTCGGTGTAATTGGTGCGGGTCGGTTCGCGGTGTGCAACAGCAAACGATGCAAATGCTTCATTGTTTTTATCGGGACGATAGAGTGCACCTGCTTTCGGATTAAAGAAATTGAATTTCTTATCGACAGACAGAATTTGCATTCCGTTAACGGCATCGTCCCATTCGTCGTTGGTTCCGTTCAATGAATAGGTCACGCGGCGATATTGAAGATCTCCGTAAACATTAAATTTGGGAAGCAGTTCGTAATTGGCTTTCAGATAAATATTAGCATCCCATTTACTTACTTTGCTGCGATAATATTCCGAGTTTGGTAACAGGCTGCCAAAATAATTTTTCACCCAAATGACTTCGCCCCAGTGATTGCCCCAGTAGCGATTAACTCCGCCTCCAAACTGAGCAGAAATTTTTTCCTTGTTATAATTCAATGAAAAGACGGCACCGGCAAAGTCGTTGCCCATTTTTTTCTGCCGAACCAAATCGCTTTTCTTGTAAGTTGTTCCGTTTACGGTGAAGGGTATTAATGAATATTTTGTCAAAGTCTGATCCTGTTTATATTCTTCGTAATAACCATCACCACGGGTATAGTGCAAACCTGCATTGAGAGTCAACGCTGGCGAGAAACTATGAATGCCAAGCAACTGATAATTGGTTTGCGTGTAATTGTCCGTTTGATTCTTGTAATAGAGTGGGGTTCCATTTGCGTCGTAGCCCATAAAACCGCAGGGGTTGTAGGTACGGTGCGTAGCCAGAGAGTCTTTTGGCACTCCATCCCAGGCGTGATAGGTTTTTTCTGTTCCACCGAAGGTAACAAACTTTACGGTAGTTTTTTCTCCGTAGTAACCGGCTTGCAGGAAATAGGATTTCATATTGACAGATGCCCGGTCGATATAACCGTCAGAGGTTACTGAAGATAGACGTGTGTCGATTGCCCAGTGATTGTTCAACAGGCCTGAACTTGCCTTGGCAGTCATTTTCAACGTATTGAACGAACCGTAGGCCATGTTGAGTTCGCCCGATGCTTTCGGAGCATAGTTTTCGGTTTGCAAATTGATATTGGCACCGAATGCGGCTGCACCATTGGTGGAAGTGCCCACGCCACGTTGAATTTGCATCCCTTCGAGCGAGGAGGTCAGGTCGGGAACATCTACCCAAAAGGTTCCCTGCTCATCAGCATCATTATAAGGAATTCCGTTGATAGTCACGTTTATACGTGAACCGTCGGTGCCACGGATTCGGAAATAGGTATAGCCGATACCGGTTCCGCCGTCGGAAGTGGCTACAAACGACGGAGTTTGGGAGAGCAGGTAGGGCACATCCTGTCCCAGATTGCTCTTTGCCAGTGTTTCTTTGTCGATATTGGTATAAGCCACCGGTGATTTATCGGTAGCCCGGGTCGAAAGCACAGTCACTTCGTCCATCTGGCGGGATGTTTTTTGCAACTTAATTTCACCATTGAACGGAACTTTAACAGCTTGTTCTACAGTTGAAAATCCCACAAAAGAAACTTTTATTTTTGCCGATTTACCCGACACAGAATTGAATTTGAATAGCCCGTTTGCATCGGTACTTTGTCCTTGTGTGCCAATAACAACAGAAGCTCCCGGAAGCGGCAGTCCGGTTTCGTCTACCACTCGCCCTTTCACAACGCTCTGTGCCGAAAGGGATAGCACAAATAACTGCACCAAGGCAGCCAACAAAATTTTTCTCATAACATTCAGTTTTTTTAGAGTTTAACAAAATGTGATGAGGGCTTAAAAAACGATGAGGATAAATGCTCATTCCCTTTCCGGAATTACCCGGACAGGTTCAAAGGGTATAATCTCAGCCCGTTATGATAAGGCACCCCAATTATGGATAGATTGAAAAACAGCATGTTGCGTTGTACACCGCAATTCTGCTTTTCAGGCTGCAAAGGTAGCTCAAGAAATGTTAAAAACAAAATTTGACTGGCTATTATTCCGAAACCATTTCGAGGGAAGTGTATTGGGCGAAAGGTTCGCGAAAAGAAATGAGATATTAAAAAGATTCGCCGAGTTCTCTAAACATGGTCATGGCATTCACATATCGAATGTGAAAAACATTTGCAGGTTGAGGTATTTTAATTTTATTTTTGCGTGTGGGCTCGCTTACTTCTTGAGTGACAATTACTCTATTTTGATTGTCTGTCAAAGCATAAGCAACTAAGAAGGCATCAGCTTCATCCGCATCTAAAAACTCATCAATAGCCTTGGGTAAAAAGTGACTTCTTTGAGTATTTGTCCATAAAATCAAACGGGAGTAAGCCGGCATGATGTCATCTGTTTCCTGAAAGAAGTTTTCAGGTAGATTTTCTTTACACCATAATTCTAACTCATCATTTTTGTCATACAATTCATTTTTAACCTTGTCGATACTGATGATTTTGCCTTCATGTGCAAGCTGTTTCACTTTTAGCCAGAAACCTACTGCAATATCGAGAGGATAATATGCCCGATGTGCTTGTATAAAGAAATTGCTATCTAAGACGTATACCTTCATGCCATATTAAAATTTTTGGCAAAAAAGGCTTGAAAAGTGTCCCCTTTTAAGCTAGTAAGTTTATAGGCATCTCTGTATAATAAATCTCCAGACCGTAGAGCATTAAATACGTGTGTGGCAAATGTGAGACTTAATCTTTTGCGAGCTGTTGCATAAAAGTCCCCGCCTCCTGTCTGATCTTCTTTCTTTGCAAATTCACGGTGAATATACTCTTCGTAGAAAGAAAAGAAAGCATCTTTACTAATTAATCCATTATCTAATGCTCGACGTGCAATAACAATTTCACTTACTTTGAAAAAATGAGAAGCCGCTTTATAATTAGGTTTTTGATTCCAAAAAGAAATAAAGGTATTTTTGGGTACCAAAAATTCTGCAGCAACTTTATCGCAAAGTTGTTCGTTTGCATCTTGCGCAGGTTGTAATTTTCTGAAGTCAAAACCAGCACTTCTGCCTATCCATATATGTGCTAATTCATGTAAAATCGTGAACATTTGAGCAGCCTTGCTATCAGCATTATTTACAAACATAAAAGGAGCCATGGCATCCACCATTACAAATCCACGACATTCATCTACAGGAATTTTTCTATAGCCATTATTCTCGACGACACCATTAAAAACGACAATGATTCCTTTATCTTCTATCTGTTCTACAAGATGGTTTTGAGCAGCTTCCCATGTTTTGAATTCACAAGCCCAACTTTCATGTAAATTCAGAGTCTTTCTTATATCTTCAACAATAGAACTAACAGCGTCATTGTTACTGAATCTTCCAACGAAATCCAGTCTGTCAAATTCGTTGTCTATAAGATAGTTTTTGAGCCAGTCCTGACGTTGCTGTAGCAACAAAATCGTATCATATACATTGATATTGATTTGCGCTAGTACATTATTATTGGTTCTAAAAAAAGGAATAGGAAGTTCTTCCTTCGGAGGTTCGGGTAAGAAAAAATAGCCAAAAGGAAGATAAGTTTTTCTGGCAAAATCTTCTAGCTGTTTGACGGTCGGTTGTTTTGTTCCCTCTATCCATGCCACTATCTGGGGATGTTTCTCAATAAAAACATCTACAGAGAAGCCAGCACGTTTTATAGCCCAGCTAATCATGTCTGGAGTGATATTAACAACTTGTTTCATAGTGCAAAGATAAGTAGATTTATCAATTTTTCAATTCAAGGATTGATCTATGTCCTGCCAGATATAGCTATTGCTGAGTTTAACTGTAACTAAATTCATTTGAATCAGCAATTATTAATAGTTTAGGTTGCTCCATGAGGAAGATGAAACAATTGAAAAAGTTATTCCATCACCAGCTCGAGGTAAGCGTCCAGATCGGCGGGTTGAATATTGTTCTCGGAGTTGACGAAAGTCTTGGCCAATCCTGTTTTTTCTTCCTGCAAAAGCCGTATTTTTTCTTCAATCGTTCCCCGTGTAATAAAGTGGTAAACAAATACATTCTGCTGCTGTCCGATGCGGTGCGCCCGACTGACGGCCTGCATCTCTACCGCAGGATTCCACCACGGGTCGACGATAAAGACATAATCGGCAGCGGTCAGGTTTAGTCCTACGCCACCGGCTTTGATCGAAATCAGGAAGAAGGAGATATCCCGGTTGTTCTGGAAGCGTTCCACCACTTCCTGTCGGTTGGTGGTTTCGCCCGTCAACATGCAGTAGTCGAGATTGTTCTCCTCAAAATAAGTCCTAAAAAGATTCAGGTGCATCACAAACGAAGAGAATATAAGTACTTTATGCTTCCGGTTGCGAACATTTTCCAGCGCTTCGATAATCGAATCGTACTTGCCCGAAGGGTAATCGTCGTATCCGCACAAAGCCGGATGATTGGCAATCTGGCGCAGGCGGGTAAGTGCCTGTTGAACATAATTGGACATCTTCAACCGACTGGCCTGTTCGCGGGTTTCGAGAATTTCGTTCCGCACCTTCGACTTCTCTTCTTCGTAGAGTTTGGCCTGATCTTCTTCCATCTCGCAATAGACCACCTGTACCGAGAGTTTCGGCAACTCGGGAGCCACCTCTTCTTTCGTTCGTCGCAAAATAAACGGAGCTATCATCTTTTTCAACAACTCTTCACGTCGCGGATTCTTGTCTTTTTCGATCGGATCGATGAAATTGCTGTTGAAATACGAAAACGAATGGAGGAAACCTTTATTGGCAAAATTCATTTGCGCCCACAGGTCGGCAAGCGAATTTTCAATCGGAGTACCGGTCAGGAGCAGTTTGTGATCGGCGGATAATTGCATCAATGCCTGATAGGTTTTCGATGCCGGATTCTTCACGTACTGACTTTCGTCCAGAATAATATTCTGAAAATGAATGTTTTTAAACAGATCGATATCATTGCGCACCAGACTGTACGAGGTAAGAATGACGGCACGTTTTGCTGCTCGTTCCAGCGAACGGTCGCGGGCAGGTCCGTGATGCACCCACACGGTGAGCGATGGGGCAAATTTTCGGATCTCCTGTTGCCAGTTGAATATCAGCGACGTAGGCACCACAATCAAATTGGGTTGATACGTCTTTCTTGCCGGTTCGTCAAACAGTCCCGGCTGAATGTCACTATTTTTCTGATTGTCAATCGTTCGTAATTGGTGCAGCAATACAGCTATCACCTGGATGGTTTTTCCCAACCCCATATCGTCGGCCAGACAAAAACCACGGTTTTGCTGAAGCAACGCCAGCATCCAGTTGTAGCCAATCATTTGGTAATGACGGAGCGATGCATTCAGCCCTGTCGGCGCTTCCTGCCATCCGAGCGGCGAATTCTTCTCTGCTGAAATCTTGTCTTCCGGTTCTTCTTCGGCTCGCAACAAATTGGCATGTTGCACCGACAACCTCATTTTGTCGTATTTTCCCTCGGCCATCAAAAAAACGCCTTCGAAACGAGCCAGCCACTCTTCGGGAAGAATCGCGATTTCACCGTTAGGAAGCACAACTTCCCGTTGTTTGGCCAAAATGTACTCTTTCAGCGATGGGAATGGGATTTTTTGCGAACCTACGTATACCCAAATGTTAAGGTCGAACCAATCGCGTTTTGCCGAAAATTCTTCCCTCAGCTCGGGCGTATCCAACGAGAAAACCTTGTCAAGATGCTGCCGGAAACCGATGCTGGCATCTTCCAGCTTTTGTCTGTTGTTTTTCAGCCATTCTATGGCTCCAAGTTGAGCCACATACTGATCCTGATTGCGCCCGGTTATCCTGATAAACTGATCGTTGCAAAATTCGAGACCCAGCTCTTTTATGCGCTCAATCGCCTTTGTTTCAAATAATTCATTGCGGAATGTTTTGCAAAAGAAATATTCATCGTCCCGGTTTTGAAATTTTACGGACACTTTACGCTCTTCAAAATATTTCCAGCTTTTGTCGGGATAATCGAACTGTAGCATAAACGCGTAATTGCCCTGCAGGTCTTTCTCAAGCAAAAGCACAGGTGCGGGATTTCCGCGATACGTTTCAATGGTAAAACCTTCCGCTTCTACATCAAAATCACGTATTGCATGTAAAACGAACGTCTTGAAATATTTTTCCTCCATCGCTTTGGGCACTGACACATACTCTTTCAGGATGAAAGGCAACAGTTTTTTTGCATCGATATCGGGAAATGAGTAGAGGCGGTTGTCTATAATGATGCGGCAGGGCGATTGATGCAGCACGTAAGCTGCCTTCTCGAACAAACGGATACTCTTTCCGTTGTATCGAACTGACAAAAAATAGCGTGTTTCATCCTCCATGCGGTTAAAATGGAAAACCGCACGGCTTTTTTGAGGCAACAGCTCGATTAGATCGTCGGTATAGACGTTTGCATATTTTTCATCTTTGAAGAAAAGTGGCAGTTTTTTCTCCTGCATCACATTCAGAATAAGATCGATACGCTTATCTACGTATTCTCTTACAAAATTCTGTTTCAGCTCATTGGCGTCATCCCAGGCAGATTTCAGATTGCCGGTGTTTTTGAAAAACTGGTGCGCAATGTTTTGATCGCTCAATTCGGCACTGGCTTTAACCAATTGCTGAATTTCTTTCGGAGATTTTTTGAAATAATCGCGTTTGGAAGTAAATTGTTCGACAAGCGTAAAATGTGCGGTGGTTTTATTGTATTCTGCCATATAAGGCATTAGAATATACCCAAATAAGACATGCTTGCGGATACAGACAATGAGTTGGAGCATTCGGTCGAACAATTATTGAAGTATACAAAAATAGGAAATTGTTTTTGCTCCGAAAAGGGATGGAACAATTATATCAAACACATTATTCAGATGCAAAGCGCTTCACTTCGCAGGGCGATGAAGTTCTGGCCAATTATAGCCCAGAGGGCTTTCATATCAATAGAAAAATTGTTCCAGCTTGACAATTTTTGTCCGTAGGACATCCATTGTGCATTCCCCTACGGGAAAAAATGCCACAAAAAGGCTTGATTTCTATTGACATGTATACCCTGACGGGCAAAACATAGAACTTAACAGCACTGCCTCTCTTCGGGAGAGTGGTTGAGGAGAGGTAAAAAGTGTAATTTCTAATGCTTCCCCGATTTATGCAGCTTGATGGTGATCGGGTCGAGAGTGATGAGGCAGCCTTTGGGCATTTCGAGCAATTCGGGTTCGAGGTACTCGTAAAATGCCTCCAGCTTGTCGGTTTCGTCAATCATTTCTATCATTACCGGCAATTTCTCGGTCAGTTCCCAAAATTTGGAGGAGTAGATGGTACTGCTCAGTCCGTAACCCATAATGCCGCGGTAGACGGTTGTCCCCGAAATGCCCTGTTTGCGGGCTTCCTGCACTATGTATTCGTACAATAACTTGTTGTTAAGTTTGTCGGTAGTGCTGAGGTAAAACTTCAGAATGCTGTGTGACTTTTCCATACTTAAAGCAGATTTGAGGTGACGTAACCAAGATATACCGCTGTAAAGCCGAGCAAAATACTTAACCCGGTATAAAGAAAAATAGACAGGAACAATCCGTTGTGGAGCAACATCAGGTTTTCGTTGGCAAACGACGAAAAAGTGGTGAATCCTCCGCAGATTCCTACCATCAGGAACATGCGCCATTCAACGGTCAGAATGGCACTTTTATCGGCAATACCCGTGAGGAAACCGATGATGAAACAGCCCAGCACATTCACCAGCAGGGTTCCCACCGGAATAGAAAGAAAATCGACATGCAGGTTCAGTTTCGAGATATAAAAACGGGCCACGCTCCCAATAAAGCCTCCCGACCCGACTATGAGTATTGTTTTGAACATTTTACACAGAATTCTTTCTGCAAATGTACGGCAAAATCAGAATAAAGAACAAAGAGCAAAGAAAAAAGACCTTGATAATTGAGAGCTTCGCTTGAAGCGAAACTCTCAATACTGATTTTCCTACGAAAAAGCAGATTTATTGAAAAATCGTAGATTTTCTCTTTGCGCTCTTGAAAAAAGATTGTTGATTGTCAGATACCTTTGAAAGTCAGATTGATTTTTCTTTGTGTCTTCGTGTCTTTGCGTTGAAGATTCGACTTTTCGGAGTGGACTCAATACTCGATCAATATTTACAATTCTCCCGATCGCTACCGGAATTACGATGTACAATTGATTCTGTGGTTTCAGTTTTGTTTCTGCTGATTTTCAGCTCAAATTAGCCGGTAAAACCTGTTATAAGTCTCGTAAAAAATCACTAACTTTGTGGCGTTTTTTCAGAATAAGTATCACAATCGTTAATCGCAATATAATTAGCATTTTATGAGCAAGAAATTTGCCGAATATTCGTCTTTTAATCTTTCCGATATCAACAAAGAGGTGCTGAAGAAGTGGGATGAACAGGATATTTTCCACAAAAGTCTCGAAACCCGCAAAGGCCATCCGAGCTTTATTTTCTACGAAGGACCTCCTTCTGCTAACGGAATGCCGGGCATCCACCACGTGATGGCGCGCACCATCAAGGATATTTTTTGTCGTTATAAAACGATGAAAGGTTTCCTCGTGAACCGTAAGGCCGGATGGGATACCCACGGACTTCCCGTAGAGCTTGGCGTTGAAAAACGTCTGGGAATTACCAAAGAGGATATCGGTAAAAAGATCACCGTTGACGAATACAATGCAGCTTGCCGCAAGGATGTGATGAAATTCACCAAAGAGTGGGAAGACCTGACCCGCAAAATGGGCTACTGGGTCGACATGAACAACCCTTACATCACCTACGACAACCGCTACATTGAAACTCTCTGGTGGTTGCTTAAAGAATTGTATAACAACAATTACCTCTATAAAGGTTACACCATTCAGCCATACTCTCCTGCTGCCGGTACCGGATTGAGCACTCACGAGTTGAACCAACCGGGTTGTTACCGCGACGTGAAGGATACCACTTGCGTGGCACAATTCAAAATCAAAGGCGACGCGAACGGATTTTTCCTTGCATGGACAACTACTCCGTGGACATTGCCTTCAAATACTGCTCTTTGCGTTGGCCCGAATATTGATTACGTCAGAGTAAAAGCTGCCAATCCTTATTCCAAACAGGAGTGCGAATATATTTTGGCCGAAAGCCTCCTTGGTGCGGTAATGGGCAAAAACGAATACGAAGTGTTGGCAAAAATGAAAGGCAGCGATTTGGCCGGCATGGAATACGAACAACTGATTCCTTGGGTAAATCCGGGCGAAGGTGCTTTCCGTGTCATCACCGGCGATTTCGTAACCACCGAAGATGGTACAGGTATTGTTCATATCGCGCCTACTTTCGGTGCGGATGACGACCGCGTTGGGAAAGCCAACGGAATTCCTCCGATGTTGCTCATTGACAAGGATGGCAATCAACGCCCGATGGTAGACCTTACCGGAAAATTCTATAAAATCGAAGATCTCGATCCTGCTTTTGTTGCTGCAAATGTCAACGCAGAAGCTTATGGCGAATATGCCGGACGTTACGTGAAAAATGCGTACGACGACACGCTGACCGATGCCGATGCTACACTCGATATCGACCTTTGCGTGATGCTGAAACAACAAGGCCTAGCGTTCAAAATAGAAAAGCATGTGCACAATTATCCGCACTGCTGGCGTACCGACAAACCGGTGCTCTATTATCCGCTCGACAGCTGGTTCATCCGCTCGACGGCTGCCCGCGAAAAGATGATCGAACTCAACAATACGATCAACTGGAAACCGGCCTCTACCGGTTCGGGACGTTTCGGTAAGTGGCTCGAAAATCTCAACGACTGGAACCTTTCGCGTTCGCGTTACTGGGGAACTCCGTTGCCTATCTGGCGTACCGAAGACGGTTCGGAAGAGAAGTGTATCGGTTCGGTTGCCGAATTGATCGAAGAGATTGAAAAATCGATTGCAGCCGGTTTCATGACGGAAAACCCGTACAAGAATTTCAAACCGGGTGTTTACACGGCTGAAAATTATGCGGTGGAAAATATCGATCTGCACCGTCCTTATGTGGATGGCATTATCTTAGTTTCTGAAAGCGGCAAACCGATGAAGCGCGAAAGCGACCTGATCGACGTTTGGTTCGATTCGGGAGCAATGCCTTTTGCACAGCTGCACTATCCGTTCGAAAATAAAGAGATGGTTGAATCGGGCTCAAATTACCCTGCAAACTTTATCTCAGAAGGTGTCGACCAGACCCGCGGATGGTTCTTTACCCTTCACGCTATCAGCACGATGGTGAAAGGTTCGGTTGCCTTCAAAAACGTGGTTTCTACCGGTTTGGTGCTCGATAAGAATGGCAATAAAATGTCGAAACGTCTTGGCAATGCTGTCGATCCGTTCTCGACGATCGAAAAATATGGTTCTGATCCGTTGCGCTGGTACATGATGACCAACGCTTCGCCCTGGGACAACCTGAAATTCGACGTGGATGGCATCGAAGAGGTGCGCCGTAAATTCTTCGGAACGCTTTACAACACCTATTCTTTCTTCGCTTTGTATGCCAACGTCGACGGATTCTCGTATGCCGAAGCGGAGGTTGCACTCGATCAGCGTCCTGAAATCGACCGCTGGATTCTTTCGCTGCTCAATACTTTGGTGAAAGATGTGGATGAATATTACAACACATACGAACCGACCCGCGCAGGCCGTGCCATCTCCGATTTCGTGAACGATCACCTGAGTAACTGGTACGTGCGCCTCAACCGTAAACGTTTCTGGGGTGGAGAATACGATACAGACAAAATTTCGGCATATCAAACGCTTTATACCTGTCTCGAAACGGTTGCCCGCCTGATGGCTCCGATCTCTCCATTCTATGCGGATAAATTGTACAACGACCTCATCAAAGCAACCGGCAAGGGCAACGACGTTTCAGTTCACCTGGCCGACTTTCCTACCTATCGTGCCGAACTGGTAGATAAGACCTTGGAAGAACGGATGCAGCTGGCTCAGGAAATTTCGTCGATGGTACTTTCATTACGGAAAAAGGAAAATATCAAAGTGCGTCAGCCGCTGTCGAAGATCATGTTGCCGGTGAAAGATCAAACGGTGCGTGAAAATATTGAAGCTGTCAAAGCCTTGATTCTGAACGAAGTCAACGTGAAAGAGATCAATTTTGTTGACAACACTTCCGGCATTCTGGTGAAACGTATCAAGCCCGATTTCAAGAAACTTGGCCCGAAATTCGGTAAGATCATGAAACTGCTGGCAGCAGCAACAACGTCGATGTCACAGGAAGATATTGTAGCACTGGAACAGGATGGTAAGTTTACTTTCTCTATCGAAGGTCAGGAAGCAACTGTTGAATTAGCTGATGTAGAAGTTATTTCGGAAGATATTCCGGGCTGGTTGGTTGCCAACGATGGTAGTCTCACCGTGGCGCTCGACATCACTATTACTGACGAATTGCGCAAAGAAGGTATTGCCCGCGAATTTGTGAACCGTATTCAAAATATCCGTAAGTCAAGTGGTTACGAAATTACTGACCGCATCGTTGTGAAAATTGAGAAACAAGCCGAAATTAATGATGCAATTGCTGATTTTTCTGCTTATATTGCAACTCAAACACTGGCAAACTCGATTACTTTGCACGAAAAAGTGGAAGAAGCTGTAGACCTGGATTTTGAAGAGTTTATTGTTAAAATAGGAGTGACCAAGGCGTAATCTAAAAAAAACAAAAAACGTATTGTAATCTCTTATAGAATCTATAATTTAGCGCTCTCTTAAAAACGACCTAAAATTTATTTGCAATGGCAGAAAAAACACGCTATTCGGATGCAGAGCTGGAGGAATTCCGCGCCATTATTATGGAAAAACTTGGGAAAGCAGAACACGATTATGAACTGCTGAAGCTGAGTCTGACCAATATGGACGGCAATGATACCACCGATACTTCTCCCACATTCAAAGTGTTGGAAGAGGGAGCTTCAACTTTGTCGAAAGAAGAAGCAGGACGCCTTGCTCAGCGCCAGATGAAGTTTATACAACACTTGCAAGCCGCTTTGGTTCGCATCGAAAATAAAACTTACGGAATTTGCCGCGAAACCGGCAAGCTGATTCCGAAAGAACGCCTTCGCGCTGTTCCTCATGCCACATTGAGCATCGAGGCCAAAGGAGGCAAGTAACTTACAACCGTACATTTTGCGACGGCAATCGGGAAAAATGTACCGGTTGCCGTTTTTTTATTAATAAGCATCTTCATTATGCCACTTACCAAACGTATCATTCCCTGTCTCGACATCAAAGACGGGCAAACCGTAAAAGGAATCAATTTTGTTAATATACAGGCAGTTGGTGACCCTGTTGAACTGGGTAGCCGCTATGCTCAGATGGGTGCCGATGAACTGGTATTTCTCGACATCACGGCTACGCACGAAAAACGTAAGACTTTTGCCGAACTGGTTACCCGCATTGCCCAACATATTAATATTCCATTTACCGTAGGAGGTGGTATCAGTAGCGTAGATGACGTTTCGGTACTGCTCAATGCCGGAGCCGATAAGATTTCGGTTAACTCGGCGGCTGTGCGCAATCCGCAACTAATTAATGATTTGGCGAAACAATTCGGTTCGCAGTGTGTGGTATTGGCGGTCGATACTAAGTTTGTGAACGGCGAATGGATCGTGTTTCTCAACGGCGGCCGTATTCCGACCGAAGTGCGTACCTACGAATGGGTGAAACGGGCGGTTGACCTCGGTGCCGGAGAGATTTTGCTCACCTCGATGGATCACGACGGAACCAAAGCCGGTTTTGCCGTGGAACTTACCCGCATGGTTTCGGAAAGCGTATCGGTGCCGGTTATTGCCAGCGGTGGTGCCGGAAATATGGATCACTTTGTGGATGTGTTTGAACAGGGAAAAGCCGATGCTGCTTTGGCAGCCAGCCTCTTTCACTACGGAGAAATTGAGTTGCCCGACCTGAAAGGCTATTTGAGAAGCAAAGGCGTGGAAGTGAGAATATAATTACTCTTCGCCTTACAGGAACCCATTAATCTTTTTACAGATGCCCTTACTCGATGACTCGCCAAGCCCCGGATTTTGTAGCAACCTACAAGAAGGTGTGGATTATTATATGGCGCCCGAAGGGTATCGTATTATGACAGAATTTTATCTTGCCAAACGGGGTTATTGCTGTTCAAACGGCTGCCCCAACTGTCCCTATTCTCCCAAAGCAGTGAAGGGAAACCGGAACCTTCGGTCTGGCATCGCAGAAAAATACGGACTATAGTTTGCAATCATACCACACATGACTATTTTTTACTCTCCAAATATTCTTGAAACCTCTGTTCTTTCCGAAGAAGAGTCCCTCCATTGTGCGAAAGTATTGCGTATGAAAGCCGGAGAAGAGGTGCTTATTGTCGATGGCCAAGGTGGAATGTTCGGGGCAAAAATTGTAGCGCCGCATCCTAAGCACACAGCGGTAGAAATCATCAACCGCCAGGCAACAGAGACCGGAAGAGCTTCGCGGATTCACATTGCAATTGCTCCTACCAAAAACATGGATCGTCTGGAGTGGTTTGCCGAAAAGGTGACTGAGATTGGGATCGACGAGATTACGCCTGTTTTCTGCCGTTTCTCTGAACGGAAAAATATCAATTTGGAACGGATTGAGAAGATTCTTGTTTCGGCGATGAAACAGTCGCAAAAGGCCTATCTCCCGAAGCTGAACCCGGCATGTCCGGTGCAGCAACTGTTGAAACAAGCCACCGAATCGCAAAAATTCATTGCCCACTGTTACGAAGGCGAAAAACGACTGTTACAACAGCTGTACAACAAAAACGAATCGACGTTGGTGATGATTGGTCCTGAAGGAGATTTTAGTCCGGAAGAGGTGGAAATGGCGCTGCAAAACGGATTTCAACCGGTTTCGCTTGGAGAAAGCCGCCTCCGTACCGAAACGGCCGGTGTGGTAGCTTGCCATACGATGAACCTGTTGATGACGCTTTAGAAGATCATCCCAGCTATCATTACGAATATAAATCCGTTGAAGAACCCAGCCAAGGTTTGTTCCGGGGTATGTGCATCCAGAATAACGCGCGAAGAACCTACTGCTGCAGAAGCAAATAAAGCTCCTATTATCAGCATATAAGGGTTGATAACGTAGTGCATGGCAACCACAAAAATACCTGCCAGCAGGCCTCCCATGGCTGAAAGATGAGCACTCATTTTCCAACGCAAATTTACCAGCAACAATACTAGCAACGCGGCGGCGCTTCCCACCACCATCATCACGAACCAGCGCGGCATATTCACATTCCACAGATAATAAGCGCAAAGCATGTACGAAACTAACGAATAAACATAGGGGCGGGTTCTTTCCTGACGTTTATCGATATTGAGAGACGTCACTTTTCCCAGTTTCAGAAAAAGGAAAATAATGAGTGCCGGGATAATAGCCGTGCAACATAAAACCGTAGTGGCAACAATCAGTTTCGGCAAAAAGGGTACTGCTGCAAAACGTGCCGTTGTGAAGAGCAGAAGGATTCCGTAGGTTGGAATAAACAACGGGTGGAAAATAACAGATATGATTTTTGCTGCCAGTCGCATAAAGTATGAATTATTAAAGCGTTTTGAACTGATATCCTTGTTGTTTCAGAAATTCGATAGACTCGGGCAATGCCGCCAATACGTTTTTGTTCGATTTTTCCGAATCGTGAAAAACGATAATAGAGCCGTTTCGGCTATATTTTTTTACGATGGAAACGATCTTTTCGGGCGACAGCGAACGGTTATAGTCGCGGGTAATCAGGTCCCACATCACGATCCGGTGCGTTGCTTTCAATTTTTTATAAAGGCTCCGCGTCAACTGTCCGTGCGGTGGTCGCAGTAAATCGGAATGGATCAGCGCCGAAGCCTTCTCTACATTTGCCAGATACTCTTCTTCCTGCAAGGCAAATCCCCGTACATGATTGAAGGTGTGATTCCCGATACGGTGTCCGGCATCCGTCACCATTTTGAAGATCTCCGGATATTTTCTCACATTGTCGCCCACGCAAAAAAACGTTGCCTTTATGCCGTTCTTTTCCAGTATTTCCAGTACTTGTGGCGTTGTTTCCGGTACCGGGCCGTCATCAAACGTAAGATAAACCGTTTTTTGCGTTTTGTCCATCCGCCACAGCGCATTGGGAAAGAGTCTGCGCAAAATCCATAAAGGACGTTCTATCAGCATAATGCGGTAATGTCATTTTCCATTTCGGTCGTTCACCCGTCGGGGATCGCACGAATAGTGTTTTATGAGAAGCAAAGATAACACTTAATTTATAATCCGGCAATGAAGTGGACGGAACTGTCGGTGTGGTTTTACCTCAGATAGTGTAGAAATTGAGGAGCAAAGAGAATTTTCCTTATCTTTGTCATTCCAAAATTATAAATATCAAAATATCAATCAATAACCCTATAAAAATTCTATGAGCGACGACAAAAAAATCATTTTCTCGATGGTAGGCGTGAGCAAATCGTTTACCCCGCAAAAACAGGTGTTGAAAGACATCTATCTCTCCTTCTTTTACGGAGCAAAAATCGGTATCATTGGTTTGAACGGTTCCGGTAAATCGACACTTCTTAAAATTATTGCCGGAGTGGAAACTGCTTACAATGGTGAGGTGGTATTCTCTCCCGGATACTCGGTGGGCTACCTTGAACAGGAACCGCATCTCGACGACAACAAAACCGTAAAAGAGGTGGTGCAGGAGGGTGTACAAGAGGTGATGGATCTGCTCAAAGAATTTGAAGATATCAACGAAAAATTTGCCGATCCGGATGCCGATTTTGATGCGCTGATTGCCCGTCAGGGTGAGTTGCAGGAAAAACTCGACCATCTGGATGCCTGGAATATCGACAACAAGCTGGAACGTGCGATGGATGCACTCCGTTGCCCACCCGAAGATGCGCCGGTGAAAAACCTCTCCGGAGGAGAACGCCGTCGTGTGGCACTTTGCCGTTTGTTGTTACAGCAACCCGATATCCTTCTGCTCGATGAGCCGACCAACCACTTAGACGCAGAGTCGATCGACTGGTTGGAACAGCACCTGCAACAATATGCCGGTACCGTTATTGCCATTACCCACGACCGTTACTTTCTCGACAACGTGGCCGGATGGATTCTCGAACTCGACCGTGGCGAAGGAATTCCCTGGAAGGGCAACTACTCTTCATGGCTCGACCAAAAGACTACCCGTATGGCGCAGGAAGAAAAACAGGCCAGTAAACGCCGCAAGACTCTCGAACGCGAGTTGGAATGGGTACGCATGGCTCCGAAGGCCCGTCATGCCAAAAGCAAAGCCCGTTTGGGAGCCTACGATAAACTATTGAACGAGGATGAAAGAGATCGGGAAGAAAAACTCGAAATCTTTATTCCCAATGGTCCCCGATTGGGTAACAAGGTAATTGAAGCGCAGGGTGTGGCCAAAGCTTACGGCGATCGCCTGTTGTTCGACAACCTCAATTTCTCGTTGCCACCGAATGGCATTGTGGGGATCATCGGACCGAACGGTGCAGGTAAAACCACACTTTTCCGCCTCATTATGGGATTGGAACATGCTGACAAGGGAACCTTCGATGTGGGCGAAACCGTACAGTTGGGCTATGCCGACCAGACACACAAAGATATCGATCCGACCAAAACCGTTTATCAGGTGATTTCGGGCGGGCAGGATTTGATTCGTGTCGGCAACAAGGAGGTGAATGCACGTGCGTATCTGTCCCGCTTCAACTTTACCGGTGGCGATCAGGAGAAGCTTTGCGGTGTACTTTCGGGTGGGGAACGCAACCGTTTGCACCTTGCCATTACTCTGAAATCGGGAGCTAACGTACTTTTACTTGACGAACCTACCAACGACATTGACGTGAACACCCTACGAGCTCTGGAAGAAGGTCTGGATGACTTTGCCGGTTGCGCCGTAGTCATTTCTCACGACCGCTGGTTCCTCGACCGCATCTGTACACATATTCTTGCTTTTGAAGGTAACTCCGAAGTATTCTTCTTCGAAGGATCTTACTCGGAATACGAAGAGAACAAGAAGATGCGCCTCGGCGACGAAGCCCCGAAACGGATTCGGTACCGGAAGTTGATGTAATCTGACAATCCAAATAATAATTCACCGGATAATCTTAATTTATCCGGTGAATCTTCCGCTTCATGAAAAACACATCCTTTTGATATGGGTCGAATAGTCTTGTTTCTTCTACTAATCAGTTTTAATCTGGTTGATCTGTTCGGAAATACTAAACCTATATTTTCGAATCAAAAGATGGCAACGGGATTGAATATCCCCTGCAAAATCAATGGATCGAATGTGCAATGTTCCTTTGATGTATCCGTAAAGAATACAGACCTGACCATTGCTGAGGCTGCTTATCTGCTAAAGAACAACTTTATTCAACCTTCGGATCTTTCAGGCATTTCGCAAGAACAACTTTTAGCGGGCATTCTTCCAGCTAATGCCGCGGTTCGTATCCGCACTTTAGCAATCGGAGGCTCTGTCATTACCGACCTTTCGGCAACATTAATCAAAGAAAACAGAACTTCTCTTTCATTCGGACCTGAAGGAATGCAACGACTTGGAAGATGTATGTTTAATCTGAATGATGGTAGCTTTAAAATTCTTGAATTGCCAAAATCGCAGGCGGCAGGTAGCGAATCGGAAAATTGGGGTAATAAAGGAATGATAAATGCGGCTAATGGAAAATGGCAAGATGCCATTTCCGATTTTACCCAGGCTATCCAATTATATCCCAACGAGCCGGATTTTTATTTGAACAGGGGATCGCTGCTTGCAAGAATGAGCAATTTTCAGTCGGCACTCGAAGACTTTGACGCTGTCATTCGGCTTGTTCCTTCCAATCATCTCGGTTATTATCAAAAGGGATTGATTTATAATTTGCAAGGTGATTATCAATCATCTATCGATTATTACAATCAGGCACTTATACATTCTCCTAACGATAAAGAAGTTTATTTTGAACGGGCAAACTCCTATCTGAAAGCCAACAATTTCAGGCTCGCGATGGCAGACTACGACAAGGTCATTACTCTCGACTCCACGCAATCAATCTATTATGCAAGCCGTTCATGGGCTAAACTAAATTTGAGTGATACAGCCGGTTGCATGGCCGATATCCATAAAGCCATTGCCGTTCAACCCGATAACTACATTGTCTATAATGTACTTGGCCTTGTTCACTTTCAATTACTCAACTATCATGCTGCATTTGAGGCCTTCGATAAGGCAATCACTCTGAATCCCGACTTTGAAGAAGCTATTGCCAACAGAGGAATACTCAGATATACTTCCGGCAATGATTTTAAGGAGGCTATCCATGATTTTGAAAAGGTACTTTCTCTTAATCCGAAATTCGAAGGGATCTATTTTCATTTGGCAAATGTTTACAATAAATCAGGTAAGTATAAAGAAGCATTGAATTATTATAATATTGCAGCCAAAAATAGCAGTAACAATATCGATTTTCTTGTAATGCGCGGAAATACGGAAGGCATGTTGGGCATGTATGAAGAAGCTCTTTCCGATTTTTCAAATGCGTTGAAAATCAATCCGAAGTGCGATGATGCTTTAGTCGGAAAAGGTAATTTAGCATTTAACATTAAAAGAGATCCGCAAACGGCCTTACAGGAGTATTGTGCAGCATTTGCTATCAACCCCCGGAGTTACGATATTTGTTTGTGCATGGCAAATGCTTATGGAGGATTGAATGATCTGTCTGAATCTATACGATATTATTCTATGGCTATTGAGTTGAACCCGAAATCTTCTGAAGCTTTGCTATTAAGGGCAATGGCTTATATTGCCAATAATCAGGTAGCAAAAGCCAAGAATGACTGTCAGCAAGCAATGACTTTGAGTACAGAATCAGGACAAGCACATTTTATTTTAGCCCAGATTAAATGTTTTGAAAACAACATGTTGTCAGCTATAAGCGAATATGACAAAGCCATTGCATTAACACCAGATATGGCTCTGTATTATTGTGGCCGCGGCATTGCAAAATGTGTTGTCAAAAAGTATAAAGAAGCTGTGATTGATTTGAATAAGGCCATCGAACTGGATTCAAATCTCGGAGAAGCATATAATTACAGAGGCAATGCAGAGTATCAGTTGTCTGATACCAGAAGTGCCTGTCGAGACTGGCATATTGCACAACAAATGGGGATTGACAATACCCGCAAAATAAAGGAAAGCTGTAAATAAATATTTTTGATTTCAGAGAACCCATTATCTGCATTCAGAACCTGAACAAGTTTTACGGTTCGAAACATGTATGGTTGTCGTTGGTGCCCATTTCCCTTAATTATCATTTCTGAAATTATGCTTCAATCCCGTAAACGACCCTCGTTATGGCTCTGTATCCTGTTGGATGCCATAGGGTGTGCGTCTTATGTCGTACCTGCTCTGGGTGAATTGTCCGATATAGTCTGGGCGCCTGTATCTGCAGCCATATTTTATTTTCTGTTCGGCGGCAGGGTAGGTGTGCTGGGTGGTATTGTCGATTTTCTGGAAGAGGCATTTCCCTCGACGGATATCATTCCTACGTTTACTATAGCCTGGATATACCGAAGGGTTACAGATAGAAGAAAAGGAGAGCTTTAAATTTTACTTGCTTTTGTTGTTAAAACTCTTTACATTTGTTGCTCTCAAGCGTTATATCTACAAAAAAGAGAGAACAGATGTTTCACCTTTCTTCAATTCCGGAATGGTTGTTGCTGTGTATTTATCTTTTTACGATGGCACCTACCATTGTGGTGATTTTGCTGGAAAACCGTAATCCTGTAAAATCGCTGGCATGGATTCTTGTGCTTATTTTTCTTCCTTTACTCGGCTTTATCTTATATCTTTATTTAGGACAGGACTACCGCAAGCAGAAAATTGTTGCCAAGAAGAGCATACGAAGGCTGCATAACCGTCCCAAAGAGAATCTGGAAGAACTGGATGTGGATAATAGTTCTTTGTCCGAAAGCAAAAAGCACCTTATCCATTTGCTGAAGAATAACAGTGAAGCCCTTGCTTTTCAGGGGAACGATATTCGCATTTACACGAATGGCGTTGATACGTTTGATGCCCTTTTTGGCGAAATTGAAAAAGCAACAAAAGAAATTCATATCGAATTTTATATCATTGAGGATGATGAAGTAGGAAAAAAATTCCGTGAATTGCTTATCCGTAAAGCATCTCAGGGCGTGCGCATACGATTGATTTTCGACTTCGTGGGAAGTTTTCATTTCAAGAGGCCTCAGCAAAATGAGCTCAGAGCTGCCGGGGTAGAACTCTACTCGTTTTTACCGGCTCACTTCAAAATTACCATTCGCAAAAACAGGATAAATTACCGGAATCACCGTAAAATAGTGATTATTGACGGTAGTGTGGGCTTTACCGGAGGTGTCAATATTGCCGATAGATATTTGACAGGCAATAAACTGGGCATGTGGCGTGATACTTTTATGCGCATCGAAGGTCCGGCTATCCATGGATTGCAATACGCGTTTCTTACCGATTGGTTTTTTGTGAGCCGCCAGTTGCTTTCCGGCGATCATTTCTTCCCCTATATTCCACCCATTCCTGACCGTGACAACGTGGTGCAGGTCGTAACCAGTGGTCCGGATTCAGACTGGGAGAATATCCAGCAGGGTATTTTTGTGGCTGTAACTTCAGCAACCCGCTATGTCTACGTACAGACTCCCTATTTTATGCCTACCGACATTGTGATGTCAGCTCTTCAAACTGCTGCTCTCGGTGGTGTCGATGTGCGGGTAATGATGCCCGAAAAGACCGATACCCCCATGACTCAATCGTGTAGCTATTCCTATATTACGCAGTCGCTTGAGGCGGGTGTTAAGATTTATCTCTACCGCAATGCTTTTATGCACAGTAAGGCAATTGTAATCGACGATGAGATTTCAACAGTCGGATCGGCGAATATGGATTTCAGAAGCTACGAACAGAATTTTGAGCTCAATGCGTTTATTTACGATCAGAAAAGTGCGGTGGAACTCAAAGAAATATTCCTGGCCGATCAACAGTTATGCACTGAGATTACCCTTGAAGAGTGGAGCAACCGTCCGATTTCAACACGCATTAAAGAGTCGGTGGCTCGCTTGTTTAGCCCCTTGTTGTAATATTGGAATGTGACATTCGGGGAGCAAATACGGGCTAATTTATGTACCTTTGTCAAAACAAAATTGTGAAAATAACCTCTGATTTTTGTAAATATCGTATGCTATGCGTTCTTTGGAAGTTAGCAGTGTAATAGGCCTGATGTCAGGCACATCGCTCGATGGGCTGGATATTGCTCATTGTGAATTTAACCGCAATGAATACGGAAAGTACGATTACAAAATTACCGTAGCAGAAACTGTTCCGTATTCTGAAGAATGGAAACAACGATTGAGTACGCTTGAAACCGGTTCGGCTTACGATTTTGTAAAGACCAATGCTGATTTGGGAAAATATATTGGCATTCAGGTGCGTTCTTTTATTGATAAACAGAATCTTCATCCTTGCCTGATTGCGTCGCACGGGCACACCATTTTCCATCAGCCGCAACTTGGCTTTTCGTCACAGATTGGCGATGGGAATGCGATACTTGCCCAAACCGGGATTCCGGTTGTATACGATTTCAGATCGTTGGATGTGGCTTTGGGCGGTCAGGGAGCTCCATTGGTCCCAATAGGCGATCAGTTACTCTTCTCTGATTATGACTTTTGCCTTAATCTGGGAGGTATTTCCAATATTTCATATAATCTTAACGGCCGCAGATTGGCCTATGATATATCTTTGTGCAATATGCCTCTCAACTATCTGGCACGTCAGACGGGAGCGGAATATGACAGGGACGGAGAAATGGCACGTTCGGGTAATGTGAGCCAATCATTGCTCGATGCGATGAACAACCAGAGCTATTTCAATGAAAAGGGGCCCAAGTCGTTGGGAAAAGAGTGGTTTACGGATGTTTTCCAGCCGATGCTTATTCAGTCATCAATCCCGTTGAAAGATAAAATGAGGACTATGGTAGAGCACATTGCGTATCAGATTACCCGCGATGTGGAACAATTGTCCAAAGGGAAAATGTTGATAACCGGCGGCGGTGCGTTGAATAAATTTTTGGTTGAGAGAATGCAGCAACTGACACATCATGAACTTCATGTGCCGGACAGCCTGCTTGTAAACTATAAGGAGGCGTTAATCTTTGCCTTTCTTGGTTTCTTGCGGGTAAATAGAGAGGTGAATACTCTTGCATCGGTTACCGGGGCGCCGGAGGATAGTTGTTCCGGGAGTATCACCGGACTACCTGTTTCTTTGATGTATAAATAATTCGTGTTGTGCAGATATTTTAGAGCTTAGTTTTGTTTTACTTAAATGAGATTTTCTTATGAAGACGAAATTCTTTCTTGTGATGGGATTGCTGGTTTTCGCGGGAATCGTTTGGAGCCAGAATGAAAGCCGGCAAAGCAAGGCTGCCGCGAAGGAAGCCAAAGTAAAAAAAGCAGTTGAAACCGAGCGTTATCGCCTGATACTGGATCAGGCCCGACCCATGCGGGGTAATATGATTCCTCTTACGTCCGAATATACGCTCACTATTGCGCAGGATTCTGCCATCTCTTATCTGCCTTATTTTGGAAGAGCCTATTCAGCTCCGATCGGCAGTGAGGGCGGAATTAAATTTTCGGAACCGGTGCTGGAGAAAAAAACAACTTTCAATGCAAAGAATAAGAGCTTTACTGTTAGTTTCAAAGTAAGGGCAAAGGAAGATACATACCGGTTCTTTGTCTCTATTTGGCTGAATGGCACGACAACAGTTAGTGTCACCAGTAACAACCGGCAGGCAATCGACTTTTCGGGTACGATTGAATTGCCGGATAAATGACACCACGATACAACTTGTTAACTGATATACTATTTAGAAAGAAATGTCTTATCAAAATTTTTATTTTCTCGGAATAGGCGGCATTGGAATGAGTGCTTTGGCCCGGTTTTTCAGGGCTAAAGGATTTGACGTTGCCGGTTATGACCGTACGCGTTCCGATCTGACTCAACAATTGGAAAAAGAAGGAATTGCCATCCATTATGAAGATGAGGTCTCTTTAATCCCCACTTTATTTAAGCAACCCGACAATACCCTTGTAGTTTACACACCTGCCGTTCCTGCCGACCACTCGGAACGGCTTTTTTTTGAACGTCACGGATTCAAACTCCTCAAAAGAGCGCAGGTGCTGGGCGAGATTACCCGTCAGCAACGGGGTATTTGTATTGCCGGAACACACGGCAAAACCACCACATCGACTATGACGGCGCACCTGCTCAAAGAGTCGCACGTGGATTGCAATGCTTTTCTGGGAGGAATTTCCAAAAACTACACGACCAATCTTTTGCTATCTCAAAAGAGTGATTATGTCGTGATTGAGGCTGATGAATACGATCGTTCGTTCCATCAACTTACACCTTACATGGCAGTTATTACGGCCGCCGATCCCGATCACCTGGATATTTACGGGACACCGGAAGCATTCCGCGAGAGCTTTGAACACTTCACCTCGTTGGTTCGTGAAGGAGGTTATTTGATCGTCAAAAAAGGAGCTGATTTAACTCCCCGTGTTCATTCGTCTGTGAAATGCTATACGTATGCTGTCGATCAGGATGCGGATTTCAAAGCTACCAATATGCGGATTTCCAACGGCGAAATCATATTCGATTTTCACACACCGACCGAAGAAATTCATAATATACGTCTCGGAGTTCCTGTTCCGGTGAATGTGGAAAACGGAACTGCAGCAATGGCTCTGGCCTGGCTGGCCGGTGCAACAGCCGAAGAGCTGAAAGCCGGAATGGCTTCCTTTAAGGGGATTCACCGTCGTTTTGATATTCAATATAAGAGCGATAAGCTGGTTTTTATTGACGATTATGCGCATCACCCTACGGAACTGAAAACAAGCATCAGTTCAATCAAGAAGGTGTATGGCGAACGTAAAGTGTGTGGTATTTTTCAGCCGCACCTCTACACCCGTACCCGCGACTTTGCTGAGGGTTTTGCTGAGGCGCTGTCTCTGCTTGATGAGGTTATTTTGCTCGATATTTATCCTGCCCGCGAGCAACCGATACCGGGTGTTACTTCCCAAATTATTTTTGACCGGATTACGACCAAAAAGAAGACACTTTGCACCAAGCAGGAGTTGCTCAGTATTCTTGCAAAAAAGAAAAATTTTGATGTGCTTGCAACATTTGGGGCTGGCGATATTGACCGGCTGCTACCGGACATAAAACAGTTGCTCGAAGAAAGAAAATAAATCTAAAGCCGGAGTTTTACTGACTGACAGTAGCTCCGGTTTTTTATGCTTTTTGAAGGCTTTTCTTGAAAAAATACTCTTCCCACATGACCCACATCAGGAAGATAATGAGGTAAAATATATACTTGAAGAAATAGCTGTGTACTATTTCGAATGCTTCTGGATCGTGGCTCAGTACTACTCCCACAACCGTTATTCTTAACACATTTACCACATGGACGACAAGCAGCCCGGCTAAAATGTACCACCACTTGTGTTTCCATGGGCCACGGCTGAATGCTATAATGCAAGCAAATATGAAGGCTTGCTTGAGACCTGTACATCCCCAGGCTATTTCGGAGCTCTGCCTGTTGGCAAATTCAAACATGGTGCCATGACTGACGGCAAAGGGGATATTGAACAATTCAAAAACCAGACTGACAACCCGTATAATCTCCTTTTGTTCAAAAATGAAAGGACCTGTTATGTTAATGCCGAGAAATGTTACATCCGTGTCATAGTTGCCATCGTGAACAAAAATTTTCCAAAACCAGTTAGCTGCCATCATCACTACGATGAAGATGAATACTCCTTTGAAAGGAGTTAATCTTGTAGCATACTGCTTTATGTCGGCTTTCGTTAACATAACAACCAGGTTAAGATTTCATATTTTAGTTGGTCAACTTTTTGAATACATCTTCCATACTTTGTGCTTGCTGTTGCAGAGTCAAAAGGGGTATATTGGTCTCTACAGCCAGACGAAATATGTCAGAACGAACATCGGTCGTGCTTGTCACCTGAAAGGTGTTTTTGCCAATCGGGTCAACACGCAGCACTCCCGGAATGGAACAAAGTCTGTCGGGAACAATAACTCCGGCAAATTCAACAAGTGCTCCGAACCGGTCTTTATCAACTTCGTGAAGAAGGCTGTCTTCCGTACTGTCGGCTACCAGTTTTCCGTTGTTGATAATAATTACACGTTTGCAAATTGCCTTCACTTCCTGCATGATGTGAGTGGAGAAAAGAACGGTTTTCTCTTTCCCAACTTCAATAATCAGGTTTCTTATCTCAGTCAGCTGATTGGGATCGAGTCCGGTAGTCGGTTCATCCAGAATCAACACCTTGGGATCGTGAATCAGCGCCTGTGCCAGTCCGACACGTTGACGGTAGCCTTTCGATAGCTGACCTATGCGCTTTTTATATTCACCGGTCAGGCCAGTGCGTTCTATCATTTCATCCACCCGACTCTTGCTTTGCTTGCCCAAATGGTACATTCCTGCCACAAACTGAAGATACTCTTTCACATAAAGATCAGGATACAGCGGGTTGTGTTCCGGCAAATAACCGATCATCCGGCGTGTTTCGAGTCCGGTTTCCGTCACCTTTTCGCCGCAAACGGAAACGGTGCCCGCATCGGCCGAGATATATCCGGTGACAATTTTCATCAGCGTAGATTTTCCGGCTCCGTTTGGTCCCAGAAATCCGGCAATCTCACCAGCATGAAGCTCGAACGAAACATTGTTGAGGGCTGCCTGCTGGCCGTAATATTTAGTTAACTGTTGAATCGATAATGACATGTATTCCTTCTCAATTTGTTGTATCTTTGTGCCTGCTAATACGGAACGTTGCCCAAAACAGACATGCAATGATATCACGTATAAAGTCTCACAAAAATAACCATTATTTTGCAGATTGATCCTAAACCTGTTACAATAGATGAATCGTTCACTGAAGATAAAAGGGATTCGCGTTCCGAATAATTGGGGTAAATTACGTCCGAAAGCTTCGGATATCAGGGATCACGTGCAAATTGTATTTGGCTTGCTGCTTTATGCCTTTGCCTGGAAAGCATTTCTGCTTCCGCATCAGATCCCGGGTGGTGGTGTAACGGGTATAGGTGCACTTATCTTTTTTGCTACGGGAATTCCGGTTTCCATTCCCTATTTTGCCATCAACGCCATTCTTTTGGTGATTGCCATCCGTAATATCGGATTGTCTTTCAGCTTGAAAACGATTTTTGGTGTAGGTGTGTTGACATTCCTTTTCTCGGTTATTCCTATTATACCACGTGGTACTTTTGTCGGTCCCAACGACTCTTTTATGGCCTGTATCCTTGGAAGTATCATGGCCGGAGTGGGGGTCGGTATCGTTTTTATCTCCAACGGAAGTTCGGGAGGAACCGATATTATTGCAAAAATTCTGAATCAGAGTCGCAATATAACACTCGGCCGGGCAATGCTCTATTGCGATGTGATTATTATCAGTTCGTCGTATCTTATTCTTGGAAGCCTCGAAAAGGTGGTTTTTGGGTTGGTAACGCTGGCTGTGATGTCTGTTTCGCTCGATATGGTGGTGAACGGTGTGCGCCAATCGGTGCAATTTTTTATTATTTCGCGTGAGCATGAGAAGATCGCCGATCGCATCAACAACGAAGTGCATCGCGGAGTAACGATTCTGAATGGAGAAGGCTGGTATTCGAAAGAGCCAGTGAAGGTGATTATGGTCATTGCCCGTAAAAACCAGTCGGTTGCGATATTCCGATTGGTCAAATCGATCGATCCGGCAGCGTTTGTTTCGCAGGGCTCTGTTATCGGTGTGTATGGTCAGGGTTTTGAAGCGATGAAAGTGAAGTAAATCAATTTCAGCTTGCAATCTATCATTAAATAGCACCCTGAAACAACAAAATAGAAGTTTTTGGGAACTTTTTTTTGAAAGATTATTGCAGGAGAATAAAAAACGCCTATCTTTGCATCCACAAAACGATTCAACAATGAACAATTCTATTCTACTCGTGAACGTGGTCGTCCTTTTAGTCAAATCCTAAAGGGTGAGTCAGGCATGTAGTAGATTGAACGATATATAAACGAATTAACGAAGCCTTTCTCATCCATGAGAAGGGCTTTTTTGATACTTAATTATGAAAAAACTCGCTTTATGCTTAGTTGCTGGTATATTGTTTTTGGGTTGCCAACAGAAATCCGTTCAGAAGAATAAAAAAGAGGCAGCATACACAATTGCTAAGAAAGAAGTACTTCTTGTAAGAGCAAAGCAGTCTTTATTTTATTCAATTCTAGATTCTGTGATTGCCATTAAGCAAAAGTGTTCTAATGATAGCAGTACATATGTTATTTGGTTTACTTATCATTCAATTGATTCAACTTTATCATTTCAAAGTGAATTTGATTCAGTAATAAGAGAAACATTTAGTTATTCTCCATTTAAAGCCTGTCTTAGATATAAAGGATATAGATTTGTGACAGATTCGATTGATAACTATTGGGTTGAAAAGACAGCAGGAAAAAGTGTGGTTTCGTATAAATCTTATTTTAAGATTCCACCTCCGCCACCAGCACCCAATGACGATCAAACAATTATCAAGATAAAGGGCAATAAATTTGTAGTAAAACTCAGAGAAACTTGTAGTAATCCATCTTATTCTTAAGATTAAGTCATTGTTTTTATAATCAAGTCAGAAACAAATATACATACAAAATGAAACTCAGAAGCAATACAACAACACAAGGTCGTTTGATGGCAGGAGCCCGCTCGTTGTGGCGTGCCAACGGAATGACAGACGATCAGATGGGCAAACCGGTTATTGCCATCGTTAATTCATTTACTCAATTTGTGCCGGGTCACGTTCATTTGCACGAAATCGGTCAGGAAATTAAGGCCGAAATCGAAAAATTGGGTTGCTTTGCTGCCGAATTCAATACCATCGCTATCGACGACGGTATCGCCATGGGTCACGACGGAATGCTCTATTCGCTACCATCGCGCGACATTATTGCCGACAGTGTGGAATACATGGTGAATGCGCACAAGGCCGACGGCATGATCTGCATCAGCAATTGTGATAAAATTACTCCGGGGATGCTGATGGCTGCCATGCGCCTCAATATTCCGACGGTATTTGTTTCTGGCGGGCCGATGGAAGCAGGCCGGTTGGAAGATAAGAAACTCGACCTGATCGATGCTATGGTGCAGGGTGGCGACAGCAATGTTCCCGAAAGTGTTCTGGAAAAGGTAGAACGCGCTGCTTGTCCTACCTGTGGCTCCTGCTCAGGAATGTTTACCGCCAACTCCATGAACTGCCTCAACGAAGCTATCGGTTTGGCGCTTCCGGGCAACGGTACTATTGTGGCTACCCATGCTAATCGCAGACAGCTGTTTATGGACGCGGCAGAGTTGATCGTAAAGAATTGCTACAAATATTACCTGGATGGTGACGAAAGCGTGTTGCCGCTGTCGATTGTAACCCGCAAGTCGGTGCTCAATGCCATGACTCTGGATATTGCGATGGGCGGTTCTACCAACACGGTGCTCCATCTGTTGGCTGTGGCTCACGAAGCCGGAGTGGACTTTACCATGGACGATATTGACGCTCTTTCGCGTAAAACGCCCTGTTTGTGCAAAGTGGCACCCAATACGCAAAAATATCATATCCAGGATGTAAATCGTGCCGGTGGTATCTTGGGTATTCTGGCTGAACTGAATCGTGGTGGCTTGCTTGATACATCCGTAAACCGTGCCGATGGGCTTACGCTGGAGGAAGCGATTGCTCAATACGATATCAAAAGTCCGGCTGTTTCGGACAAAGCCATCAATAAATACAAAAGCGCTCCCGCCAACCGCTTCAATCTGGTGCTGGGATCGCAAAACGAACAGTTTGCCGAACTGGATACCGACCGTGAAAACGGATGTATCCGCGATGTGAAACATGCCTACACCAAAGATGGTGGTCTGGGAATTCTGAAAGGCAATATCGCGCTGGACGGTTGCGTTATCAAAACTGCCGGTGTGGACGAAAGCATCTGGAAATTCTCAGGTCCGGCCAAAGTGTTTACTTCGCAGGATGCTGCTTGTGCAGGCATTCTGGGCGGGAAAGTCGTTTCGGGCGACGTAGTGGTAATCACTCACGAAGGACCGAAAGGTGGCCCCGGTATGCAGGAGATGCTCTATCCGACCTCGTACATCAAATCGAAACACCTAGGTAAAGAGTGTGCTCTGATTACCGATGGTCGTTTCTCGGGTGGAACTTCCGGTTTATCGATCGGACATATCTCTCCGGAGGCAGCTTCGGGAGGTAACATCGGGTTGGTAAAAGATGGCGACATCATTGAAATCGATATACCGAACCGTTCTATCAACGTAAAAGTGAGCGACGAAGAGTTGCAGAACCGCCGCAAAGCCGAAGAAGCCCGTGGCGATGCGGCTTTTACGCCTGCCGACCGCGACCGAAAAGTATCAAAAGCGCTTCGTGCGTACGCCAGCATGGTAAGTTCGGCTGACAAGGGAGCGGTAAGGGTAATTTGAAAATTAGAGAATTTGAAGATTTGAAAATGAAATCTGTATCTTCAGATCAATGATTAAACGGTTCAACAATTAAACATTGAACAATGTCTCACGACCATTCACATCATCACGATCATGCAAGCGGAAATATCGTTGCGGCGTTTTTCCTGAATCTGGGTTTTGCTATCATCGAACTGGTAGGCGGCTTGCTCACTAATAGTGTGGCTATCCTTTCGGATGCCTTGCACGATTTTGGCGACAGTATTTCGCTGGGCGTGGCGTGGTACCTGCAACGTCTCTCCAACAAAAAAGGCGACCTGAACTATACCTACGGATACAAACGTTTCTCTCTTTTGGGGGCTATCTTTATCTCTGTGGTGCTGCTGGTAGGTTCTATTTTTGTGATACAGGCTGCTATCGGTCGTGTGATCCACCCCGAAGTTTCCAATGCCCGGGGAATGTTCTTTCTTGCCATTCTGGGGATTGCAGTCAACGGAGCGGCCATCTTCCGGTTGAAAAAGGGAGATTCGCTGAATGAAAAAGCGGTGATGCTGCACTTTATGGAAGACGTGTTGGGCTGGATTGCCGTGCTGATTGTCAGTGTGGTGATGATGTTTGTAGATGTTCCGGTGCTCGACCCGATTCTTTCTTTGGGTATCAGCGTTTGGGTATTGGCAAACGTTTACAAAAACCTGAAAGCCTCGTTCAAAATTTTGATGCAGAAGGTGCCGGCTGAGGTAAATGAACCGAAATTGCTCGACAAGATCAGGCAGCTCGATAAGGTGAAGGATCTGCATGATGTTCATCTCTGGACATTGGACGGAGAACGGCATATCATCACGTTGCATGTGGTAACATGTTGTGCAATTAGCGTAAATGAATTGTCGGGTTTGAAAACATCCATTCGAAATCTTTGCAAGGAGTTTGGAATTTACCATGCCACCATCGAATTTGAAACGGAAAACGAACAATGCGAGTTTGAAGCAGGGTGCTGTTGAAATAATTCGTTCGCAGCGCGAGAAATATAAAATCAGAATAAATTGAAGTAAAAATGTGCAGAGCTGCCAGAAATGATCACTCCTTAAAGTCTTTGTTTCTGGATCTTTGCTCTTTAATCTACTAAATATGAGTCAATCACAAATTTCAGGAAGCCAGGCGCTCATGCGAGCGTTTCTTGCCGAAGGAGTTGAAACCATTTTCGGCTATCCCGGTGGAGCTATTATGCCGGTTTACGATGCACTGTACGATTTCCACGACAAGATGCGCCACATTTTGGTGCGTCACGAACAGGGAGCTGTACACGCAGCACAGGGTTATTCACGTGTAACCGGAAAAACGGGTGTCGTCATTGCCACTTCGGGTCCGGGTGCAACCAACGTGATTACCGGTGTGGCCGATGCCATGATCGACAGTACGCCGATGGTAGTTGTGTGTGGACAGGTGGTTGCTTCACTTTTGGCTACCGATGCCTTTCAGGAGACTGATGTGGTGGGCATTACTCAGCCTATTACCAAATGGAGTTATCAGATTCGTTCGGCAGCTGAGATTCCCTGGGCAGTGGCTCGTGCTTTTTATATCGCCCGCGAAGGCCGTCCCGGTCCGGTGGTGCTCGACCTGACCAAAAATGCACAGATCGAATTGATGAATTTCCACTACGAACCGTGTACTTTTATTCGCAGCTTTATTCCGACTCCACCGATCGATGAACAGGTCGTTTCAGATGCTGCAGCTTTGATCAACCAGGCAAAAAAACCGTTTGCGTTGGTTGGACAGGGGGTTATTTTGGGGAATGCCGAAAATGAACTGTTGGCAATGCTCGAAAAAGCGCAAATTCCTGCTGCCTGGACTCTGCTCGGACTGTCGGCGATGCCTACCGATCATCCGCTCAACAAAGGGATGCTGGGAATGCACGGTAATTATGGCTGTAATATTAAAACCAACGAGTGTGATGTGCTGATTGCCATCGGGATGCGTTTCGACGACCGGGTGACCAGCAAACTGGCGACTTACGCCAAACAGGCAAAGATTATTCATTTCGATATCGATATTGCCGAGATAAACAAAAATGTAAAAGCGGATGTGGCCGTTTTGGGAAATTCAAAAGAGACTATTGCCGCAGTTACCAAACAGTTGCAACCTGCTCGTCACGACGAATGGATTTCCAGCTTCGATTCGTATGCCAAAATTGAATACGATGAGGTGATCAAAGAGGAGATTGACCCCTCCACTCCCGATATTAAAATGGGAGAAGTCATCAGTAAGGTGTCCGAAGCTACCGGGCACAAAGCGATTTGTGTTACCGATGTAGGTCAAAACCAGATGATGGGAGCCCGTTACTTCCGGTTTTCACAAACCCGCAGTATGGTTACTTCCGGTGGATTGGGAACCATGGGATTTGGTTTGCCGGCTGCTATCGGGGCAAAAATTGGAGCTCCCCACCGCACTGTTTGCCTCTTTTGTGGCGATGGCGGCATTCAGATGACCATTCAGGAGCTTGGAACTATCCTTCAGGAAAATATCGGTGTAAAGATCATTGTGCTTAATAATCACTTCCTCGGCATGGTTCGCCAATGGCAGGAAATGTTCTTCGACGAACGCTATTCTTTTACCAATATGAAAAATCCTGATTTCGTAGCTGTTGCGAAAGCATATGGGATTAATGGTAAATGTGTTTCCACGCACGAAGAACTCGACCATGCTATTGCCGAAATGGTTAGCAACGACGATGCCTATCTGCTCGAAGTGAGGATCGAACCCAAAGGGATGGTGTTGCCGATGGTACCTGCCGGTGCTGATATAACCGATGTACGATTGAAATAAGAACAAAGAATACAGACTTATGGAAAAAACATTATATACCGTTATCGTTTTCTCTGAAAACCGCCCCGGATTGCTGAATCAGGTATCTATTATCTTCTCTCGCCGGCAGCTCAACATTGAAAGTCTTACTGTATCGGCATCTTCCATCGAAGGTGTTCACAAATTTACCATCACGGTCTATACCGACGAGGAAGAAATTGATAAAGTGGTAAAGCAAATCGAGAAACGTATCGACGTACTCAAGGCCTATTATTACACGGATGATGAGGTTATTTATCAGGAAGTTGCGCTTTACAAGGTTGATACAGAGTCGATTTTGGAAAGCGACGAAATAGAACAACTGGTACGCAAGTACAACGCCCGTTTTCTGGAGATTACCCGCACTTTTTCTGTAATCGAAATGACTGGCCACACCGACGAGATAAAAGAATTGTATTATGCTCTCGATAAGTTCGGTGTAAAACAGTACGTTCGTTCGGGTCGCATTGCTATCACCAAATCGACCTCCGAATTGCTCAGCAAGTTCCTCTCTGATCGCGAAGAGGAAGCAAAAGGCTGACAGCAAGCATTTCAGCCAAATATTACACTTTCTTTTTACAGACATATTCTCTGTGAAAAGAAGGTGTTTTTGTTTTTATCCTATTGATAATTAGTAAAATATGTACTGCATGTTTTTCGGGATAAAAATTGTAACTTTGTGCCGACTTAAATAGTTTTAAAAACATAAATTATTCACAGATGAATGTAGTAACAAAAACCATCGAACTGGGCGATGGACGCACTATTACTATCGAAACAGGGAAGTTGGCAAAACAAGCCGACGGTTCTGTAGTAGTTAGAATGGGCGACACGATGTTGTTGGCAACGGTATGCGCTGCCGCTGATGCTGTCCCTGGCACCGATTTTATGCCGTTATCGGTTGATTACAAAGAAAAATATGCCGCTGCTGGTCGTTTCCCGGGTGGCTTTACCCGTCGCGAAGGTCGTCCTTCCGACTCTGAAATCCTCGTTTCTCGTTTGGTTGACCGCGCGTTGCGTCCTTTATTTCCTGACGATTTCCACGCTGAAACTTTTGTCAACGTAATGTTGATTTCTGCTGATGGTGTTGATATGCCTGATGCGTTAGCCGGTTTGGCTGCTTCGGCTGCTTTGGCTGTTTCAGATGTTCCTTTCAACGGACCTATTTCTGAAGTTCGTGTTGCTCGTATTCAGGGCAAATATGTAGTGAATCCTACTTTTGACCAACTAACCGAAGCTGATCTTGATGTTATCGTGGCTGCAACCATCGACAATATTATGATGGTAGAAGGTGAAATGGACGAAGTTTCGGAATTGGATCTGCTGGAAGCTATGAAAGTAGCTCACGAAGCAATTAAAGTACACTGTCAGGCACAAATCGAACTGATGGAAGCTGTAGGAAAGACAGTAAAACGTACCTACTGCCACGAAGTGAACGACGAAGATTTGCGCAAAGATATTCACGATAAAACATTTGCAAAAGCATTTGAACTCGCAAAATCGGGTAATACCGACAAACACGCACGTGTTGCTGCATTCAAAGCTGTAAAAGAAGAATACATCGCTGCACTCGAACCTGAAGTTGCTGCTGAAAAAGGCGCTTTGATTTCACGCTACTACCATGATGTAGAAAAAGAAGCTATGCGTCGTGCTATTTTGGACGAAGGTATTCGTTTGGATGGCCGTAAAACAACTGAAATCCGCCCTATCTGGTCTGAAGTTGATTACCTGCCGGGAGCTCACGGTTCTGCCGTATTTACCCGTGGAGAAACTCAATCGTTGACTACCGTTACATTGGGAACCAAAATGGACGAAAAGCTGATCGACGAAGCTTTGGTACAAGGTAAAGACCGTTTCTTATTACACTATAATTTTCCTCCTTTCTCGACCGGCGAAGCCCGTGCATCACGTGGGACCGGCCGTCGTGAAATCGGTCACGGAAACCTGGCATTGCGTGCTTTGAAACGCATGATTCCGGATGATTATCCATACGTTGTTCGCGTTGTTTCTGACATTTTGGAATCTAACGGTTCGTCTTCTATGGCAACTGTTTGCGCAGGTACATTGGCGTTAATGGATGCCGGTGTGGCTATCAAAAAACCGGTTTCAGGTATTGCAATGGGTTTGATTTCTGAAAACAAAGGAACAAACTTTGCAGTTCTTTCTGATATCTTGGGAGACGAAGACCACCTTGGCGATATGGACTTCAAGGTAACCGGAACCAGAGATGGTATTACAGCCACTCAGATGGACATCAAGGTTGACGGACTTTCGTTCGAAATTCTTGAAAAAGCTTTGATGCAGGCACACGAAGGCCGTATGCACATTTTGGGTAAAATTGCCGAAACTATTGAAGATCCTCGCGAAGACCTGAAGCCGAATGCACCTCGCATTGTGGTAATCACTATTCCGAAAGATTTGATTGGTGCTGTAATAGGCCCGGGCGGTAAAATTATTCAGGGAATTCAGGCAGAAACAGGCGCTAATGTTGCTATCGAAGAAGTTGGCAATATTGGTCGCGTAGAAATTGCTGCTACCAACAAGGCCTCACTTGATGCTGCTATTGCCCGCGTAAAAGGCATTACAGCTATTCCTGAGGTTGGTGAAGTATATACTTCCAAAGTAAAATCGATCATGCCTTACGGTTGTTTTGTAGAGTTCCTGCCAGGCAAAGAAGGCTTGCTTCACATCTCTGAAATTTCATGGACCCGCCTTGAAACTGTAGAAGCTGCCGGTTTGAAAGAAGGCGATACAATCGAAGTGAAATTGCTCGATGTAGATCCGAAGAGCGGTAAATTCAAACTTTCACACAAAGTTTTGGTTCCGCGTCCTCACGATCAGGAAAAGAAATAATTACTAACATAATTCATTTTCCAAAAGAGGGATAGACATTGTCTATCCCTCTTTTTTATGTTGTGGATTCAGATAGCTTTGCAAAGCTTCCACGTACTGCTGAAATGCTTCAACGCCCTGCGATGTGATTTTGCATGTCGTGCAGGGCATTTTCCCTTTGAAAGACTTGGTTACGTCAATGTATCCGGCCTCCTTCAGCTTTTCTATTTGCACGCTTAAGTTCCCGGCAGTTGTTCCGGTCTGTTTGCGTATGTAGGTAAAGTCGGCGCTCTCGACACTTATTAGTATCGACATTACGCCAAGTCTCAACTCGCTATGTAATAGTGGATTTAATTCTTTGAACATCTCTTCTGGGCTCTGTAGTTCAAAATATGACCGGGGATGATGTCGATGCAGATAAATGCTAAAGCGAATGTAAGCATTTTAACATCGTAGTCGGGAACCAAATAGTTGACAAAGCCGATCAGTATCCCTACAAGCGATCCGATAACGGATGGTTTAAACTCGGTTACCAGCCCCGTAAGCATAGAGCCCATACCCATCATCAAAATCACAACAAACAAAATGGGAAATGCCCACATGAAGCTGAAAATGGTTGCGGCAGACAGAAAGAAGCCTGTAATTCCAACAACCATCCAGATATACCGAATCACCTTGTCGATGTAGGTTTTGACTAACTTTGGCTGTCTGCTCTTGAATACTATATACGGATAACCTATTACCGGAATGAGAAACCACAAGAAGTTCCAGTTGTAATTTCCGGTCAGGTGGAATGCCACCCATACGGCAATGGTAGCAAATATGGTTGCATATCCCCACACAAGCATCTGGCCTCCGGCACCTCGTTCAAGCCTTTTTTGTGAGTTCTGAATCATTTGCGCAATCAGCGCCAAACTCTCTTTTTCATTTAGAGTTTTGTCCTGCATCTGAGAGTCTTCCATCTTTGTAAAATTTTAAGTGTAAAGGTAATTGTAAATTATTTTTGCCGCAAGATTATTGCTTATTTTATTCCGGTCGATTTCTCAAGCCGGCTCTTTTCTTCTACGGATGAGTTTTCTACCGAACGTTTTTTGAACGACTTACCGCTTTTGAAATTGTATTGAACGCTGAGTTTGACGTAGCGTGAACTTTGCGCCTCGGTTCCTTTGCTGTTGATGGTGAAGTAGGGCGTATTGGAGAAGTAAGAGATCTTGCTGTCGAAAATATTATTGATGCCTATTGCTGCCGATACTCTGTCACCGAACAATTGTTTTTTTACAACTGCATGGAACAACTGACGTTGATTGATGCCGGAATTGGCAGAATATAAACGACTTGTGCCGCTGTATGTCAGTTCTAAATAGTATTTTTTCGGTAACTTGAATCCTGCGGTTATGTTTGCAAAATAGAGATAATGCGACATAACAGGATCGTTGGCTGTGGCTCGTATATCCTGCTTCACTCCGACCAGATTAGCATTCACATTGCACCATTCGACCGGCTTCAACGGGAAAATAAGAGCGATATAGTAGTGATTCTCGCTATAGTGATTTTCAGGTGTGATATAGGTTATTTTAGGATTAGTCGGATCAATTTTGCACACTTCACGTATCAGATCGTGGTGCAAATGTCCGCCAAACGACAGGATGTAACGGTAATGGTAAACGGCCGTAATTCCGAGGTTGTTGATATATGTCGGGCGTAGCTCCGGATTACCTACCATGTACGAGTAGTCGGAATATTGAACACGATTCGGATTAAGGTACCAGAAATTGGGGCGTTCGATGTTTCTGGAGTACTGACCGATAAGCATGAAAGTGTGCATGGCATCGAACGAATAAGTGACATTAACGCTCGGAAACAGATCGAAATAGTGACGGCTGATATACCCGTTTTGTCCGTCAACGCTCGTGTATTCTCCTCTTAAACCGCCCGAAAGGCTGAATTGACGGATATTGGCGGCAAAGGTGCCATACATTGCGCCGATGTTTTCTGTGTAGTTGAGCAAGAAACTGTAGTCGGGTAATGTTTGCCATTTTGATGTCGAATAGCTTTCATACCGGACGGTATCGGCAATACTGTTTCGGGTATATTTTATCCCGGCAGAATATTTTGCACCTCCGTGTAATGCCTTGTTAAACATTGCGTCAGCTGTAAATATTTTATAGTTTGATGTCGAATTGCTTCTGTAGATGCTGTCGCTGACAAAACTGCCCGTTGTAAAATAAGAATTGTAGTCGTTTTTACCGGTCACTTTCTTTTTGGTGTAGTTGGTGATCACTTTCAATGAGGAACCGAGCGAATCCAGCTTTAATATATAGTTCAAAAGCGCATTGAAATTTTCTGCATTTTCGTTTTGGTTGTAATGGCTTGATCCTTTGGCTGTTAATCCGTTTTGTATGATGAGCGTATTTGCCGATGTCGGATTAGGTGTACTTTGTTTCGAATACTCTATTTCCGCACCAAGGCTGTTGCGCTTGTCGGCATCGTAAATAGCACTTATTTTCCCAATGCCCGAGCGTGTTTTCTGGTTCATAAGTGACTGCGATTTGAAATAAGTATTGTCATCGTTGTGGTATGCGCGGGTGGCGGCCATCTCGTTTTTTCCTTTCATGGTTATATTGCCTGAGGCACTGGCATCGAATGTCCATTTGTTCAGGCTGACATTCAAGGTTCCGGAAGGATCGTATTCTCCAAGATATTTACCTTGTAGTGTATTGAAAACCAAATTGCCGTTAATGCCTTTCTCTATTTGTTTCCGGAGAATAATCTTAACCACTCCGCCGTTGGTATCGGCACTGTATTCGGCACCTGCCTGCGGAATTACTTCTACGCGGGCAATATTCGACGATTGAATATTACGGAGGTAGTTGTATAAATCCTTGCCTGAAAGCTTTATCTCACGTTCGTTGATAAAAACTTTGCTTCCGGAAGCACCGTTGATAGAGACTCCATTCTCGTCGACCCAGACGCCGGGGGCTAAGCGAAGGATTTCCGATGCATCCTTATTGAGTGAGGCCGGTGTTTTGTCGATGCGCATGACAAACCTGTCGGCTTCGCGTGTTATAGCTGATGCTTTTACCACAACTTCGTTTAGTCCTATAGCGGTCTCGGTTAACTTGAAAACTCCCAGATTTTGATCGGAAGCAGTTATGTCCTCATCCACAGGCTTGTATGCGAGGTTTCTTATTTTCATGTGGTATCTTCCGTCTGCCATCGCTAAAGTAAACCGGCCCACAGAGTCGCTGATTGCAGTTGCAACCGGTTTATCTCCGTTAAAGAACGCAATAGTTGCAAACTCAATCGGTTCTCCTTTACTACTTGTTACGTATCCAATCCGGTTTTGTGCTGAAAGTATGTGGCAGAGGGTAAGCAGTAGCAGTATCAGTCCGATTTTAATCAAAAGTCTCATTCTTGTAGTTATTTAGTGCCCATCATTTCTTTTACGTCGATCAATTTGATCTCTATTTTATTTTCGCCCTCTTTGATTGTTACTTTTTCTTTTTGGTAACAAGGCTCAACCGGAATCTGGTTTTCGTCTTTGTCCAGTTGGTGATTGTCGTTTACATCCTGATAAACATATAAACCGCCCGATCCTGTCGGAACATCTTTCAAAGTGCAAGTCACAGCGTTGGTAGAGGTAACCGGTACCATGCTATATACCATTTGTTTCGGGTTCGACTGATCACCGAAAGCTACCATCAGATTTCCCTTGGCTTCTTTTACGCCTTTAACCGAAACGATAAGCGTTCCTTTTTGTGCATAACACATGCAACCGGCAAACATGCAGATTGCCATTGCAGCTCCTAATCTCTTTAGTGTTTTCATAATAATTATGTTTTGATGTTAGAACTATCTTATAAATACATTGCAAAGATAAAGTAGTTTATAAAATAAACCAAATGTTTTGCTGATTTATTTCAAAAAATATTTTCGAAAGCTGAAAATGAAATAGATACGCATAAAGGGATTGCGTATTTAGAAAAAGAAGGAAGAGATAATTTTTATTTGCAACTGTTTCTACCTCAGATTAGTAAAGGCCTTGTCCGGTGAGCCAAAAAACAAGGAAGGAAGCGGAAAGAATCGTCCTTGTTTGAAGTTTCCGACGAAAGGAGGAAACGAGTTTGGACGATTCCAGCTTCCGAACGCCGGTTTTTTGAGCGAAGCGGGCAGAGCCTTGAATTTTTTGCTTCCTTTTTGCTTCAAGGCAAAAAGGAAGTCGGGGTTACAGGGGTGGAAACCCCTTTCTAAAATCTTAAATGCTTAATTTCCGCATATTTATATATTTGTGGGGGTTAGATTGCGGATTTTTGTCTTTACATAAAAAAACAACCCGCCGATAGGACGAGTTGTTTATGGTGGCGTTATGCCGATTAATTTCTATTCTAAACCAGATAGTTGGCTGGAAATTATTCTACCGTAACCGATTTTGCTAAATTACGCGGTTTATCTACATCACAACCTCTCAACACCGAAGTGTAATACGCAAACATCTGTAGAGGTACAGCTGTCAGAATAGGAGAGAAGTATTCGTTGTAGTCTGGTATTTCAATAACATATTCTGATAGATCGGCCTGTCGCTCTGTTCCTTTCTTGCAAATAAGAAGAACTTTGGCTCCGCGGGTTCTTACTTCCTTGATGTTGCTTATCATCTTCTCAAAAAGATGAGATTGCGTTGCTATAGCCACTACAGGCATATCGGTAGTAATCAGTGAAATAGTTCCGTGCTTCAATTCGCCGGCAGCATAAGCATCGCTGTGAATGTAGGAGATTTCTTTTAATTTCAAGGAACCTTCAAGCGACAGCGAGTAGTCCAGACCACGGCCAATAAAGAAAATGTCATGAGCATTCTGGAACTTGCTGGCAACGAATTTACAATTGTCTGCATTCTGAAGAACCTCTTCAATTTTTGCCGGTAACGCGAGTAAATCATCACACAGTTTTGCTGTCTCTTTTTCGTCGATTAAGCCCTTGACACTTGCCATTTTGATGGCAAACAGATACATAACCGAAAGCTGAACTGTATAGGCTTTTGTACTGGCAACCGCAATTTCGGGGCCTGCCCAGGTATAGATAACGCTGTTGGCCTCACGGGCGATGGAAGAACCCACCACATTCACTACGGCCAAAGTATGAACGCCTTGTTCTTTTGCCAATCGCAGTGCCGCTAAGGTATCAGCAGTTTCTCCTGATTGGGAAATGATGATGACCAAATCGTCATCGGGGTTGAGGATTGGTTTGCGGTAGCGGAATTCGGAGGCAATATCCACTTCAACCGGAACTCTTGCCAATTGCTCTATTACTGATTTACCTACCATTCCGGCATGCATTGCCGTACCACAAGCAACAATCCAGATACGTTTGAAGCTTTTCAGAATCTCATCGGTTAGTGCCTTGATACCAAAATCAGGAGCTCCGTTGATTATACGTGGTGAAACGGTATTGGTGATAGCCGTCGGTTGCTCGTAGATTTCTTTGAGCATAAAGTGAGGATAACCTCCTTTTTCGGCAGCTTCAATATCCCATGTGGCAGTAAAAATCTCTTTTTGAATAGGATCGCCGTCTGTATCGACGATATCGATTTTATCTTTTTCTATTACAGCAATTTCGTTTTCCTCCAGCAGATAATAGCTTCTGGTATATTTCAGGATTGCGGGAATGTCAGATGCAATAAAGTTTTCTCCCTCGCCGATGCCCACAATAAGCGGACTGTCTTTGCGGACTGCAAATATCTTGTCCTGACAGTCCTGAAACATTATACCTAAAGCGTAGGATCCTTTCAGATTTTTAATAACCGTAGAAATGGTTTCTACCGGGTTTCCGTTGTAGTAGTAGTCGAGCAATACGGCAACAACTTCTGTGTCGGTTTCCGAAAGGAATTTATATCCTTTTTCAACCAGCTTTTCTTTAAGTTGAAGGTAGTTTTCGATAATCCCGTTGTGAACGATAGTAACCCGTTCATTACCATGAGGATGGGAGTTTACATCAGAAGGTTCTCCATGGGTAGCCCAGCGGGTATGTCCGATACCTACTGTTCCCAGAGGTTTACCCAGCGAAGTTATTTTGTTTTCGAGGTTATCAAGCCGACCTTTTGCCTTGACAACCTGAATTTTAGAGTCTTCGAAAATGGAAATTCCGGCTGAATCATAGCCCCTGTATTCCAGTTTGCGTAACCCGTCTACAAGAACATCTGTAGCCGCTTTTGTGCCGATATATCCAACAATTCCACACATTTTGTGATGAATAAATGATTAAACACTATCACCAGCACACTATTCTCAATTACCAGATGATTGACATACATGGAGTTAGAGAAGTATCAACCCACAATATTTGAATGAACAAAGAAAGTAATTTTTTATCAGATAGTACGATCGTGGTCAAAAATAATCCGATTTTGTTGATCTTTGGGCGATTCGCTATGAGTAAGCAATCGCACCATCTGGGTCTCAGAACCGTCCTTTCCACAGTTTGCGCAACCATTCTGCCTGTTTTTGTTCCGCCTGGTTATCGGCAGCATGCCAGATCGATTGAGTCTTCAGCTCGTCAGGCAAAAACTGTTGCTCAATGAAATGGTTTTCTCCGTCGTGTGAGTAGCGGTATTCTTTCCCGTAATTGAGCTGCTTCATGAGCTTGGTGGGAGCATTGCGCAGATGTAGAGGTACCGGAAGGTCTCCCGTCTCTTTTACCAGAGCAAGCGCTTCGTCGATGGCAAGGTAGGCCGAATTGCTTTTAGGACTATTTGCCAGATAGATAGCTGTTTCCGACAAAATTATACGACCTTCAGGCCATCCTATCTTTTGTAATGCATCGAAACAGGCATTTGCCAGCAACAAAGCATTCGGGTTAGCCAGTCCAATGTCTTCTGCGGCCGAAATAACCAGACGCCGCGCTATAAATTTAGGATCTTCACCGCCGGCAACCATCCGGGCAAGCCAATAAACTGCCGCGTCGGGATCACTGCCCCGGATTGATTTGATGAAAGCCGAAATAATGTCGTAATGCATCTCTCCGCCTTTATCATAAGTAGCCAGATTCTCTTGTAAGCGGTCAGTCACCAATGTGTTGGTTATCACTAGTTCTTCTTCGGGAGATGCGTTGACGACTAATTCCAGAATGTTGAGCAGTTTTCGGGCATCGCCTCCTGAGAAACGAAGCAATGCATCGTCCTCTTTAATGCTGATATTCCGTTGCTTTAGCTCAAAGTCGGTGGCTAAAGCCCTTTTTACGAGATCCTGCAAATCTTTCTTGTCTAGTGATTTTAGGACATAAACCTGACAGCGCGACAGCAGCGGAGTAATCACTTCGAAGGAAGGATTTTCTGTTGTTGCTCCAATCAGAGTGACAGTGCCGTTTTCCACAGCACCCAGCAGAGAGTCTTGTTGCGATTTGCTGAAACGGTGTATCTCGTCGATGAACAAAATCGGGTTCGGTTGATTGAAAAACCGGTTGCTCTTTGCTTTTTCGATCACCTCCCGCACATCTTTTACGCCCGAATTGATAGCGCTGAGTGTGTAAAAAGGTCTCTCTAACCGATTTGCAATGATTTTGGCAAGGGTGGTTTTGCCTACACCGGGAGGACCCCACAAAATGAATGATGAGAGATTTCCCGATTCGATCATTTTGCGAAGGATAGCACGTTCTCCCACAAGATGCTTCTGTCCGATGTATTCGTCCAGACTTTTGGGGCGCAGTCGTTCGGCTAAAGGTGCAGACATTAAATTATTTATAAATTTGAAAGGTTAGATGTTCAAAGCTGAAATTAATAAACTCTGAACATCCAACCTTTGATTGTTGTGGGTTATTATTTCAGGTTCAACACTTTGCCGAATACAGCAGGCGAACCATAAGTAATGTCGTTCAGTTGATAAAGCTTTTTAACCTTGATTCCGTAGGTTTGTGAGATGGAGTGCATTGATTCTCCGGCTTCTACACGGTGTGTTGCAGGAACGTTTTTAGCAGCTTTGCTCTTTTTTGCTCCCAGATAAACCACCTCGTTGACACTCAATACATAATCATCGGTCACTTCGTTCTTGTAACGGAGCACTTTTTCAGGTAAGTTGACTTCCCTTGCGATGGATTTATAGGTGTCGCCGGGTTTTGCAAGCACGTACTTCACACCGTTGTTCTTGTATACTTTATGGTCAAAAGGCTCTTCAATTACTCCAAAGTCGCTGCTAACCACAGTGGATGATTCCGCAAGCGCTTCTGCAATAGTTTTTTCTTCTATAACCGCTTTCTTTTTCTTTTTATTCGAAGCCAGCAACTTGCTGCTTTCTGAATCAAGCATGTTCAACTGGTAAAGTTCGATAAGATTTATCAGGCTTGAAGCATATGTTTTGCTTGTTGCATATCCGGTTGACTGGAGACCATTGGCCCAGCCTTTGTAGTCATCTGATTTTAATGAGAAAAGAGAAGCATATCGGCTTCTTTTTGCAAGAAATGAAGAATGGTCTTCGTATGATTCTTTGGGATTTGAATATTTGCGGAAACATTCATTTTTCTGATCATCATTCTGAAAGAAAGTGTCTCCTCTCCAGTCGGAACATTTTATGCCAAAGTGATTGTTTGCTTCAGTTGCCAAAGGACTTTTTCCGGCTCTTGACTCCAACAATCCTTGTGCCAGCGTTATACTTGCGGGAATTCCATATTTTTTCTGCTCGGATACAGCAATTGACTGGTATTTTTTGATATAAGCCTCATAATCCGGTTGGCGCTTCTGGGCTGTAAGGCAAAGAGATGCCAGGAAAAGTACGGTTAGTGTGTTTAGAATCTTCTTCATGAATGTTGAACTTTGGTTAGAGAATTTATTTTATGCTGTTTATTTCTTGATTTTCCAGACTCCATCTTCAAATTTAATCGACAGTTGCTCTGACTTCAAAAGAGGTTTCAGTTCTTTCCAGTCATCATCAGCAAGAAATTGTCTGGCATTGCATGATGCTGTTATGGTTTTTCCAGGTTCTGTAAAGGTATAGCTTATGAAAAGCGGAGTCAGCAACCGGTTTGCAATAGAAAGATCATATTCCGATAATCCCCTGGCAATGAAATCGGAAGCTGACAAAGTGGGAAAGTCCATTGTGAACGGCTTCCATTCGAGAGAATAAAAATTGATGTGCGACTGACAGGCCGGAGCGCACGTCGTGAAAATTACCGCGATGAACGGTGATGATTCCGCTCCCAAAACCTGCATTTCCATGCTGCCTTTTTGAGAGGTTTTCAGCAGCAGGTGCTTCGTCTCTTCATTATAGTCAATCAGCTTACAATAGCCATTTAGACTGTTTTGAATGGAATCAACCTTTTTGTCTTTGAAATAAGCAAACAGCTCTGTTCGTTGCGATTGGTCGAGCCACAAAAGGTCGGCCGGCATCGTTTGAAACAATTTCTCAACAGAGATTTGACCCGATACCGAAAACAACGATATCATGCTGAATATCAATAAAATTATCTGTCTGTGCATATATTTATGTTTTTGCAGCCGGCGAAGACTGGTTTATTTCTTTTCGGTTTTCTTCTTGCGAAATATGCCTTTGATTTTTCCCCATGTACTGACTAAAAGATCTTTATAATCAGTCAGAATCTCTTTGAAACTGTTGAAGTTTTCAGTATAAGTCAAACCAAGCCCCTGGGTGTAAGGCGCGGGGTTGAGTTGTTTGTAGTCATTGGTGCGGTTATATCCGCGCACACGCCATTTTCCGTTGTTCGACAACACATACTGAATATCGACATCTCCGATGAATTTACTGGTTGAAAAATTATCGTTCCGATAACCGACACTGCCATTTATGATCCAGCGGTTGTTTTGATACATAATTTCAGCTTCATAGTCCGTTCCGGTATATTCTCCTACTCCGGATGAACGCAGATTAAAACCAACATTAACGCCCGATACTGCTTGTGATAGCCAGCTGTTGAGCTGATTAGATAATGTTGAACTGGCAACTGAAATCAATTCGCCCTGACCGATAGGGTTGACCGATGATCGCATATAGTCGGGTGTATAGAAGCGGTTGAACGCTAATAACCAGATCATTTGCCGGTTCATCATGTCGTTTGTGTTTACGACATTCTTTACCGCACGTTTTACTTCATCTCGTGAGTTAGGCAGGTTGATGTCAAATTTGATATCTGGTTTCATCAGGCTACCCGTGAGGTTTAGCAGACATTCCACAACAGCACTCGACCGACCTGAGTTTTTCAGAATATCTACATCCAGATCGGCTAAGGATGCATTCATCTGATAGCGGGCATTAATGTCAATCAGAGCATTATAAGCATTTCCGTTCCACCGGATAGCACTCCCTTTGTCAATCTTGAACTCTCTGCTTAGTGCATTCTGGAAAGTAAAGAGATATTTTCCTTCGTTTATCGTGTAACTTCCCTGCATTTGCAGATCCGGATTGTGCAAAGTGTATCCTACATTCAATATTCCGGATCCCACGGCGTCAATCTTGTCTCCGGCTTTCGGATCAATAATCAGGTGTATCTGAGCATCCGGGGTGACATTCAGCATCGCATTTATCACTGTTGGCGTGCCGTTACCCGATTTATTGTTTTGTTGCTCACCGGAAATGGTAGCATTACGCTTCTTCCTGACAACATACTCGATGAAAGAGTTGTCGGCCGCGCTCACTGCCGAACCAATTGATATGTAAACATTTGTCTTGGGCTTTGATGTCGCGTTGATGTTGATTTTGGTCCCCTGACCATCTCCGGTAACCCGTACATCACCGTCTGCATATACCTTTCCCCAAAAGTTTTCACTATCGGTTTCTTTGGTATTCATTGATAGTAAATTATGCGCGGTAACCTGTACGTCGTATTTCCAATCCTTCAGGTAGGTATTGGGTGCCGTGCATGAAAGGACTCCGGTGTTGTTTTCGGCATCATGTAAAACGACATTTTTCAGAATGATTGCTTCTTTACGGAGGTGTACCGAGTCGCTGAAAGTATACATCGTACCTAATGAACTAAGTCCGGCTTGCCCGTTTTCGATTTTTACATCGCCATTAAACCATATGTTTCCTTTTACGAGGAACATTCCCACTTTTCCTGTTGCTGTTCCTTGCGGGTTCGATAAGAACGAGGTCAGGTAAGGGTTGAGGAATGTAATTGGAAGATGTCTGGCAAATCCGTAAAGAGCCATTGAGTCTTTTGCTGTGTAGAACCCTCCTTTTAAGAGGGCAACAGTGTCTGTCTTACTCATCACGCGTCCCATAAGGTTCAACTTCCGGTTTGCTTCGTCCCATCCGCTTTCGGCATAGGTATCACCCCAAACACAGTGATTCAGTCCGAAATCACGGGCAAAAACATTGACTTTCGCAATCGGATGGTTCAAAACACTAAGTATGGTTACGTTGCCGGTTACGTTGCCGTTCAACGATGGGTTTTGCATGTGAGCCATTTTAGACACATAATCCAGCTGAATTCCTTTTATATCGACGCATAAACTGTCGGTTGCCTGTGCCGAAATTGTTCCGTCAATGCTGAGGTGTTGTTGCTGGCGTTCAACCATAAAACGATTGATCCACACACTCTTCATGTCGGTCTTTACTGTGCTTGGACGTATGTTCCATGCCGAATCATTCAGGATAATCTGCGTGGGTAATATTTTTGTGTCAGCCCATAACTGATTGTTTTCTTTCCAAAGTCTTGTTCTGGCAACCATTTCACCGGCATACGTCTCTTTTCCGCTGTTGTCCCACATAAGTCGGGTACTGACAGAATCTTTTGTAGCAGCGGCTGATGCGAAAAGATTCATGACCGTATTGTTGCTTTGGAGTATCATGCCTTTCGCTGTAATCTGCATCATTTCACGAGGGTTGTCACATGTAAGGCGTAATTTAGAAAAATGAGATGTTTTCGATGTCAGTGTTGGTATGTCAAGCGTAAAATTTAACTGTCGGGAATCAGAATTGACATTTCCTTCCAGACTTGCACCATTTTCAATCTGAACTGGCAATGCCAAAACCGAAAAGAGTTCATCGGCCTGATTCGGATCTACTTTCAGGTTAAATGCAAAATTATTGAATGCAGCATAGCGTTCGGACGTGTGTAGCAACGATGGCAGATATTTCGCTGCGATGTAGGTGATGTCTTTGGGGAGCTTGATAAAATTGAATTTGCCCTGAAAATATCCGCTGATAAGATCAGAGTTAATATCCAACCGATTGTTGTTTTCAAATGTCGGGAGGGCATTGAGGGTTAGATGACTCAGATTGTACTCCTGTCCTCCGTTCAGCAGATTAATATTCGTGAATATAACAGAACCGTCTGCATCTTTCATCAAATCGCCCTGAAGGTTTGCTTCCATGTGCAGCCCGGCTGTCAGGTTCGGGAAATCTTTCGTCAGGTTGAGCTTGTTGGGCGTGAGGTTCTGGATGTCGGCAGTAAACTTATAAACGGGTCTCTTTTTTGCCAAATCGATAAGTCCGGCAAGATTGAAGCGGATATTAGGGTCTTCAAGACTTGCTGATCCGTCAAATTTCGATCCGTCAAAATTGCCGTCGATGGATAAGTTGTTGTATGTGTATTTATTGAATGAAAAAGAAGATACCACAGCTTTTGCCTTTGTAGACAGCGGTTTCCCTTTTTCGCTTTTCCCTTCCAGTTTGGCCTGTAGCGAAATGTTTCCCATATCGGGAGAACTTAACATCTCCCCTAAACGGAAATTCATAGCATTGATGGCTCCTGAGAATTGCAACTTATTCAGTTTATCGCTGAAATTGAGTTTGATATCGGTAGATAAGCTCCCCAAACGTGTTGACAAGTTACCGTAAGCGACCATTTCGCTGAAGAAACCGGTAAGAGAACCGTTAAAACGCAGGTCGCCCAATCGTAAAACTTCGTTGGGAAGCGTAAATGGTTTTCCCGTAAAATGGGCTATCATATCCTGCATTCTTGCCGCATTCACATTCAACTGCTTCAGATTGGCATATACGAATGTTTCTCCGATATCGGGCAGACCGTTTATGTCAAAGTTGCCGGAAAGGCTAAAGTGGTTTTGTCCCGTCAGGCTTAGTTTCTTACACCTGAAATTTGAGAAAGTTCCGCTAAGATCGGTCGTTAATTTGAACTTATCGTGGTACGACGCCAGTGGAGGAAGGAAACAGGCCAGATCGCTCGGCTCTATTTCCGAAGGCAAAATGGAACAGTTAACCTTTACGTTTTGCAGTAGATTGTTCGTTTTTCCGGATGCCTTAGTTGTAAAGGTTATATTCTGCATCTTCAATTCACTCGCGGGCAACTTCAGATTGAAGAAAGACAAAATCAATTGTTTCTTGTTGGCTCTTATGCGGGTTTGAAGCTTTGAAAGTTGCAGTCCCGATCGTTCCCGCAAAGAGAGGGAATGGATGTCGGCCGACAAAGAATCGGACGAAAAACGGTGTAGCGACAAATCAAGATTAATATCATGAATATCAAGGTGAGACGCATCAAAGGTTCTGAGATGCTCTTTTTTATCAATGTTGTTCAGCCGGAAACGACTGTCGGACAACCGAAAACGATCAACACTGAAAATGAGGTTCATTTTCGATTTGGTGGTATCTTTTGACGCAAAAGCTTTGATAACAAAATCAAAGTTGGTTTTTCCGGTCGAATCCACTTTGAGGTTGAAATTCAAACGCGCCAGATCGGCTGCGTTTATCGCCACTTCTTTGCGAAACAATCGCCAGAAATCGAGGTGAACCTTCATTTGGTGTGCCGTGAACAGGGTATCGCGTGTCTGATCCTCAAGATAGACGTCTCCCATTTTTAAGTCAGAAAACGGAAAAAATGAAAGGGTTCCTATTTCAACACGAGTGTGTAGTTTTTGTGACAGATCCGCTACAATTTTCTTGCGGATGGAGTTTTGCACAAAGCTCAAATTCAACAAAATAAATATAGTACCAATGATGGCTACCGTAATTGCTGTAGCCATTAAGAGCACTCTTAGAGATTTTTGTTTAATTTTGAGCATCCTATTTGAATCTTGTAAAGGGGGAATGTGCCCTTTGGGCGGGCATTCATATCTTTCTATTAATAAGAATAATAAGTAAAACGGTAGAATAAACCGAAGCATCACATTCGGATACAATTCCTGTAAGTTACTTATGCTTCGGCAAATTTACTTGAAAATCAAATGAGAACAAACAGAATCTTATTAATAATTACTATTTTTATGACGGCTTGCAACCTTTTTGCAGCCAAAAATCTATCACCAACTATGGTAAAAATTCAAACCAATCATGGCGATATCCTCGTAAAGCTCTATGACGAAACGCCTCTGCATCGCGATAATTTTCTGAAGTTAGCCAAACAGGGCTTTTATGACGGCGTTTTGTTTCACCGCGTCATCGGTGAATTTATGATTCAAACCGGCGATCCACAGTCGAAAGATGCAAAACCAGATCAGATGCTGGGTACCGGCGGACCCGGATATACTGTACCGGCAGAAATTCATTACCCGGCATTTTTTCATAAAAGAGGAGCCTTGGCAGCTGCGCGTCAGGGTGATGAAGTGAATCCTGACAGAGCTTCGTCGGGTTCACAATTTTATATCGTTCAGGGACGTACCTGTTCCGAAAATGAATTGAACCATGTGGAACAATCAGCCCGTGTCAATCAGGAAAGAGGTATTTTTCAACAAATAGCAACAACTCACATTGAAAAAATTAAGGCTCTTCAGTTGGCAAATGACACTGCCGGTCTCAATAATCTCCGCGACTCAATTTATGCCGAAACGGTCAAAAAAGTTGATGAGAACCCGATGTATAAATTGACAGATGAGCTTCGTCAGGCTTACAAAACGTTGGGGGGAACTCCGCATCTTGATGGCAGTTACACCGTTTTCGGAGAAGTGGTATCCGGTCTTGAGGTGGTTGAAGAAATCTCTAAGGTTAAAACCGGCCGTGCCGACCGTCCCGTTGAAGATGTGAAGATTATAAAAGTTACAGTAGAAGAATAAAGCTATCAATCAGCTAACAACTAATTGACAGCGTTCGATTAAAACAGACTCGAATGAAGAAATTAGTTATCCTCACCGGAGCAGGAATGAGCGCCGAAAGTGGCATTAGCACTTTCCGGGATGCCGGTGGATTGTGGGATCAATATCCCGTGGAAGATGTGGCAACCCCGGAAGGTTGGGCTCGTAATCCTGAGCTTGTGCTCGGCTTTTATGCCGAACGTCGCCGCCAGTTGTTAAAAGCAAAACCCAACGACGGACATGTGGGGCTGGCTCGGTTGCAACAGCAATTTGATGTTCGCATTATAACGCAGAACATCGATGACCTGCACGAGCGTGCCGGAAGCAATAATGTGCTCCACCTGCACGGAGAGCTTACGAAAGTGTGTTCCACGTACGATTCGGATTATGTGGTTGACCTTCCTTCGGATGCTCCTTATATAAAACTGGGAGACAGATGTCCCAAAGGTGGACAGCTGCGTCCATTTATCGTATGGTTTGGTGAAGCCGTTCCTGCAATTGAAGAGGCTGCCGATTTGAGCGCTCAGGCAGATATTTATGCCGTGATTGGCACTTCGCTCAATGTGTATCCGGCTGCAGGATTATTGCATTATGTCCCTAAGGGCGTTCCAATCTACCTTATTGATCCAAAAGAAGTGAACACAGCATATTATCAACGCATTACATTTATTCAGCAACCAGCAACCACCGGAGTTGCTCAATTGGAAAGAATGTTGCTTTCTTAAGTAATAATCTCTGTGTAGAATAGCGCAAATAATATAAATAGCCGGAAACAGTTTTGAACTCTGTTTCCGGCTATTTTTTTGCGATGATGTAACTGTTTGTAATAAAAGGCTCTCAACTACTTATCAATACTGCATATGACATTCGTTTAAACAATTATCATGGATGACAAAATGACAATAAAAAATATTAAAAACGGATAAAATGCAAGATAATTGCTATTAGATACTTGTTTTTCTAATCTTTTTGTTACCTTTGCATCAGTTTATATAATAAAATGCAATTAAAAATAGGCAAAAACATGAAAGCAAAATTAGAGTATGTTTGGTTGGATGGTTACAAACCAACCCAATCGTTGAGAGCAAAGACAATGATGTCTAAAGACAACTTTAGTGGAAAATTGGAAGACTGCAAAGTATGGTCATTCGACGGTTCTTCAACCGAACAAGCTACTGGTGGTTCTTCCGACCTTTTGTTAAAACCAGTTGCTATCTACCCGGATCCAACTCGCAAAAACGCTTATGTTGTGATGACTGAAGTGTTGAATGCGGATGGAACTCCACACGAATCAAACGGTCGTGCAACTATCGAATCGGACGATGATGATTTCTGGTTTGGTTTCGAACAAGAATATTTCTTGATGGATATGGAAACAAAAATGCCTTTGGGTTTCCCTGCAAACGGTTATCCTGCTCCTCAAGGTCCTTACTATTGTGGCGTAGGTGCTAAAGCTGCTTACGGACGTGAAATCGTTGAAGAACACTTCGATGTTTGTTTGGAAGCCGGTTTGAATGTTGAAGGTATCAACGCTGAAGTTGCTGCCGGACAATGGGAATACCAAATCTTCGCTAAAGGTGCAAAAGATGCAGGTGACCAAATTTGGGTTGCTCGTTATTTCTTGGAAAAAGTTGCTGAAAAATATGGCGTTTATGTTGAATTGCATCCAAAACCACTTGGAAAAGAACTTGACTGGAATGGTTCGGGTATGCACGCTAACTTCTCTAACGGTTTGATGAGAACTTGCGGTGACAAAAAAGTATTTGACGCAATCTGCGAAGAATTCGGAAAACACATCCAGGAACACGTTTCTGTTTACGGAGCTTATAACGACCAACGTTTGACAGGTAAACACGAAACTGCTTCTATCAACGAATTCTCTTATGGTGTTTCTGACCGTGGTTCTTCTATCCGTATTCCTATTGGAACAGTAGAAGATGGCTGGAAAGGTCGTTTGGAAGACCGTCGTCCTGCTTCTAACGGAGACCCATACAAAATTGCTGCAGTTATTATTTCAACTACCAAAAAAGGTATTGCAAAATTATAATTGTAAGCAGATATACAATTCACAAAGCGGTTGGCCAGAGCGGTCAACCGCTTTTTTGTTGATAAGAGACTTTATAAAGGGTTGTTTTGAAGAGGGAGTCAGTCTCGCTATTATGCTTTGATAAAAATTTATAAAGCAGTTGGATCCTCTCATTTCGTGCTTATATTTGCCTTTCATTTTGTAAGCTAATTTTCTTGAAAACGAGCATGTTCGTCCTTATTACAAACCAATACTACTCACATGCGGGTGTATAAAAATCAATGGTCTATATGAAAAAAGTATTCACACTGCTGATGGCAGCCTTATTTGTTGCTGCATCATCGCTAAGTGCTCAGACTCCTGCTGCTGCTCCGGCAAAGAAGGAAGTTAAGAAAGAGATGAAAAAAGCAGACAAGGACATGAAGAAGGCCGATAAGGATATGAAAAAGGCCGACAAAGAAATGAAGAAAGTTGAGAAAAATGCCAAGAACGTAACACCACCGCCTCCTCCTCCACCTCCTGCAAAAGCAGCTCCGGGTCAACACATGAAAAAAGATGGTACTCCCGACAAACGTTTTAAAGAAAACAAAGAAGCAGCAGCTCCGAAGCACTTGAAAAAAGACGGTACGCCGGATAAAGGATTCAAAGAAAACAAAGAACCGAAAAAATAAATACAGCCGTATTTGAAAAAAATGTCCTTGATGAAACAATCATCAAGGACATTTTCATTCTATCAGGAATATTTTCGTCGTCTTAAAAAAAAGAAAACCGCGGCAAATAAAGCCAGCAGAACCAAAGGGGTAACCAGATTGATGATTTGCCATGTTGTTCTGCCTTCTGTGGTAGCAACATTGTTAAGCAAACGAAGTGGAACTACCCGCGATCTTAATTCGAGCCAGCTGTCGTCTCCGCTAAGATACAAAACGGCATTTACGATAAAATCACGGTTACCGTATTGGCGATTGGTATAACTGTCGAATCCTAAAGGTAACAGTTGCATGTTGTCGCCGGTGCCGTGAACTTCGTTGCGGATAATATCTCCGTTTGCAACAATAATCATTCTTGTATACTTGCTCTTACGGGCTATTGATGCAGATTTATTAATCCCTTCGGGAACCATTCTGTTGGCAAAGGCAGAAGTAAATGTCCCTTCCAAAAGGCCACCTACCGGAATGTTTTGGAAGCGGAAATAATCGTGATCACGTGGGTCCGGCATTTGTTTCAGATCAACCATTGCCGGAGGTGCTAAAACATGTGATGCGTTAGAGGTGGCGAGAAGGGCTTGTTTCTTTACCAGAGTGTCCACGCCTACAAAATCTATTGATGAGGCAAAATTTGCCTTTACAGAGGCCAGATTACGCGTGGTGGCGTTGTATGGAGATGTAAGTAACAACGGTTGAAAAACCCACGGCATTGGCTTAAATTGCGGCTCTTCTCCCGGACGTGACACATTGATTGGCATAGAGGCGCATTGAACATCCTGCACAATGTCAGGGTTGATGCGGACACCATATCCAAAAAGCATATCAGAAAGGTTCACATCAAGCGGAGCAATGGTTGCCTGCCCGGTTCTCGAGAGGAAATCATTGTCGATCTTTGATCCGTCAATGAGCCACAGCACACGTCCTCCATTCATAATATACTGGTCGATAATGAATTTCTCATTCTCGGAGAAAGCGGTCGCCGGTTTGGCAATGATAACCACTTTGTATGGATCAAGAGCTTTCGGGTCGTTGCCGAGAGCGCCCCGGTCTACCTGAAAATAGCGGCTAAGAGCTGTGGTTGCGTCATACACTTCCGGCTCGGGTAGTTCTCCGTTGCCTTCCAGAAACGCCACCTTACGATTTTCCTTCACATTCAATATCCGAATAGCATCGGTCAACTGATATTCAAGATTTTCCACCGAAGCATTCAGGTTCTCTTCTCCGGAATGTCCCTGCATATTGGTAAGCAGGTTCACTAAAAGAGTGTCTTTATGACTGATTATTTCTGCCCAGGGACAAATTATCTTCCTTACAGCTTTTCCATCAGCATCTTTCTCATAAACCATTGTAGCACGCATACCCCGTTTCTCGAGCGAAGCATAATAAGCGTCCTGATCTTTACCTTCGGCTGCTTTTGCAGGATCGATAAGCTGATATTGAATGTTTTTGCCGGCATATACCTTAAACTCGTCCAGATAGTCCGTGCAGGAGTGCTTTAACCGTAGAAAACCGGCGTTTAAATCACCGTCGAGATACACGTTGATTTGTACCGGTTCGTCCAGCGACTTCATAAGTCCTTTTGTAGCTGATGAGATAGTATATCGCTTGTCGGAGGTTAAATCGAGGCGGAAAAACAGATAATGAGAGATGAGGGAAACAGCAGCAATGGCTACTGCCACAGCAGCTATTTGGAGAAAAAGGCGTTTATTTTTCATCAGAGGATAGACCAAACATAAAAAATGACTTCCCGTGCAAAAATATTGTCGGGAAGTCTTATTTTTCAAATAATATTGATACTTATATGATTACGGCTAAGAAACGGACTGTTTTATTGTCGAGAGCTTTCATACCGTGCTTTAACTCGGCATTGAAATAGAGCGAATCTCCTTCTTCCAGAATCAGTTCTTTTCCGTTTATTTCCAGAAGCATTCTCCCTTCAATAACATAATTGAACTCTTGTCCTGCATGAGTGTTCAGACAAATAGGATTGTCGCAAGGCTCTACCGTGACAATAAACGGATCGGCATTTCTGCCTGCAAAACCTGCTGCCAGCGATTGGTATTTGTAAGCTTTTGTTCTTTCAATAGCCACTCCCTGACCTTTACGGGTGAGATAGTAAGTTCGCATTCTCGGTTCTTCCCCGAATAGCAAGGCCGTCATCTCAACGTTAAAATGACCGGAAATGTTATGCAGAAGGCTTACCGGAATATCTTTTTCTCCATTTTCACAGAGAAGATACTCTTCCTCACTAACCATTGCAGCGTCGGCCATCTCTTTGACCGATATATTCAGTGCTTCCCTTAATCCGTGCAGACGTGCAGCTATCTGTCTGATTTTATCGTCCATACAAAATATGAGTTATTGAAGTTTTATAAAATGCTATTTTTTGTTCAGCTCTGCAATGCAGGAACCTAAACTTGCTTCCCAATGCGGAATCGAGATTCCGAAAGTCTTTTTGATCTTTGATTTATTCAGTACGCTGTAGAATGGCCGCGGAGTTTTTGCCGGAAAGTCTTTCGATTCGATTGGCAACACTTTACAGTCAATTCCGGCAAGGCGGTGAATGGCAATGGTGAAATCGTACCAGCTGCAAACACCCTCGTTTGAAAAGTGATAAACGCCTGTTTTGAAAGCATTTTCATTTTTAATTGTTTGTTCGATAATCTGCAAGATGGCAGCAGCCAAATCGGCAGCATTGGTCGGTGTACCGATCTGATCAAAAACCACTTTGAGTTCGTCGCGCTCTTTGCCGAGCTTGAGCATCGTTTTTACGAAATTGTTGCCATAAACCGAATACAACCATGACGTACGGATAATCACTGCATCAAGGCAAACTCTTTTTAAATCGGCCTCGCCACATGCTTTACTTTTTCCGTAAACTGTTTTTGGATTGATTTTTACGTCTTCGGTGTAAGGCACATGTGCTGTTCCGTCAAAAACATAATCGGTGGAGATATGAATAACTTTAATTTCGTGTGAAGCAGCAACTTCCCCGATGTTTCTGATTGCTTCGCAATTAATAGCGAAACATTTCTCTTCATCTTCTTCTGCCTTATCCACTGCCGTATAAGCAGCGCAGTTGACGATAAAATCGAACGATTTGTTGGCCACAAACTGCTCGATAGCGTCTTTGTCGCAAATGTCTAACGTGTCGGCATCTGTAAAGACAAATTCGACATCCTTCATTTGTGGGGCAATTTGTTGCAGCTCACTGCCTAACTGCCCATACGAACCTGTGACTAAAACCTTTTTCATACTTTCTATCTTTACGGGGTTAATAGACAAAATTCATCTCAGCCTTTTCCAGGGTCGGATGTTTTAGATCCTTTTCGGATATGATGGCTTCCTGCAATGGAATCTGCCAGTCAATATTCAATGCCGGATCGTTATATATAATTCCCCTCTCCAATGTGGGATCATAAAAATCATCGCATTTATAGCTAAATACGGCGGTTTCGCTCAATACTGAAAATCCGTGAGCAAATCCCTGAGGGATGAGGAACTGTAATTTATTTTCTTCCGAAAGCTCAACACCGAACCATTGTCCGAATGTTGGCGATCCTTTTCGTAAGTCAACCGCTACGTCATATACTTTACCAACGATGACGGAAACCAGTTTGCTTTGGCAGTGAGGGTTAAGCTGGTAATGCAGTCCTCTGACCACTCCATAGCTCGATTTCGATAAATTATCCTGACAAAAGTCAATGTTGATGCCGCTTTCGGCTAATCTTTTCTTGTTGTAACTCTCTAAAAAAAATCCCCGGCTATCAGCAAAAATCTGGTTTTTAACTATAACTAAATCACGTATTGGAGTACTAATTATTTCCATTTTCTATTGGTTCATTGGCAATCTTAATAAGGTATTGCCCGTAATTATTTTTCTTTAGCGGCTCGGCCAGTTGAAGCAACTGATCCCGGTCAATAAATTTCATGCGAAATGCTATTTCTTCAATGCAGGCTACCATCAAACCCTGACGGTTCTCAATGGTCGAAATGAAATTGGCAGCTTCAAGCAGACTATCATGTGTGCCGGTATCCAGCCAGGCCATTCCACGACCCAAAAGTTTTACGTTCAGTCGGCCTTCGTCGAGATAAATCCGATTGAGATCCGTTATCTCAAGTTCACCGCGTGGCGAAGGTTTAAGCGCTTTTGCTTTCGCCACCACATCGTTACCATAGAAATAGAGGCCGGTTACCGCATAATTCGACTTTGGAACGGCCGGTTTTTCCTCAAGGCTAAGCACCTTTCCCGATGGATCGAATTCGGCAACACCATAGCGTTCAGGATCATTTACATAATAACCAAAGACCGTGGCTCCGTCTTTCATTTGTGCAGCTTCCTGCAATTGAGACGATAAGTTGTATCCGTAGAAAATATTATCGCCCAGTACCATGCAAACAGAATCGTTGCCAATGAATTTTTCTCCGATGATAAATGCTTGTGCCAGACCGTCAGGAGATGGCTGGATGGCGTATTCTATTTTTAGCCCGTAAGCCGATCCGTCTTCAAAAAGCCGCTTGTAAAGATCGATATCCTGAGGCGTTGAGATTATCAATATTTCCTGAATTCCCGATAGCATTAACACCGACAACGGATAGTAAATCATCGGTTTGTTATAAACGGGAATAATTTGCTTCGAAATGCTTTTGGTGATGGGGTATAAGCGGGTTCCCGATCCCCCGGCCAAAATAATACCTTTCATGGGTAAATATTGTTAATTAGTATTGTAAAGGCATTTGCAGGAACAACCCGTAAAATGAGCCGAGAGTCTTGCATTTATAAGGCTTTTGCCTGTTTTTGATATAAACAAAGATAATCGCTTTTATTGAAAATGGTACGGAAATGTAAAAAAAATTACCACCCAAAAGCGGCATTATCGTCCATCCATTTTCCCTGTACTTTCATGACTTGCTCCATGACGTCGCGGGCACATCCTTCTCCGCCTTTTAAAGGGGATACATAGACAGAAATAGCTTTTATTTCAGGAGCAGCATCCTGTGGACAGGTAGGTACGCCAACCCGTGACATAACCTGATAATCAGGTATGTCGTCGCCCATGTAAAGAACTTCATCGGCATTGAGCGAGTATTTGAGAAGGAACTCGTCGAGGTCGTTTGTTTTGGTGCTTGAGGCCATGTAGATATCTTTCACACCCAAACGCTCGAAGCGAAGCCGTACGGCATTTGTGTTTCCTCCGGTGATAATGGCAACATGGTATCCTTTTTTTATCGCGTACTGAATTGCATATCCGTCTTTGATATTTACCATCCGCATAGGTTCACCATTGGGGTGCAAAGGAATACTGTTGTTTGATAACACACCGTCAACATCAAACACAAAAGCTTTGACATTGTTGAGAAGTTCTTTGAAATTTGCCATAGAGCATAAATTTTTATATAAAAAACAAAGGCCAAAAGTTTGTAAATCAAACCATTGGCCTTGTTTGGTTGTCTCACCAGGATTCGAACCTAGACAGGCAGTACCAAAAACTGCAGTGCTACCATTACACCATGAGACACTCCATTATGTTTTGCTTAAAAAGCGAGTGCAAAGGTAAGCGTTTAATGCTTTTCCACAAAATATTTTGGATAAAATTTTCTTTGTGGTTATATTTTTTTGACCAAATCCGATGTAATGGGCTGATCTTTAAAATATAAATTTTGAAAGATGAGCCTTGACTTTTACCTCTGACAAAATTCAGAGGAAGAAGAACCTTTATTTTTTCGTAAGAATATCCAGCCACTTGCGTGGTTTCTTCAATTCCTCAAAAACAGGTGACGGGTTATGCAAAACACTAAACCGTTCGTCAGTTTCAGATTGGAATCCGAACTGTTCGGGGTAGATCACAAGCTGACTGTTGTTTATGACCGCGTTGGATACCGAAGCAAACAACTCTTCAAACAAAGCATTGTAAGAGATTGTGGATTTACGTCCTGCGATAAAAATCACCAAATCGTTGCTGCGTACCTGTTTGATGCAAGACTCTATTTCATGCCATCCTTCCATTTTGCGATAAAATGTGGGGACTTTGTGTTTGTGTAGCCCCGCAAATAACTTGAGTTTCTCTTCCGTATCGCTATTGACATAGAAAATAAGAGATGCATCTGCTTGTTTTGCAATATGGTAGATGTGCTCATAACTTCGCTGAAACCCAAGTTCCAGTTCTGCTTTTTCCGGAATAAACGTGACAATCTGCGAGGTCGTTCCCAGTGGCTGAACAGGCTTGTAGACATAAATAGACCGACTCATGCTTTTTTGCAGAGAATCGGCCATTTGCCCTAATACCGATTCTGTGAGCTTTGTCTTCCGATGCAGACCGATGATTACATCCGAAATGTTGTGCTCTTTCACGGTATGAATAATTCCACTGGCGGCGTTTACGTCGTAACGAACAAGTTGTTCTATCGTGTTGTCGGTAGATGCGGCAACTTTAGCGGCTCTTTCCAGCAATTTTTCTCCTGTTCCCCGACTTTCGTTCACTATGTCATCTACTACCGCCAAAACATACAACGGCTGTTTCAAAGGAGCTGTTTTCATCATTACTGCCAGTTCCATCAGCCTGTCTATTGTTTCAGGATTTGATACCGGTATAAGTATTCGCTCACGTGTTTCTTTGTCCGATTTGTCTCCCGTTTGTCCTGCCAGTGCCAGTCTGCGGGCTGCTTTTTCTGTTACAAACGAACTGATAATGCACGATAACAGAATCATGATGATGGTGCCATTCAGCACGTGGTCGTTGAGCAAGCGAACCGGGGTACCATCCGGATTTTGTCCCAAAATGATATTGTAGCCTACCATTACGGCTGCCAGTGTTGCTACCGCATGGGCATTGCTTAATCCGAATACCATCAATCCTTCGTCTTTGGTCAGTCGGCAGGTGAGGCGGGTAAAGGTGGCGGCCAGCCATTTGCTGGTGATGGCGACAACGGCCATAACGCCGGCTACGAGTAAGGCTTCGTATCCGCTGAACAATACCCGGTAGTCGATCATCATTCCCACCCCAATCAGAAAGAAGGGAATGAAAAGCGCATTTCCCACAAATTCGAGACGGTGTTTGAGCGGCGATACTTTAGGAACCAGACGGTTCAGCGAAATACCTACCATGAACGAGCCGAGAACGCCTTCCAGTCCTGCAAGCTGAGCCAGAAACGCCCCGAGGAATACCATAGCCAATACGAAGATGAACTGAAGGATGTTGTCTTCGAAGCGTTTCATGAAAGCTCTGGCAATAACCGGGAAAACAAACATAACAATTAAGCCAAAGCAGACAATTTTGATTGCCCATAACACCATAAACCAGTTGGTAAGGGTTCCTTTGCACATGCCGGCAATGATTGCCAGCAGCATAAGCATCAGAGTGTCTGTCAGAATGGTTCCCCCGACTGTGATGTTGACCGCGCGATTTTGCGAAACGCCATACCGGCCTGTAATCGGATAGGCTACAAGCGTTTGCGACGAATACATTGCTGCCAGCAGAAGCGAAGTCATCAGTGAGAAATGCAGAATGTAGAGGCTTGTAAATGTGCCGATAAGTATCGGTATGGAAAACGTAAACAGGCCAAAAATCATTCCCTTGACACGATTGCGGCGAAAGTCGTTCATATCCATATCAATTCCCGCCAGAAAAAGGATGTAGAGAATACCCACATTGCCGAACAGATGAAAACTCTCATCGTTGGCAAGTATATTGAATGCTTTTGGGCCCAGAAGAATTCCAGCGAAAATGAGGCCTACTATATACGGTATCCTCAGCCGGTGCAAAAGCAACGGCGAAAAGAGAATAACAAGCAGCACCACTCCGAAGATAAGCGTTGAGTTCTCTAAAGGTAATTGTATGGTAATGTCAGACAGGGTCATTTAGTAAAACGGCAAAAACTTAATGTTTTTGCCGTAAAAATATTTACAATCAATCTGTTGGAGAAGTGGATAGAAGTTTCTTTTCCAACTCGTTTATTTTTGATTCCTGATTGTTGATGGTGGTTAACAATGCGTTTAACTCTTCATTTTCAATGCTTGAAGGGAATTGTCCTTTGACCCGATCCATAAAGTCGGCCAGTACGTTCATGTAGTTTGTAAACGCATCATACGGCGATTCATAGTTCGGATAAACGGTAAATCCGTTCCATGGTTTGGTGGTCATGTAATGGAAGTGGTCGGACGATTGCAGGCAGAGCCAGTCGCGTTTCAGTGCACGATCGGAGCACAAACGAACCCGTTCTCCTACCTGGTATAGTTTTTGAAGCGCTTCGGTCTGGAGGTCGTTGCCGGTCCAGCTGCTCAGGTCTTTTTCTTCTCCCGACCATGTTTGAGGGTAGGGGACGCTGATAGGAGAAATAGGATTGAATTTTTTTGCAATTTCGGCCGGCGTGGAAAAGGTTATCTTGTTTGCTAAAGCCTGAAGCGGTAATGCTTTGATGAATTCGAAAATGCCGCTTTCGGGACGTTGGCGTTCTCCGATAGACTGATAGCCCATGAAGATGCTGAAAACCTTTTCGCTTTCTTCGGCACTTTTAATCCAGCTCATCAGTTTTTCCGCTGTCAGAGGAAATTCGCTCCAGCTCCAGTCCGAGAAGCGGTATGCAATATCGTCACTCAGTTTCATGTTGCGGGTCAGTACTTTGACCTGCGGAATATAACTGTGTCCATATACAAAATTCGGGCTTTTCCATCCCAACACATGTTTGGACCCTTCGGTGAGCATCGTGGAATATCCCATTTCGTAAACCATTTGGGCGATCTCGTCGGAATAAATCATTTCGGTATTCCGGAAGGTGGTAGGCCGAACGCCAAAAAGTTCATAGATAGTATCGCTGTGCATTTTGACCTGTTGTACAAACTCTTCAGGATCAAAAACGGCGGCGAGCGAATGAGAATATGTTTCCGCAACAAACTCCACACTGCCTGTTTCGGCAAGTTCCTTAAAACTATCAATCACTTCGGGAGCATATTGTTCGAAGAGTTCAAGCGCGATTCCCGAGATGGAGAAAGAGACTTTGAATTTGCCGTGCGAACTGCGTATCATGTCAAGAATGAGGCGGTTGGCCGGTAGGAAGCTGCTGTTGGCTATTCGCTGCACATTTGCTTCGTTTGCAAAGTCATCATAGTAATAATGATCGGATCCTATTTCAAAGAAACGATAACGTTTTAACTGCATCGGTAAATGCACCTGAAAGTAGAAACAGATAGTTTTCATTTGCGTGTAGTTTAGATTTTGAAGGACAAAAGGTGGCTGATAAAGTTGCTGATGTCTTCCGGCAATCAGGATGTGGACGGAGAAAGGATTTGATTTCACCTACCCATGGCAAAAATAGGATTTATTTCGGATAAACAAAAAAAATATGGCACCTATCTTGCGACAAGTGCCATAAAAATGCAATTAAAAAGCGGTGAGGGGGGGATTCGAACCCCCGGTACGGTTACCCGTACGACAGTTTAGCAAACTGTTGGTTTAAGCCACTCACCCACCTCACCAGTGTCCGAGTCATTGCCTAAACGGTTGCTTTAAAAGCGTTGCAAAAGTAGGAAATAATTTTCATTTTTTCAAACTCTCTTTCAAAATATTCTCAATAGGAATGATTAAATTTGCAAGCTCAATTGATAAGGCTTAAAAATTAGGTAGTTATGAAAAAGAAAATATACCGTAATTCCAAATTAATCAAAAGGATAGCATTAGTTTTAGGTGCTATAGCCGTTCTTTTTATAGGATATCAGGCATATATTTATTTCCGCGGAAACTTCTTTACACCTTCGGGTGAAACTGTTTATATCTACATTCATGAACATGCCACGCTCGATGATGTGGTGAAACAAATCGAGAAAAAAACCAAGCCCCGCGATATTAATTCTTTCATTCGTCTGGCAAAAACAGAGGGTTATCCTACCAAAATACGTACAGGTCGTTATGCTATTTCTAACGGCATGACCAATCATAAACTACTCTCCAACCTGAAAAAGCATATTCAGGCTCCGGTAAGTTTGAAATTCAACAATATCAGAACCAAAGCGCAGCTGGCCGGACGCTTGTCGAAACAACTGATGGCCGACTCGCTGACATTGCTTTCTGTGTTGAATGATTCCTTAGCCGACGAAAAAATGGGATTTACTCCCGAAACGGTAGTGGCAATGTTTATTCCCAATACCTACGATATGCTTTGGGATATAACGCCGGCACAGTTTATTAAGAGGATGCATCACGAATATGAAGAATTCTGGACAGAAGAGCGCAAACAAAAAGCCAAAAAGGCCAATCTGACTCCGGTACAGGTGACTACTCTCGCCTCTATTATTGAAGAAGAAACCAACCACAAAGCCGATAAACCGATTGTTGCAGGATTGTATATGAATCGCCTGCGGATCGGAATGCCGTTGCAGTCGTGCCCAACCATCAAGTTTGCACTGAATGACTTCTCGTTGAAGCGAATAACGGGCGTGCATTTGCGGGTGCAGTCACCTTACAATACCTACAAAAATCCGGGTCTTCCTCCGGGGCCGATCCGTATTCCGAGTATCGAAAGTATCGATGCCGTGCTGGACTTCAAGCCGAATAACTACCTCTACATGTGTGCTAAGGAAACTTTGAACGGCGAGCACTATTTTGCAGCTACCTGGGCGGAACACAAACGGAATGCCGATCGCTACGCCGCGATGATGAACAAACGCGGTATCCACTAATCAGAACAGGTGACGGATGTGATGACCCGACAGCTCTTTGCGGAGCCTGTCGGAGTCGGGTGCGACACGTTGCAACAAAGCCCAAAAACGTTCGCTGTGGTTGTGCTCCACCGTGTGGCAAAGTTCATGCAGAATGACGTACTCGACCAGATGTTTCGGCAACAACAGTAAATAGAGCGAAAGGTTGATGCTGTTTATCCGCGAACAACTTCCCCAGCGGGTCTGGCTCGACTGTATTTTTACCCCGTTAAATTTGAAGCCGTGCTCCGCGGCTAAGCGAATAATCATGGGAGGCAACTCCTTCTTTGCCGCCTGTCGCAGAAAATAGACCACTCCTTTGCGAATTGCTGCCTGAATGGCTGGTGCATGTACATCTTTTTGTGCCGGATATTCGATGGTGAGCACACCATTTGCCAGCCTGAAGAAGAGCTGACTGCGATTAGTGGCCACCACTTGCGTGGTGAAAGTGAGCGTCTTCAGCGGATGGTCGGCATCGATCCATTGCTGGTGCTTCTCTTTTTTCTGCAACAAAGTCTCTCTTGTCTGCTTCAGAAACCTTACCCCCTCCTCATAAAATTTCTCCGAAGGCAGCGTCACCCGCACGCCGTCGGCCACCAGACGCAGGAAAATGCGCCGCGAGCGCGGATTGACCGTAAATGAAATCTGTCCCAGTTCGGGATCGTGAAGCGATGGACACATGCAGTTGAAGATTGATGTGCAAAGATACGAAATATACGATGCGGGAATAAAGAGGGAAAAGTGATGTATGATGTCTTGTTTATTGTGCAGCGGTCAACTATCTGTTTGTTCGTTAAAATAACTATATTTGGCGGGAAATAAGTTTATTAGAAATATGAATTATGTAATTCTTCAGATGTAAACTCCTATGAAAATCTTATCTTCCTTTCTCGTTCTGGTATTACTGATAACAGGATGTCAAAAGCAAAATAACAAACTTACATCAGTGCATTACTCCCAATCGGGTGATACCCTAAGCTTTCGGGCATTGAATCACAAATCGGACTATGAAAATCTTCGTGAAGCAATTAATACCGGGAATCCGATTCGATATGATTGTGTGAATGACAGTCCTTATGGTACATGTTTCCTCATTGATCTGATTATGGCTAATAAATACCATTATGCGGGTGCGTATGAAAGCGTTTATTATCATTATATGTCTCCAAATTTTAACACATCCGAATGGAATGCTTTAGATACGATCTCCCAACACAGAGCATTATACTATTTAAAACGAGCAGCCGAAGCGGGCAATAACAATTCACAGGACATACTTGGACACCTGTATCTAAATGGGAATGCATTACCTAAAGATATAAAAGCAGGGGAGTATTGGATAAAACAACCCAAGGAAAAGAAAGAGGGTATAGCGCAGCAACGATGTTGGTTTTGGAGGGAGAAACGGCACTTAATATACACGCAGAAATATTGATTATTATGAAAAAAATACTATTCGTCACAATGTTAATAATATGTTGGGGCTGTAATAAGAGTGGTAAAAAAAATGTAGAAATCGTTGCATTACCCAATTTCATTCAATACCATAAAGATTTATATCGCAAAACAGATAATGGAGATACTCTGGCTTATGAAAAATTCAAAGAAGCATATTCGAAAGAAAGCTATTTCCCTATATTACTTCCAGTATGTTTGAAAATGGCCGATAAATACCATTATCGGCAAGCTTATATGGACGTTTATCTTTGTCTTTGGCATGCGTTTAATGACGATGATAAAAATGCAGCTATCTATGATTTAACTCGTTTTGATCCTGACTCACGCCAAATGGCAATTTATTATCTGGGAGAAGCGGCTCATAGTGGCAACCAACAGGCAAAGGATATCCTGATTAAACAATATATCCGTTAAAATATGAATCTAAGCGACTTGGAAGTCGCTTGCTTATCCCATGTCGCTTGTCCCATTTTGAAACTATCGCTTACAAATCACCGTAAACGGGCAATACTTGCACTTGTCACTGTCCTGGGTCTGTGTGAAAGGTAGAGCCGGGTCGAAAATCTCGTCGAGGCACTGTGCGAAGGCGGCAGAGAATTCTTCCTTATAATCGTTGAAATCGTCCACGGGAGTGGCTTGCCGCTCGGGCTTGCAATAGAGCTTGGTATCGGCATCTTTAAACAATGAACGGATGATGACAATGCCCGGTTCGACGGTACAATTGCCCTGTTGTTGCTGGTAGAGCAGGGCGTACATAAAGGTTTGCATCACCGCTTTGGGACGCTTCTTCTCTTCTTTGTCGAATAGTTGCGCGATGCCGGAAAAAACGGTCAGATCGTGACTGCCGGTTTTGTAATCGAGAATACGGGTAACTCCTTCCTTGCGGTCGATGCGGTCAATAAAGCCCTTCAGGTTGACGCTTTTCCCCGAGGGGAGCGCAAACCGTTCGTCGAAACGGTATTCCGATGCCACGTATTCGAACGGGGTCAGTTTCTTGTCGTTGCGCAACAACTGTTCGATGTATTTTTGAATAATACCGGTGGTGAGCAGGTGTTGACCTTCGGGATAGACTATGCCTTCTTCCTTCTTCAAGAAACTACGGGTAAAGGCCAGCGCCACGGCATCGTTGATCGCGGTCGGACTCTTCAGTACACTGTCGATCGCTTCGGCGGTCACCATGCGCCCCTTCATGGTGTTGTACAACTCTTCCATTGCCCCGTGAAAAATAGAGCCGAAGGTGCTGGCTGCAATGGTCTCCTCCACGTCGTCGCTCTCCTGCAAACCTTCCACCGTGCTGAGGTAAAACTTCAGCGGACAGTCGAGATAGGTGTTGATGGCGCTTGCCGAGAGCGCCCGGCGGCTTCCTTCGGTCAGGAAAGGAGCCAGCTTTTGCCGGATGGCTTCGCTTTTGGCAATCTCCACCGTTTCGGGTTTGCTGAAACTGATGTCGAACGAGGCGATCTTTTCGGCGATCGGTTGCCGATAGTGGTACTTCAATTGGTGAATGTAGCGGCTCACTTCTCCCGATTGCAATCCTTCCGAACGGGTGTCGTAGGTGCAGATAACCTTTTTTGCCCGGTGGATAAGGCGATAGAAATGGTAGGCGAAGATAGCATCCTGATGTTCGCCGGTGGGTAGCCCGAACCCTTTCCGCAGGTGATAGGGAATAAACGACGGAGCCGACTGTTTCTGCGGGAAAACACCTTCGTTGAGCGAGGTGATAATCACATTCTCGAAATCGAGGCCGCGCGTTTCGAGCAGACCCATGATTTGCAATCCGGCCAGTGGTTCGCCCTCGAACGGAATAGAGACCGCCGAGATAAGCTGTTTCATCAATCGAGCAAAAGTCTCGTTGGTCAATTCAATTTCGGTGTTTTGCAATAACCCTTCGATACGGTTGACGGCCGTGTAGCAATGGTACAGAAACTCCTGCTCCAGATGAACCGGGGGAGTGTTTTCTTCCGTTGTCTGGAGGCGTTGTAGCAGCAGGCGGAACAGCTTTGTCAGGTAGGCTGCCATCTGCCGGGGCGATTCGTTGCTGACGAACAGCGCCGCTAAAAGCTCATTATCGGCAAATTCTTCGGCCGGGATGTATATTTTGTTGTACTGCGTAATGCTATCGGAGATGGCTTTGGCCTCTCTCCCGGCGAGTTGCAGCAGGTAGGGATGTTGCAGGATGATCTGCACGTTGCGATAGTAAAACAGCGTTTGTGTTCCCTTTTGACGGATGGCACGTTGCAGGGCAAAAAGGTTATCGATAAGCGTTGAGGCCGGTGTGATGGAGAGCGGATAACCCATCGTTACGTTCACTTTGTCCAACTCCTGCGGAACCGAGTGCAGCATCGGCAGCAGCAGGTTTTCGTCGGAGAGGATGACCGCCGTTTTCATCAGCTCTTCGGAGGAGTACTCTTCCTTGTTGCCGGGATAGAGTTCGCGCAACAACTGGTGCACATACTTGGCCTGCCCAACAGCTGATGGGATGCCCGTCAGTTCGATGGTGCGTTCGCGGGTC